>NZ_BMVN01000008.1:0-311563 GCF_014650735.1 Streptomyces canarius
CCGGTGAGGAGGTGGCGGGCGCCGCTGTCGGCGAGCAGGGACGCGTTGCGGGCCGCCGGGGCCGCCGGGTCCAGCGGCAGATACGCCCCGCCGGCGGCGAGTACGGCGAGCACACCGGCCACGAACGGCACCCCGGGGTCGGCGAGCATCGCCGCCACCGAGCCGGGACGGAACCCGGCGGCGGTCAGACGGGCGGCGACGCCGGCGGCCCGGGTCAGCAGCTCCCGGTAGGTGACACTGCCCGTGCCGTCGGTGACGGCGACGGCGTCCGGGGTGCGGGCGGCCACCGCGCGCACCCGCTCGACCAGGCCCTCGTACCTTGCACGCTCGGCCTCCGGGTCCCAGGTGCCCAGCAGGCCGACCGGCTCGCCGGGCGCGCGCAGGCCGAGGCGGGCGAGGGGCTGGTCGGCGGGGAGCGCGGCGAGGTCGGCCAGGAACGCCTCGAACCGGGCCAGGTGGGCGGCGAGTTCGGCGTCGGTGTACAGCTCCGGGTTGCCGTCGAGGTGGATCTCCATCGTGCCGTCGACGGTGTTGAGGACGGTCACGATGAGGTCGTTGACGATGCCGGTGGACAGGTTGACGACCGTGCCCGGGCAGTCGCCGAAGGCCAGCGCCGGGTCCTGGTTGAGGACGTTGATGAAGGGGCCGAAGACGCGCCGGTCGTCGGTGCGCAGGCCGATGTCGCGGCGGATCCTGTCCGCGCGGTACCGCTGGTGCTTCAGGGCGCCGGACACCTCGGTCCAGGCCCGCCGCAGCAGCTGCGGGGCCGTCAGTTCGGGACGGACGCGCACGGCGAGCGGCAGGTAGTTGGCGAGCATGCCGGGGATCTCGCGGGCGACCGCGCCGGTACGGCCGGTGACCGGGAGGGTGAGCAGCGGCTCGGTGACTCCGGTGACCCGCTGGGTGTAGGCGGCCATGGCGCCGACCATGAGGACGGGCAGGGTGACCTTGCCGGTCCGGGCGAGGTCCCGCAGCGCCCCGGTGGCCTCGGGGCTGAGCCGGGTGGTGTGGCGCAGGGCGCTGCGGCCGGGGGCCGGGTCGCGGTCGGAGAGCGAGACGAGTTCGGGTGCCGGGCCGTCGCCGGAGGCGGTGAGGCGGCCGGTCCAGTACGCGCGGTCGCGGTCGACGTGCGGGGACTCCAGGTAGCGGCGTTCGCCGTCCAGCAACTGGTGGAAGGCGGGGATGGAGTCGGCGTCCAGGGCCGCGTCGTCCTCGCCGGCGGCCAGCCGCGTGTAGAGGGCGGCGAGCTTCGGGTAGAGCAGGGCGCGGCTGAAGCCGTCGGCCAGGATGTGGTGCATGCACAGGTAGAGCAGGTGGTGCTCGGGGCCGAGGGTGAGCAGCGCGCCCCGGAACAGCGGGAAGTCGGTGATCCGGAGCGGGTCGGCGTGGTCGGCGCGCATCCAGCGCCCGGCGGCGCCGAGCGGGTCGGGTCCGTCGCTGAAGTCGAGTTTCCGCAGCGGGAGCCGGGCGAGCGGCCGGATGATCTGGCCGGGGGCGCCCGCCTCCTCCACGAACTGCACGCGCAGTCCCTCGGCCTCGTGTCCCAGGCGGTGCAGCGCCCGCTCCAGCAGCCCGGTGTCGAGCGGGCCGCGCAGGTCGATGTAGTCGGCCATGTTGTAGCCGAGCGGTCCGGTGGCGAACTGCTCGTCGAACCAGATCTCGGCCTGCGCCGCGGTGAGCGGGAGGACGGCGCCTCGGTTTGTCGTCATCGCTTTGCTCTCCGTCATTCTCGAAGTCAGCCCCGACCGGCCCGTTCAGTCCGCGGCGGCGGCAGCGGCGGCCGGCGTCAGCTCGCCCGTGCCGTCCCGGCCGGTCCGGTCCGCCGCCGGCCCGGTCAGCGGGCCGGGGCCGAAGGCACCGCGCACCCACTCGTCGTGGTAGACGGTCTCCATGTAGCGGTCGCCCAGGTCGGGCGAGATGGTGACCGCGGTGATCTGCTCGCGGACCCCGCCGGCCCCGTCGCCGTAGTGCTCCTCCAGCCAGCGCAGGGCGCCGGTCACCGCGGTCCCGGTGGAGCCGCCGACGGGGAAGCCGTGCCGCATCAGCGTCCGGCAGGTCCGCACGGTGGCCGCCTCGGGCACGTGCACCACGGCGTCGACCAGGCTCTCGTCGAGCAGCGCCGGCCGCACGCTGGTGCCGAGGCCGGGGATGTGCCGGGTGCCGGCCGGTCCGCCGAAGGTGACGGAGCCGATGCTGTCGACGGCCACCACCCGCACCGAGGGCCGGCGTTCCCGGAACCAGCGGGCGCAGCCCATCAGGGTGCCGGTGGTGCCGGCGCCGACGAACAGCACGTTCAGGTCGGGGAACTGGCGGGCGATGGCGGGGGCCGTGGTGCGGTAGTGGGCCATCCAGTTGCCGGGGCTGAGGTACTGGTTCAGCCACACCCGGGAGTCGTCGGCGGCGAGCAGTGCCTTGACGTGGCGGATCCGCGCGCCGAGGAAGCCCTCGGTCTCGTGCGGTTCGGTGACGACGTGGACCTCGGCGCCGAGGGACTCCATGGTGCGCCGGGTCACCGCGTTGCAGCGGGTGTCGGTCACGCACAGGAAGCGGTAGCCGCGGCTCGCCGCGAGCAGGGCGAGCGCGACGCCCGTGTTGCCGGACGAGGACTCCACGAGGGTGGAACCCGGGCGGAGCCGGCCCGCGGCCTCCGCCTGGGCGACCATCTCGCGGGCGGCCTTGAGTTTGATGGATCCGGCGAAGTTGAATCCCTCGATCTTCAGGAACAGGCGGCGCCCGAACAGCGGCTGAAGATTCACGAAAAGGTCGCTGACTTCGAATTCGTGCGACGCGGTGATGACCGGCACTGGCACTCCTGGCCTTCGGCGGCGAATGGGCCTCGCCGGCAAGCCTGTCGACGTGCACTGACCGTGGACTGACGGTTTGCTGACGGTTTCCGGCCATGTCGGCGCGCCCGCGAGGTGTCAGCTGGCGGTCAGTTGTTCGTCAGTGTGCTCGTGAAATCGTCGTCCGGTTGGAATCGTGCGGGCCGGAAATGTTCCCGCGCTCATCCCCGCTCTTCCGTGAGGAGCACGGCTTGAACCGGCAATCCGCCATCAGTGAAGTCCTCCCGCTGTCGCCGCTGCAACAGGGGCTGCTGTTCCTGTCCGCGTACGACCGGGACGCCACGGACGTGTACGCGCTGCAACTGGTGCTCGACCTCGCGGACGTGACCGACGCGGACGCGGAGGCGCTGCGGGGCGCCGCGGGCGCGCTGCTCGACCGGTACCCGAATCTGGCGGCGTGCTTCCGGCACCGCAGGAGCGGCGAGGCCGTCCAGGTGCTGCCCCGGTCGGTGGAGCTGCCGTGGTCGCAGCGGCAGCTGCCCGCCGCCGGGTTCGACCGGGCCACCGGCGAGGAGCGGCTGCGCCGCTTCGACCTGGCCCGGCCACCGCTGCACCGCTTCCTGCTGCTGCGGGCGGACGACGGACGGGCCCGGCTGCTGTGGACGGTCCACCACATCCTGGTGGACGGCTGGTCGATGGCCACCCTCACCCGTGAACTCGCCGAGACCTTCGTGCGGTTCCGGGACGGCGGCACGCTGCCGGACCGGCCGGCGGCCCCGCCGTACCAGGCCTACCTCGCCTGGCTGGGCAGGCAGGACGAGGAGACGGCCCGGGAGGCGTGGCGCCGGGCCCTGGACGGGGTGACGGAGCCGACGCGGCTGGTGCCGGGGGGCGGGGACACCGGCGGAGCCACGACCGCGGGGGCCGGCGGGAGTACCGGGCTGCCGCGGCGGGTCACCGTCGACGTGCCGCCCGGGGTCTCCTCCGCGCTGGCCGGCTTCGCCCGGTCCCGGGGGCTGACGGTCGGCGCGGTGGTGCAGGGCTGCTGGGCGCTGCTGCTGTCCCGGCTGACCGGGCAGGACACGGTGGTGTTCGGAACCGTCGCCTCCGGCAGGCCGGCGCAGTTGCCGGACGTCGAGCGGATGGTGGGCCTGTTCGCCAACACGCTGCCGGTACGCGCCGACGTGACCGCCCGGCTGACCCCGGCGGAGCTGTTCGAGCGGGTACAGCGGGCGCGGACGGGGCTGCTGGCGCACGAGCACCTGCCGCTGGCGGAGATCCAGCAGGGGACGGCGGTGCGCGGTGAGCTGTTCGACACGGTGCTGCTGTTCCAGAACTATCCGATGGGCGGGCCGGATGCGGAACCGGCCCTGTCGGGACCCCGGGTGACCGGCGTGGACATCCGCTCCGCCACCCACTACCCGCTGACCGTGACCGTGTTCCCCGGTGAGCCGTTCGAGCTGGCCGTCGACCATCTGCCGGCGCTCGTCCCGGAGGCCGAGGCGCGCCGCGTCGGGCGGTGTCTCGTCCGGCTGCTGGAGGAGACGGTGCGCCGGCCGGACGAGCCGTGCGGCCGGCTGGACCTGCTGGACGCCGGGGAGGCGGGCCGCGTCCTGACGGACCGCAACCGCACGGAGGAGCCGGTGCCGGGGCCGTGGCTGGCACCGCTGCTCACGCGGTGGGCCGCGGGCACGCCCGACGCCCCGGCGCTGCGCTGCGGCACCGAGCGGCTGACGTACCGGGAGCTGCACGAGCGGGCGGACCGGCTGGCGGCGGCGCTGCGGGCGGCGGGCGCCGGTCCGGAGCGGCTGGTCGGGCTCGCGCTGGACCGGTCGGCCGATCTGGTGGTGGCGGCGCTGGCCGTGCTGAAGGCGGGCGCGGCCTACCTGCCGCTCGACCCGGACCACCCGGCGGAGCGCCTGCGCCTCATGCTGGCGGACGCCACGCCGGTGGTCACCCTCACCCACCACCGGATCCGCCCCTTGCTGGACACGATGGGCACGCCGCTCACGGGGCCCTTGTGGGTGCTGGACGAGGACCCACTGCCCACCCACCCGGCGCACCCCGAAACACCGCCCGCCACCCACCCGGCCACCCCACCGCCGTCAGCCACCACGGCACCGACCGCACACCCGACGCCCCCCGCGGCCCCGGCCACGCCCCCGCCCTCTCCCGCCGGCCCCGCGGACCCCGCACCCCTCCCTCCCCATGCCGACCACCCGGCCTACGTCATCCACACCTCCGGCTCGACCGGCCGGCCGAAGGGTGTGGTCGTTCCGCACGGCGCGCTCGTGAACCTGGTCGCGGACATGGGCCGGCGCTGTGCGGTGACGGCGGCGGACCGGTTCCTCGCGGTGACGACGTTCGGGTTCGACATCGCCAACCTGGAGCTGTTCGTACCGCTCGCGGCGGGCGCCGAACTGGTCGTCGCCGACCGGGAGACGGTCCGCGACCCGGCCGCCCTGGCGACGCTGATCAGGGACTGCGGTGCCACCCTGCTCCAGGCCACGCCGAGCCTGTGGCAGGCCCTCGCCGGCTCTCACGCCCAGGCCCTCGCCGAGCTGCGGGCCCTCGTCGGCGGTGAGGCGCTGCCCGAACCCCTGGCCCGTTCGCTGACCGCGCACTGCGCGTCGGTCACCAATGTGTACGGTCCGACGGAGACGACGATCTGGTCGACGGCGGCGCCCCTGCCCCCGGTGCCGTCCGGCCCGCCGCCCATCGGCCGCCCCATCGCCAACACCCGGGCCTACGTCCTGGACGCGGCGCTGCGCCCGGTGCCCGACGGCTGTTTCGGCGAGCTGTACCTCGCCGGCGCCGGTCTCGCCCGTGGCTACCTGAACCGCCCGGGCCTGACCGCCGAGCGGTTCACGGCCGATCCGTTCGGGCCGCCCGGCACCCGCATGTACCGCACCGGTGACGTGGTGCGCTGGTCGCCGGACGGCACGGCCCTGGAGTACGGGGGCCGCACCGACCACCAGGTGAAGATCCGCGGGCACCGCATCGAACTCGGCGAGATCGAGTCCGTGCTGGGCGCACAGCCCGGCGTCGAGCGGGCGGTCGTCACCGCCCGCACCGACCGGAGCGGGGACACCCGCCTGGTCGCCCATGTCGTACCGGCAGGGACCGACCGCGACCGGCTGCGGGAGCGCGCGTCCGCGGTGTTGCCCACGCACATGGTCCCTGCCGTGTACGTCTTCCTGGACGAGCTGCCGCTGACACCCAACGGCAAGGTCGACCGCAAGGCACTGCCCGCCCCGGCCGAGCGGCGGGCGGGCACGGGCCGGCCGCCGTCCGGAGCGCGCGAGGAACTGCTGTGCGCGGTCTTCGCCGAGGTGCTGGGTCTGGACCGGGTGGGGGCCGACGACGACTTCTTCGCGCTCGGCGGCCACTCGCTGTCCGCGATCCGGGTCGCCAACCGGCTGCGGGCCGAGCTGGGGACCGAGGTCCCGCTGCGCACGCTGTTCGACGCCCGCTCCGCCGAGGCACTGGCACGCGCCCTGGCCGGGGACGACAAGAGCACGCGGAGCCCGGCGCCGCGGCCCGCGCTGCGCGCGGCGGCGCGCCCGGAGGCGCCGGACGTCCTGTCGTACGCGCAGGAACGCCTGTGGTTCCTCGACCGGATGGGCGCGGGGGCCGGCTACAACATCCCGCTGGCGGTACGGCTGTCCGGCCCGCTCGACACCGGGGCGCTGGGCGCGGCGGTGGCGGATGTGGTCGCCCGGCACGAGACGCTGCGCACGCTGTTCGTGGCGGCCGACGCCGGGGCGGCGCCGCTGGTGCTCGCTCCGGAGGAGGCGGACGCCCGCCTTGAGGTCGTACCGGTGCCGGACGAGGACGCCCTGGCCGGTGCGCTGGCCGCCGAGGCGGCCGAGCCGTTCGACCTGGCCGCCCGGGTCCCGGTGCGGGCACGCCTGTTCGCGCTCGGCGACGACACGCACGTACTGGCGCTGACCCTGCATCACATAGCCGCCGACGGGTGGTCGTTCGGGCCGCTCGCCCGTGACCTCACCGCCGCCTACGCGGCCCGTCGGGCCGGTCGCGCCCCGAACTGGCCGCCGCTGCCCGTGCGGTACGCCGACCACGCCCGCTGGCAGCGCGTGCTGCTCGGCGCCAAGGACGACCCGGACAGCCTGCTGTCCGCCGAACTCGCCCACTGGACCAAGGTGTTGGCGGGCATGCCGCAGGAGCTTCAGCTGCCGGCCGACTTCTCCCGGCCGGCCCGGTCCGCACAGCGCGGCGCCGCGGTCACCCGTACGCTGCCCGCCGACGCCCACGCCCGGCTCGCCGCGCTGGCCCAGGACGCCGGTGCCAGCCTGTTCATGGCCGTCCAGGCGGGTCTCGCGGCCGTCCTGACCCGGCTCGGCGCGGGCACCGACATCCCGCTGGGCAGCCCGGTCGCCGGGCGGACCGACGAGGCGGTGCGCGATCTGGTCGGCTGCTTCGTCAACACGCTGGTGCTGCGCACCGACACCTCCGGCGACCCGTCGTTCGCGGCGCTGCTGGAGCGGGTGCGGGAGACGGACCTGACCGCGTACGCGCACGCCGAGCTGCCGTTCGAGCATCTCGTCGAGGAGCTGAAGCCGCAGCGGTCGCTGGCCCGGCACCCGCTGGTGCAGGTGGTGCTCTCCGTCACCCCGGGCGACGACCCGCTGCCCGCGCTGCCGGACCTGACGGCCACCGTGGAGCCGGTGCCCTCCCGCACGGCCAAGTTCGACCTGGCCTTCGAGGTGACGGAGCGCCGTGGCACCGACGGCGGCCCCGCCGGGCTCGACATCCGCCTGGAGTACAGCACGGACCTGTTCACCGGGGCCACGGCGGACCGCCTCGCCGGTGCCCTGGCCGTGCTCCTCGCCGACGCGGCCCGCACCCCCGGCGCGCCGATCGGTGCCCTCGCCCTGCTCACCCCCGAGGAGCGGCGCGCCCTGCTGGCCGGGGGGCACGGCCCGTCCCGCCCCCGTCCGGAGCTGACGCTCCCGGCGCTGTTCGAGGCGCACGCGGCGGCGGCACCGGACCGTGCGGCGCTGGCGGTGCCCGGCGGGGCGGAGGTGTCGTACGGGCGGCTGAACGCGGACGCCAACCGGCTCGCCCGGCTGCTGCTCGGCCACGGGGCCGGCCCGGGTGAAGTGGTCGCGCTGGTCCTGCCCCGCTCCCCGCTCGCCGTGACGGCGCTGCTGGCGGTGCTGAAGACCGGCGCGGCCTATCTGCCCGTCGACCCGGACTACCCGGCCGAGCGCATCGCGTACATGCTCGGCGACGCGGCCCCGGCCGCCGTCCTCACCGCCGGTGAGTCCGCCGGCCGGGTGCCGGACGGCACGGCCCGGGTGGTGCTGGACGACCCGGCCACCGCGGACCTCGTCGCCGGCCTGTCCGGCGCCGACGTCACCGACGGCGAGCGGACACGCCCGCTGTCGGCGCGGGACACCGCGTACGTCATCTACACGTCCGGGTCGACCGGTCGGCCCAAGGGGGTGGCGGTACCGCACGCGGGCGCGGCCCACCTGGTCGCCCACCACCGCGAGGAGCTGGGGACCGGGCCGGACACCCGGGTGCTCCAGTTCGCCTCGTTCAGTTTCGACGCGACCGTGTGGGAGCTGGCCGCCTCGCTGTTCTCCGGCGGCACCCTGGTGCCGGCCACCGCCGAGAGCCGGCTGTCCGCTCCGCTGCTCGCCGGCCTGCTCACCGAGGAGCGGATCACCCACGCGCTGCTGCCGCCGACCGTCGTCGGCCGCTTCCCGGAACCGGCCGCCCTGCCCGCGGACCTGTGCCTGATGGTCGGCGGGGAGGCCTGCCCGCCCGCCGTCGTGGAGCGCACCGCGGCCCGGGTGACGCTGCGCAACGCCTACGGCCCGACCGAGATCACGGTGGCCGCCACCCTCAGCGCCCCGCTCGCCCCGGACGGCGGCCGGCCGCCGATCGGCCGGCCCCTGCCCAACGTCCGCGTGTACGTCCTGGACACGGCCCTCGCGCCGGTGCCGGACGGGATCACCGGCGAGCTGTACATCGCGGGCGCGGGTCTGGCCCAGGGCTACCGGGGCCGCCCGGCCACCACGGCGGAATGGTTCGTCGCCGACCCCTACGGGCCGCCCGGCACCCGCATGTACCGCACCGGGGACCTGGTGCGCCGGCGCGCGGACGGCGAGCTGGACTACGTGGGCCGCGCCGACCAGCAGATCAAGCTGCGCGGCTTCCGGATCGAGCCGGGGGAGATCGAGTCCGCGCTCACCCGGCACCCGGTGATCGCGCAGGCCGCCGTGGTGCTGACCCCGGCGGACGGCGGCGGCCGGCTGACCGGGTACGTGGTGCCGGTACCGGGTGTGGCCGCCGTCGACGTGCCCGTGCTGACCGCGTACCTCGCCGAGTCGCTGCCCGCGCACATGGTGCCGACCGCGCTGGTGTCGCTGCCCGCGCTGCCGCTGACCCCGAACGGCAAGCTCGACGTCCGGGCCCTGCCCGCGCCCGGCGCCCCGGCGCCCGCCGTCACCGGGCAGGCCCCGCGCACCCCGGCCGAGCGGGCGCTCGCGGAGGTGTTCTGCGAGGTGCTGGGGCTGGACGAGGTCGGTGCCGACGGGGACTTCTTCGCGCTGGGCGGGGACAGTCTGCGGTCGGTGGAGGTGGTCGGCCGGGCCGCCAAGGCCGGGCTGACGCTCGCCCTGTCCGATGTCTTCGCGCACCGCACGGTGGCGGCCCTGGCGGCGGTCGCGACCCCGGCCGGGGCCCGGGAGGCGGTCGCCGTACCGCTGCTGGAGATCCGGCCGCAGGGCACGGCCGCGCCGCTGTTCTGCGTGCACGGCGGGGTCGGCTTCGGGCTGCCGTTCGCGGAGCTGGCCGCGCGTCTCGACCCGGACCGGCCGGTGTACGCACTCCAGTCCGACGGTGTCGCGGCGGAGCCGGGTGCCTGGGACCGGCCGGCGGACGTGCGGGAGCTGGCGGCGGCGTATGTGGAACGGGTGCGGCGGGTACGGCCGCACGGGCCCTACCACCTGCTGGGCTGGTCGTTCGGCGGGCTGGTCGCGCACGAGATGGCCGTCCTGCTCCAGGCGGCGGGCGAACGGGTGGCGTTCCTGGCGGCCCTCGACGCCTTCCCGGTGGCGCCCGGCGATCCGCACCCCACCGACGAGGAGATCCGGTCGGCCTTCCTCGCCCACCACGCACGCGGCGTGACGGTCGCGGACCGGGACCTGGAGCGGCTCATGACGGTGATGCGCCACCACACCGACATCGCGCGGGAGTTCACCCCCGGACGGTTCGCCGGCCCGCTGACGCTGTTCGTGGCGGCGCACGGGCAGCCGGCTCCCACCGGCGAACTGGCGGCGCGCTGGCGGCCGTACCTGGACGGCCCGCTCACCGTGCACGAGGTCGCGTGCGGGCACGAGGAGATGCTGGGCGGTACGGCGGTACGGCGGATCGGCGCACTCATCGACAGCGCGCTGCGGGAGGTCTGAGCGAGCGCGGGCACGGGAGAGCGCCGGCGGCCTGGGTGGCGCCGGCGCTCCGTCCGTCCGTTCAGCCGATCATCCCTCGTCCGGTCACAGCAGCGAGGGGTCCTGCATCAGGATCGCCTGGTACAGGGTGTGCAGCCGCTGGCTCGGCTTGAGGCCCAGTTCGTCGTCGAGCCACTTGCGGGTGCGGTGGAAGATGTCGACGGCCTCGGACTGGCGTCCGCACCGGTAGAGCGCGATCATCAACTGCTCGCTGAACCGCTCGCGTTCGGGATACTGGGCCAGGAGCTGCTTCAGCTCGGCAACGACGACCCCCGCCTCGCCGGCCTGGAGTTGCGCCTGGATCAGATCCTCCCGCGCGGTCTTGCGCTGTTCGTCCAGCCGCAGGGCCACGGCCCGGCAGCGCGGTCCGTCGCTCACGTCGAGCAGGGCGGGCCCGCGCCACATGGCGAGGGATTCCCGCAGCAGCCGGATGGACTCGTGCGGCTCCCGGGCGACCAGGGTGGCGCCCTGTTCGGCCAGCCGCAGGAAGCGGTAGGCGTCGAGGGCCTCCTCCGGCACGTCGAGCATGTAGCCGTTGTCGACGGTGCGGATCAGTCCCTCCTCCCCGTCCGGGAAGCCGAGTTCGGCCAACGACTTCCGCATGCGCCGCACATTCGCCTGCAAGGCGTTCCGCGTGTTCTTCAGCGGGGCCTCGCCCCAGAGTTCGTCGATCAGTTCGTCGAAACCGACGACTTGACCAGGATTCAGCGCGAGCATGGTCAGCATCACGCGAATCTTCTTCGCCCGCACACCGATGGTTCTTTGACCATCCCCGATCAGCAGCGGACCCAATATGGAGATGTGCACCAAATTCCCGTCCCTACTCATAAAAACCGGTCACAAGCCCCCACCTCGCGACCCACGGGGCGGTCACGGAACCGTGGGTGGGCGCAATCAGCGGCGCCCGACACAGGGAAACGTCCGAGAGTCAGAACTGATCAATTATCAGTCATATCTGGCCGGTTAGGCACTGTACCTTCGTACATGAGCAGGTGAGCCTGGGCCACGAGACCCACCTGAAGACGGGATTCCACTTTCAGCTTCGCCAGGATGCTCGCCACATGGGCCTTCACCGTGCGTTCCGTCACACGCAACCTGACCGCGATCGCGCGATTCGATAACCCTGCTCCGAGCAACGAGAAGACCTGCCTCTCGCGCTCCGAGAGCGACTCCACCTGGGCGAGCTGATACTGCCAACGAGTCGACGGCAGGCCGTCGTCACCGTGCATAAGGGCCACTCCCCGTGATCGCCCCGCTTCCCCCGTCAGCGTGCGCCGGAAACAGTCGGTCGGCTTGTTTCCGTCGAACGCGGGACCGAGTGTAGCGCCCTGGCAACCGAAGGCGCAGACAAAGAACTCCACCGCCGGAATTCACCGGCAAGCCCGCCCCGGACCACGTGAAACGGCCGGGGAGACGGAGTCACCCGTCTCCCCGGCCGCCCCGGGCCGTGGCGCTCACCGCCGAGCGCCCGGCCTCACGACACCGTGGCCCGCCCCGCCACCGTGGCCGGAACGCGCACCGGCCGTGTCTCGTCCTGGCGGGCCAGGCGCGAGGGCCACCAGGTCTTCCAGCCGAGCAGCGTCACCACCGACGGCAGGACGACGATCCGGATGAGCGTGGCGTCCAGCAGCACCGCGCAGGCCATGCCCACCCCAAGCTGCTTCATCTCGATGAAGTTGAGCGAGGCCAGCAGGGCGAACACACAGACCATCACCACGGCCGCGCTCGTCACCACGCCGGCCGTGCGGGTGATGCCCTGCTCCACCGCCTCCCGGATGCCGAGCCCGCCGCGCGCCGCCTCCCTGATCCGGCTGATCACGAACACGTGGTAGTCCATCGACAGACCCAGCAGGATCACGAACAGCAGCAACGGCAGCCAGGCCACCACCCGCCCGGTCGACTCGAAGCCCAGCAGACCCTCCGCCCAGGTCCGCTGGAAGATCAGCGCGAGCACCCCGAAGGAGGCCACGGCGGACAGCACGTTCAGCACCACGGTGATCGCGGCGAGCATCAGCGAGCGGAACGCCGCCGCCATCACCAGGAAGGTGAACACCAGCGCCACCAGCAGCACCCAGGGCATCTTGTCGACGACGTTCGCCCGGTAGTCCACGTCGTAGGCGACGTCGCTGCCGCCCACCGCGTACCGGGCGCCCTCGATCCGGCCCACCGTGGCCGGGGCGATGTCGTCGCGCAGCCGGAACAGGGACTCCTGCGCCTGCCGCGAACTGCTGTCGAAGCGCGTGCCGACGGCGATCGTCGCCACCAGCCCGTCCCGCGAGGTCCGCACCTCGGGGGCCGGGGTGTGCACGAACAGACCGTCGTGCCCGACGCGCGTGACGAGCGAGTCGATCCCCTCGGCCAGCTCCGCGCCGTGCCCCGCGGGCACCCGGACGGCGACCGTGTGCGTGTCCGCCTGGCTCGGGAAGGACCGCGTCAGCCGCTCGTTGGCCTGCATCGCGGGGATCGACCGGGGCAGGTCGTCGATGCCGGTGGCCTTCAGCCGCAGGTCCAGGGCGGGCACGGAGAGGGCGAGCAGCGCGCCGACGGAGAGGACCAGCGCCAGCGCCGGGTGGCGCAGGGCCGGCTTCAGCATCGCCGACCACAGCCGCGGCTTGACGCCGCCCTTCTGGGTGAGCCGCCACACCAGCGGCACCCGCGGCTTGTCCAGGTAGCGGCCGAACTTGGAGAGCATGGCCGGCAGCACGGTCAGCGAGGCGAGCATCGCGATGGCCACCACCAGCACCGCGCCCGTGGCCATCGACTCGAAGGCGATGTGCCCGGCGAGGTAGAGCGCGCCCATGGACGCCATCACGACCAGGCCCGAGATCATCACCGAGTGCCCGGAGGTGGCGGCGGCGATCTCGATGGCGTCGATGTGGTCGGCGCCCAACGCCCGTTCCTCGCGCTGCCGTTTGAGGTAGAAGAGCGAGTAGTCGACGCCGATGGCCATGCCCATCAGGACGATGATGTGGGTCACCGGACCGGGGTCGGGCACCAGCTGCGAGGCCACGCCCCACAGGCCGAGCCCGGCGAGCACCGAGGAGATGCCGAGCAGCACCGGGACACTGGCGGCGACGATCGCCCCGAACACGAAGACCATCACGACCAGCGTCACCGGCAGGCTCAGCACGGTGGCCTTGCCCAGGTCCCGGTCGAGCATGTCGTTCAGGCCCGCCTTGATGGAGCCGGCGCCGACGAGTTCGACGCGTACGTCGGTGTGCGCGTCGCGGACCTTCGCCACCTTCTCCAGCAGCGGTCCCACCCGGTCGGCCGCGGTCTGGGGGTCACCGGCCAGGGTCACGGGCACGAGCAGCGCCGCCCCGTCCGGGGCGAAGACGGGCCGGCCGACGGCGGCGACGCCCTCGACGCCCTTCAGGGCGCTGACGGCCTCGCCCGAGGCGCGCTCGGCGGCAGCCCGGTCCAGGCTGCCCCGGTAGGGCGTGACCAGGATGTTCTCCACCGCGCGGCTCTCCAGACCGCCGCTGCGGGCCAGGGCGGCGGCCCGCCCGGACTGTCCGATGGCCAGATCCGAGTCGGTGGCGGACCGGGTACCCGTCATACCGCCGACCGCCAGGGCACCGAGCACGAACACCACCCAGAGCGTCATCGCCCACCACGGGTGGACGGCGCTCCACCGGGCGGCCCTGGTGATCAGGTTCCTGCCTGCCACGTCTGCTCTCCCCTCCTGGAAAGAAATACCCGGATCACGGAAACGGCCGGGGTTTGGGCACCGGCCGGTACATTGGCGCGCTCCTCACTGACAGAAAACTAGTGAGGGCCCGGAGCGCGATCACGGGTACAAGTACTCCGATGTGGGGGGAGTTTCTTCTACTTGACACCCAACGTGTTCCACACGGAGCCGGATTGTTCTGGCGGGATGTGATACCACATCCGGAGTGACACGGAAAAGGGACCGTCGCCGAGCAGGGCGACGGCCCCCGCATACGCACCGGTGAGGGGTACGTCCTGCACGCGCCAGATCCCGGGAAGAGCTCCCGTGGGATCGCGGACGGCGGCCTGCCCGGAGAACCGTCCCACGGGCAGCGCCATTCCCTGGGCGAGCCGTCCGCCGGCCGCTTTGACACACGCCTCTTTCCTCGTCCACAACCGGGCGAAGGCACGCCGGCCGTCGCGTGCCACCCAGGCGCTCTCCTCGGCCGGGAAGAACCGTTCGGCCAGGCGCGCCGGGTCCAGTCCGGCACGCGGCCGTTCCACGTCGACGCCCACCGGCCGCGGGGCGAGGGCGAGCAGGGCCAGTTCACCGGAGTGGGACAGGCTGAAGTGCGGTCCGTCGCCCTGCGCGAGCCGCGGTTTTCCCCAGCGGCCCCGGGTGAGGCGCACCGATTCCGGGGCCCGGCCCAGCCGTTCCCCGAGGATGATCCGCAGGGCGGCGTGCGCGATGACGAAACGCCGCCGCATTCCCGGTTCCGTGCCCCGTCGCGCGCGTTCCTTCTCGGCGTCGTCCAGGACGCCCTCAAGTTCCAACGGATATCCTTCCGGATCCGGCCAGGAGTCCAGCGGAATCCGCCAGATCTCCACCTCGTCGGCATCGGACGCGGATACCGGTGTGCTCCCGGCCGGTTCCGGGTTCGTCGGTTCCGGCATGGTCAGTTCCGGCCCACCTTTCCGGTGTGGAGCCCCTGGAACAGGTTGAGCTTCTGGATGTTCCGGGTGCCTTCCATGAACTCCACGCCCCGCGCGTCCCGGGCCCATTTGTCGAGCAGCGGATGGTCGATGCGGGCGCCGGGGCCGAAGAAGTCCAGGGCGCGCAGCGTCACCTCCTCGGCGACCTCGCAGGCCCTGGCCTTCGCCGCCGACGCCAGATGGCCGGCGGAGGGCCTGCGGTCCACCGCGAGGGCCGCCCGGTACGTCAGCGACCGGGCCGCGTCGATCCGCCGGCCCAGTTCCTCGTACGCCTCCCGCTCCGGACCGCGCAACAACAGCCGGTGCTCGCCGACGTAGTCGTGGGCGGCCCGCGCGATGCCCAGGGCGATGGCGGCGACGCTCGGCCGCAGCCGGTTGAAGACGTGCACGATGCTCCACATGCCGCGCCGGGTCGGCGGCAGATGCGTGCCCAGCACCCGCTCGGCCGGCACCCGCACCCCGTCGAGCCGGATCCGGGTGAGCTGGGCGCCGCGCAGCCCGACCGTGGGCAGCGGCTCCGCGTGGAAGCCCGGGTCGGAGGTGTCGACCAGCACCGCCAGCACGCCCAGCCGCTCGGTGCCCGCGACCCGGGCGAAGACGGCCCCCAGGTCGGCGCGGGCGGCGTTGCCGACGTAGCGCTTCTCGCCGTCCAGGACGTACGAGCCGTCGCCCGCCGGGGTGAGGGTGCTCGTCATCTCGCCGATGGCCGAGCCCCGTTCGGGCTCGGTCAGCGCGAAGCAGGTCCAGCGGGGACGCTCGGCGAGCCGGCCGTGGACCCATGCGCGCTGCTCGGGGGAGCCCAGCACACCGAGCAGCACCCCGCACATCGACGCACCCGGCGACGCCAGCATCATCCCGGCGTCGCCGCGGGCGAGTTCCTCGCTCACCAGCACCCGTTCCAGGGTGGCCAGCCCGTGCGCGGGCCCGCTCCCGGGGGCCGCGCTCTCCCGGTCCCAGTCGGCCGGCACCTGGTGGCCGGCGAGGAACCGTACGGCGGGCAGGTCCAGGTGGCGGTGGATGGCGTCCGGGTCCCGGTCCAGCTCCAGGGCGCCCTGCCGGAGGTCGTCGGCCCAGCGGCCCACCTCCCGGTGTGCCGTGGCCAGCGAGGCGGGCAGGCTGATCACGCGCCCTCCCGTGCGGTGCCGGGGCCGGCCACGCCGTAGGCGTCGGCGAGCAGTTCGGAGGCGTGGGCGGCGGCGCCCGGTCCCTCCGCGGTGAAGCCGTGGGCGCCGAGCAGCCGCAGCAGCGCGCGGTCGACGCGGGTGATCTGCTCCTGGAGACCGGCGAGGTGCCGCTCGTCGTCGGCGGGCCGCAGCGGCCCGAGGGGCCCGGTCCGGCCGCTGGCGAGGTCGTCGAGGACGCCCTCGATCTCCAGGTGTTCCAGCAGGACGTCGGCGAGCGTGCCCTTCACCATCTGCTGCATCAGCAGCGAGGTGCCCTCGCTCTGCCGGGCCGCCAGGTGCGCCAGGCAGGCGTCCCGCAGCCGCTCGGACATGCCGAGCCGCAGCCAGGCCAGGGCCCACCCCCACGCGGGCGGGGCGGCCTCGGCCGTCCGGCCGGGCACGGGCCGCAGCACGGCGAGCCCCGGGAGCGGCCCCGAGTCGTCAACCCCTGTGGCTCCGGCGGAGCCTGGCGCCTCCGGCCGCGCCGCCTCCCGCGTGGCCGCCTCCTCCGCCGCGAACTCCTCCAGGAGTTCCTTCGGCAGCACCGCGTGACCGCGCGGGCCGCGGGGCGGCACCTTCGGGGACAGGGCGCGGACCAGCAGGGTCAGCGCGGGGACCAGGCCGTTTGTGCGCGCGCTCGTCCGGGCCTGCTCGCCGTGCTCCCGCACCTCGGGCGGAACCGTCATCGTCGTCTCACTCCCCCGTCGTCGTCCGCCCCGGCACCCCGAGGTCGAGCGTGCAGTGCGCCAGCACCGCGCGTTGCGGATCGTGCTCGGCCACGACCACCCGGGCCGGTCCGCCGCCCGCGAGGCCGGCCAGCGCCGACCACACCGCGGTGGCCGGCTGCCCGGTGCCGGCCCAGGTCGCCCAGGGCCACAGCCCGGACACGGCGGTGCGCACCCCGGCGCCCGCCACCAGCGGCAGCTCCGCGTCCCACGGCACCGCGGACCCAGGCGCCGGCCAGGGCCGCTGCCCCATGCCGTGCACCGGGTCCGCGCCGCCGCCCCACTCGAACAGCAGCGCCACCGCCACGTCCGCGCGGACGGCCGCGGGATGGTCCGCCGGCAGCGCGAACGGCTGGCTGCTCTGGTCGACGGCCAGCACCAGCAGCCGCCGGAAGGCGAGGCGCCGGGCGTACTCCAGCGCCACCCGCAGCGCGCTGAAGGGGGCCAGCATGCCCTGGTCGGACACGCCGAACGTCAGGGGCTCGCCGGGCAGCATGCCCTGCACGCAGGACCCGACCAGCTCGGCGTGCTCGAAGTCCGGGGCGGCCGAGGCGACCACGGCCACCTCGGGTGCCTCCTCGGCGGACAGCGGCCCCAGTCCGGCGAGCGCGCCCCGGGCCAGCTCCACGGAGGTGCGGCGGGGCGCGGCGGCGAATCCGGCGCGGTCGAACGGCACCCCGTGGGGGGCGCCGAGCTGCCGGAAGAACTCCTCCCGGTCGGCGGCCGGCACGTACGGCGTGCCGGGCCCGGCCGGCGCGTACCGGCCGGCCCGCAGCAGCCGCGGCACACCGCCCGCGGCGCCGGTCGCCGGGGCCGGGGGCCGTACCGGCGCGGTCGCGCGGAACATGCTCAGGCGCCCGCTTCCGCCGCCACGAAGTCGGTGAGCGAACCGACCGTCTCGAAGTGCGTCATCTCCAGTTCCTCGGCGTCGAACTGCACGTCGAGGATCTCCTCGATGGTGATGAGCAGTTCGAGCGCGCTGCTGGAGTCCAGGCCCAGCTCGTCGAAGAGCCGGACGCCCTCCTCGGCGCCGGTGACGTCCTTGTTCAGCACCTCGGTCAGGCCCTGCCGGACGGCGTCCAGGTAACGGCCGCGCTCGGTGAGGGTGTTCTCGGTCATGTCGTTCTCCTTGTGGTGGTGGGGAGTTCAGTGGGCGCCGGGACCGGCGTCGTAGAGCCGCTGGCGGGCGAGCATCGCCTCGCTGTCGTCGCGTTCCCGGATCAGATGGGCGGTGCCGTCCAGGACGAGGACCTCGGCCGGGTAGCCGTGGCTGAGGAAGTGCACCGGCGAGGCGGTGGGGCCGTAGGCGCCGGAGCGCTGCACGCCGATCAGGTCGCCGGCGCGCAGCGGCGGCATGGGCACCTTCTTGCCGATGACGTCGTTCGGGGTGCACAGCGGCCCGGTGATGTTCCACGGGTCGGTGGGCTGCTCGTCCAGCCGTTCCAGCGCGGCCATCGGGAAGTTGCGCTTGACGTACGAGCCGATGCCGACCGCCGCCATGTGGTGGTTGGTGCCGCCGTCGGTGACCGCGAAGTTCTCGCCCATCGAGGTCTTCGTGTAGCGGACCCGGGTGACGTAGGTGCCGGACGCGGCGACCAGGAACCGGCCCAGCTCCATGAGCATGCGGGTGTCGGGGTGCCGGGTGCGGAAGGCCTCCACGACCGGGTTGAGCCGGGTGGTCAGCTCGGCGACGTCCAGGTCCTTCTCGTTGTCGAAGTAGGCGATGCCGAGGCCCCCGCCGACGTCCACGGTCTGAAGCGGGAAGCCGATCCGCCGCGCGAGCCGCTCGGCGAGGTCGAGGATGCGCCGGGTGTTGTCCACGACGATGTCCTCGCCGAGGATGCGCGTGCCCAGGTACACCTGGACGCCCATGAGGCGTACGGCGTCGTACCGGGCGGCGAGACCGGGACCCGCGGCGAGCAGCTGCTCCTCGTCCATGCCGAACTGGCGGGGCTTGCCGCCCATCGTCAGGCCCGAACCCTTCACGGAGAAGGCCGGGTTGACGCGCAGCATCACCCGCGCGGTGACGCCCCGCTCGCGGGCCGCCCGGTCGATGAGCGCGAGTTCGTCCAGGTTCTCGCAGACGATGGCGTGGATGTCCGCGTCCAGGCAGGCGGCCAGCTCGGCGGCGCTCTTGCCGGGGCCGAGGAAGATGATGTCGTGCGGGGCCACCCCGGCGCGCCGGGCGGTGACCAGCTCGGTGAGCGAGGACACCTCGGCGCGGGCGCCGCTGCGGTGCAGCAGGGCGCACACGGAGATGTTGGGGTTGGCCTTCAGGGAGTAGAAGACCTCCAGGGCGGGGTGCAGGCGCGCGCGCAGATCCCGGAAGCGGCCGGTGATCTCCGCGCCGTCGTACACGTACAGCGGGGTGCCGAACTCCTCGGCGAGCCGGCTGACGCTCAGGCCCTGCACCTCGAAGGCGTCGCTCATGGTCAGCTCCGTTCCGTCAGGGCCGCGAGGCGGCGGGTGATGTCCGTGCCGAGGGCCTCGATCTCCGGGTCGGAGGCGGCGAGGAGCACGCCGTACAGCCGTCCCTCGAAGCCGTTCTCGCCGGCGTCGGCGGCTGCGGCGTTGACCGTGGCGTAGTTGTTGACGAACAGGCCGTGCGGGCGTCCGCCGGGCTGGGTGAGCAGCGTCGGTCCGAGCAGCTCGCGCAGTTCGGCGAAGGGCAGCGGGCGGCGCGGGCGCACGGTGAAGTGGCGGGCGACGGCGACGTCGTCCGGCCCGGCCAGGACCTCGTGCACCACGGCCTGGTAGGTGGACATGTTGTTCCGGGCGTTGATCTCCACCACCGGGTAGAGGCCCTCGTCCGGGTCGACCATCGCGTCGACGCCGACGACCCCGAAGTAGCCGTCCGCGGCGAGGCGTTCACCGAGCCGGTGCGCGGTCTCGCGGATCTGCGCCACCTGCCGCTCGGTGAGCCGCGCGGGCATGCGGTGGCCCTTGTGGACCCCGCCCTCGGTGAGCAGTTCCTTGACGAAGTCGAAGTGCACGGCGCCGTCGCGGCCCACGGTGAACTGGTAGTTGAGGTCGGCCCGCTTGGCCACCCACTCCTCGATGACCAGCGCGGTGCGTACGGCGGTGCCGGCGGCCCGTGCGGTGCGCTCGGCCTGGGCGGCGGCCATGCGGTGCAGCCGGGCCAGCGTCCGCTCGTTGTCCACCACGACGATGCCCTTGCCGGACACCCCGAACGCGTCCTTGACCACGACCCGGTGCCCGGCGGCGAGCAGGTCGCCGGCCGCGGCGACCGCCGCCGCCAGCTCCTCCGGGGTCTCGCAGGCCCAGCCGCGCGCCTGCCGGATGCCCAGCTCGTCGGCGAGCCGGCGGCTGTAGACCTTGCTGTTGACGTGTTTGCAGCGGTCGGCGGGCGGGGCCGCGAGCCGCAGCCCGGTCCGCTCGGACAGCTCCTCCTCCACCGTGGAGATGCCGTGGGCGGTCAGCCGGGCGCCGTCGGCGGCGAGCGCGGTGAGGGTGCGCAGCAGGTCCGGGTCGGCGAGGGCGTCCTCGCTGACGGTGCGGCGGGGTTCCTGCCCGGCGGCCACGTGCACGGTGGGCAGGGCGAGGCCGAGCCCCTCCAGGTAGGCGCGGTAACCGTCGTCCACGGCGGTCTTCAGCACCACGTGGTCGTCCTTGCCGCCGAGCAGCAGCGCGAACTCGTCCATGCGGTTGACGACGGCGCTGCCGGCGTGCGCGGCGACCCGGGGCAGGGCGGGCTCGCCGAGGGCCCACTGGTTCTCCACCTCGAAGTTGCCGAAGAACACCAGCGGGGTGCCCGCGTCACCGGTGACGGCACGCTTGAGCCGGCCGGTGAAACCGGGGGGCGGTGATTGCATATCGACCTCTTGACTCTCTCGGGTGCGCACCGGCCGGCGGAGCCGCGCGGGCGCACCGGGCTCGGCGCGGGCTCGCGGGCTCAGTGCTCGAAGACCATGGCGGCGAAGGTCGCGCCCAGGCCGACACTGGTCATCAGATAGCGGTCGCCGGGGCGCAGCCGGCCGACCTCGGTGGCTCTCTGCAAGTTGATGAAGGGATCGGCGCAGAAGCAGTGCCCGGTGTGCGGCACCAGGTCGAGGAAGACCCGCTCCAGCGGCAGCCCGAGGGTGCGGCACACGCCGATCCAGGACAGCCGGTTGACGTTGTGCGGCAGGACGAGGGCCAGCTCGTCGAGGGTGCAGCCGGCCTCCTCCAGGGCCGCGGCGATGACCTCGCACAGGCCGGGCCCGTACCGGTCCTGGAAGTCGGCGGCGGCCTCGGCGCCCATGATGAACTCGGTGCCGAACCGGCTGTGGGTGCGGGCGGCGTAGCCGAGCATCCGGTTGCGCCCGGTGCGGTCGGCGCTGACGAGCAGCGCGGCGGTGCCCTCGCCCATGACGGTGACGTCGGGGATGGACTGGTTGTGGCCGGTGCCGGCCTTCTCGCCGGTCAGGACGAGGGCGAGGGCGTCCGGGTCGGGGTCGGCGGCGAGCAGGGTGCCGGCCAGGTCGACGGCGAGCAGGCCCGAGGCGCAGGCGTGCTGGGAGACGACGAACGCGGTGGCGTGGCGCAGCCCCAGTTCGTCCTGGACCGGGCCGAGCGAGGTCAGCGGGTACGGCAGCGGGGCGGGCATGGTGCGCGCCTGGAGCACGTACCTGACCCGCTCCTCCTGCCCGCGCAGCTCCGCGAGCTTGGCCACGGCGCGCAGCAGCAGCCGCGTCTCGTCGGCCTGCGGGTCGCGGCACACGTCCGACAGCCCGTAGAAGCGCTGGTAGCGCCGCAACTGGACGTCAGTCAGCCCGAGTTCGCGGTGGAACCGGGCGATCGGGATGGTGTCGGGAAGGCAGCTGGAGACTGCCACGATCGACGTCATGCCCACCACCCTCGCGTCCACCACTGACGATGGACTGAAACATTGCTGACCGTTGCCGCGGGCGGCCGGCGAGGGCGTGCCGGACGAGTGGCGTCCGGATACGGCCGAGTCCCGCCCGTCGGGGACGGGCGGGACTCGGCGGGGTCAGCGGGTGCGGCTCAGTGGAAGAAGTGGCGCGTCCCGGTGAAGTACATGGTCACGCCCGCCTTCCTGGCGGCCTCCACGACCTGCTCGTCCCGGATCGAACCGCCGGGCTGGACGATCGCCCGGACACCGGCGTCGATGAGGATCTGCGGGCCGTCCGGGAAGGGGAAGAAGGCGTCGGAGGCGGCGTAGGCGCCCCGGGCCCGCTCCTCGCCGGCCCGCTCGACGGCCAGCTTGCAGGAGTCGACGCGGTTGACCTGGCCCATGCCGACGCCGACCGAGGCGCCGTCCTTGGCGAGCAGGATCGCGTTGGACTTCACCGCACGGCACGCCTTCCAGGCGAAGGCGAGCTGGGCCAGCTCGTCCTCGTCCAGCGCCTCGCCCGAGGCCAGCGTCCAGTGGGCCGGGTCGTCGCCCTCGGCCTGGAGCCGGTCGGCGACCTGGAGCAGCGCGCCGCCGTCGATCGGCTTGACCTCGACCGGGTGGGCCGGGCCGTCGGCGCAGCGCAGCACGCGGATGTTCTTCTTCTTGGTCAGGGCCTCCAGCGCGCCCTCCTCGTAGCCCGGCGCCACGATGACCTCGGTGAAGATCTCCGCGACCTGCTCGGCCATCTCCTTGCTGACCGGCCGGTTCACGGCGATGACACCGCCGAACGCGGACAGCGGGTCGCAGGCGTGCGCCTTGCGGTGCGCCTCGGCGACGTCCGCGCCGACCGCGATGCCGCACGGGTTGGCGTGCTTGATGATCGCGACACAGGGCTCGGCGTGGTCGTACGCGGCACGGCGGGCGGCGTCCGTGTCCGTGTAGTTGTTGTACGACATCTCCTTGCCGTGCAGCTGCTCGGCCGCCGCGAGCCCGCCCTCGCCGGAGGTGTAGAGGGCGGCGGGCTGGTGCGGGTTCTCGCCGTAGCGCAGGGTGTGCGCGCGCTCCAGGCTGGAGGCGATGAAGTCCGGGAACTGCGAGTCGTCGGCCGGCGCGTAGGAGGAGGCGAACCAGGTGGAGACGGCGATGTCGTACTCGGCGGTGTGCCGGAAGGCCTCGGCGGCCAGCCGCTTGCGGGCGGCGAGGTCGAAGCCGCCGTCCTTCACCGCGGCGAGGACGTCGGCGTACCGCTCCGGGCTGGTGACCACGGCCACCGACGGGTGGTTCTTGGCGGCGGCGCGGACCATGGACGGGCCGCCGATGTCGATCTGCTCCACGCACTCGTCGTCCGAGGCACCGGAGGCGACCGTCTCGCGGAACGGGTAGAGGTTGACGACGACCAGGTCGAACGGCTCCACGCCCAGCTCGGCGAGCTGCTCGCGGTGGCTGTCCAGCCGCAGGTCGGCGAGGATGCCGGCGTGCACCTTCGGGTGCAGGGTCTTCACCCGGCCGTCCAGGCACTCGGGGAAGCCGGTCAGCTCCTCGACCTTGGTGACGGGGACGCCGGCGGCGGCGATCCGCCCGGCCGTCGACCCGGTGGAGACCAGCTCCACACCGGCCTCGTGCAGCCCGCGGGCCAGCTCCTCCAGGCCGGTCTTGTCATAAACGCTGACGAGCGCGCGACGGATGGCCCGCTTGTTGCTCTCGGCGGTCACTGGATAACTACCTTTCGTCCCTCGATGCGATAGCCGTTGCGGGCGAGCCGCCCCACGACCTCGACGAGCAGCCTTCGCTCGACTTCCTTGATGCGCTCGTGCAGCGCGCTCTCGTCGTCCTCGTCCCGGATCTCGACCACGCCCTGGGCGATGATCGGGCCGGTGTCGACGCCGTCGTCGACGAAGTGGACGGTGCAGCCGGTGACCCTGGCGCCGTACGCGAGCGCGTCACGGACTCCGTGGGCCCCCGGAAAACTGGGCAGCAGGGCCGGGTGGGTGTTCACGAACCGCCCGCCGAACCGCGCGAGGAACTCCTTGCCGACGATCTTCATGAAGCCGGCGGAGACGACGAGGTCGGGCCGGTGGGCGGCCACCGCCTCGGCGAGGGCGGCGTCCCACTCCTCCCGGGAGCCGTGGTCCTTGACCTTGCACACGAAGGTGGGGATGCCGGCACGTTCGGCGCGGGCCAGCCCCTCGATGCCGGTGCGGTCCGCGCCGACGGCCACGACCCGGGCGCCGTACGCCTCGGCGCCGACGGCGGCGATCTCGTCCAGCAGCGCCTGGAGATTGGTGCCGGAGCCGGAGACCAGCACGACGAGGCGCTTGACTGCCGGGCCGGCGGAGGTGGCGGCCACGATGGGGCCCTTTCTGCGGTTGCGATCCGTGTACGGCCGGTTTCGTACAGCCGGTTTGTACAGTCGTACGAATGCTTCATGCCCCCGGATACGGGGAAGTCTACGAAGCGGCCGACCGCCAGCAACGATACCGGCACTCGGGAAGGGGCCCTCGGGGCGGGTGGACGGCCGGACGGTAGCGTTCGCAAGGAGACACGAAGGAGCAGCCTCGGGAACCGGGTCGTCGTGCGGTGCGTTCACGGGGTGGAAGCTCATGTCGGACAGCCGTAGCCACCTAGGGGAAGACGCTCTTTTGATGCCCGCTCGCAGCCTGCGACTCCTCACGTTCCCGCCGCGCCCGGCCCAGGGGGGCGAGCGTGGCGCCGCACTGCTGCGGGAGCGCCCGACCTCGCCGCCCACGGAGTCGCCGCGGGGTGGTTCCGGCCAAGGGGGCGCCGGGCAGGGTGGCTCGGGGCACGGTGGTCCCGGGCAGGGCGGTTCCGGACAAGGCGGTTCCGGGGCGGGTGGTGAGCGGCAGGACGACAACCCGTTCGCGCCGCCGCCCGAGGGTGCTCCGGACCAGCCGTGGCGCCCGCGCCATCACGGGGGTCCGTCCGGCACGGGGCACGGGCATGGACAGGGGCACGGTCAGGGCCACGGCCCGGGGCCGGGCCAGGCTCCCGGGCAGGGACCTGGTGGCGGTCAGGGGCCTGGTGGCCACACTCCTTGGGGCAGTCAGTGGAGTGACCGGCAGCCCGGCCGCTCCCCCGACGGCTTCGGCCAGCGCCCGGGCGGCGGCCCGCAGGGCCCCGGCGGACCGGCCGGCCCCGGCATGCGCTGGGACCCGACGGACCCGGCCCAGCGCCGCGCGCGGTACGCCCTGCTCTCCGGCATGTGGGCGGTCTTCTTCGCCCTGTTCAGCTGGCCCTACGTAGCCCTGCTGCTGGGCGCGCTCGCCCTGTACTGGGGCATCAGCGCCCTGCGCGCCAAGCCGCGCCGACCGTCCCCGGACGCCCCGGCAGCCCCCGGCGCCCCTGCGGCCCCGGCCGGCCGGCCGCAGACGACGGCGGCCGTCAGCGGCCTGGTCACAGCGGGGCTGGCACTGGTCCTGGTGGCCTCCACCTTCACCGTCCAGCTCGTCTACCGCGACTACTACACCTGCGTCAACGACGCCCTCACCCATGAGGCCAAGCAGTCCTGCGACACCCTGCTGCCCCGTGAGCTGCGGGGCGTGCTGGGCACGCAGAACAGCTGAGGACCCTCACTCGGAGAAGCCCGCTCGGGGGCCGGGGCCGGGGTCCGGGCTGAGGTCGGGGCGGGCGTCGGGGCGGGACTCGGGACGCCGGTCGGCGTCCGGCTCCGGCCGAGGCCCGGCGTGCGCCCCAGGGCGCCTCTCGGGGCGCGTCTCGGTGTGGGGTTCCGTGCGTGGGCGGGGTGCGGTGTCGGGGGCGGCGCCCTCGGGGTCGTTCCTGCGGTCGGTCTCGCGGTCGGTCTCGCGGGCGTTCCCCCGGGTTCCTGCCGTCTGCTTCAGGGCCGCCCAGCGGGAGGCGCGGGCGGCGTCGTGCCGGCCCGCGGCGAACGGCTCGGCGACCGGATTCCGAACCGGCGCCGGGACCGGAGCCGGGTACGAGGTCGGGAACGCGTCGTCGGCGGGAAGGACCTCGTACCGGTCCTCCTCCGCTCCGGTCGCACCGGTCACCGCCCCTGCCCGAGCGGTCGTACCCCCCTTGCCGTCCTTGCTCCGGCCCCACACCTTGGGCCTGTCCGCCGCGCCCCCGCTTCCCGTAGCGCCGCCGGCCATGGCCGGCCCACCCTCACCGCGCCCGGCTTCACCGGCCGCCTTGCCCGTGACCCGGCCCGTGGTCGCCGCCGGCCCGGCGTCTTCCGCAGCCCCCGTCTCCACTCCCTCTCCCGTCCGCACCGCCTTCGCCGCGGGCACCGGAATCCCAGCTCCCACGTCACCCTTCCCGGCGACCGCCGGAGTCACCACCGCGACGCCACCGTTCGCCCCGGCCACCGGCGTCGCCGCCCCCTTGCCGCCCTGTGCCCCCTTCAGAGCCGTGGCCCCCGTCTCCGTGGCCTGGGCCGTGGGGCCGTCGTGGCGCCGCAGCCAGGTGCGCAGCCGCCAGGCGCGGGCGATCAGGGCCACCGGCAGGGCGAACACCAGCGTCCAGGCCCCGGCCGCGCTCCCGGTCCGCCACCACGCCGGGCCGAGACGGGACAGCGCGCCGACGCCCAGGGGACCGCCCGCCAGCGCGGCGAGCAGGGCGAGGGCCGCCGCGCAGACCAGTGCCGTCAGCAGCACCACCCCGGCGGTACGGCCGGCCGACCAGCGGGCCCGCGCCGGTCCCCCGGCCTCCGTCCGGCGTACGGCCGCCCGCGCCACGAACCACCCCGCCGTCATCCCGGCCACCGCCGGCACCACCCCCGCCGCCCAGTTCACCGGCGTACCGGCGCCCGGTTCCGGCACCGCGGCCAGCAGCGGGAACGGCGGCAGCAGCGGCGCCGGGTCGGAGGCGAGCGGGCGGACCAGGTGTCCGGCGCCGAGGAGGAAGCCGGGGCCGAGCGCGTAGGAGGCGGCCCAGACGGCCGCGTTGGGGATCAGCGCGATGCCGAGCAGCAGTACGGCGAACCGTCCCGTCCAGCCCTCCGTCAACTGGAGGAAGGAGGCCCGCGCGGGCTCGCCGTGCCACACCAGCGACACCGCGACCAGCAGCGCGCCGCCCCCGAACAGCACCGTCGTCGCGGCACCGGCGGCGCGTACGGCCGCGCTCAGCCGCGCCCACTCGTCCGTGCCGAACAGCAGCCGCCGTACCGGCCCCGGCACCACCACCAGCGCGCTCAGCACCGGCTCGCGCGGGCGGCCGTACGCCGACCACACCCCGGCACCGGCCGCGCCCGCCGCGACCAGCGGCAGACACACCGTCACCCAGAGCCACCCCGGGCGCAGTTCACCCCGGGAGCAGTACAGCGCCGCGGCGACGCCGACACCCAGATAGCCGAGGACCACACCCGTCCATGCCGTACGCGCCGGCACCGGTGGCGGGCCGTCCGGTTCGGCGGACGCGTCGGTGGCGTCCCGCGCCGCCCGGTACAGCAGCCACAGCGGCAGGGCGAGCAGCAGCAGCGGGGTGACGCCGACGGGCATGGGCGCGCCGGAGAGCGTGTCGGTGCGGGTCAGTTCCACCCCGTGCGCCAGCAGCCACAGGGCGGCGGCGATGTGCAGCGCGCCGTCCGGTCCGCTGTCCGGATAGGGCGAGCTGACCCACAGCATCATCACGAGCACGGCGAACGAGGCGAGGCCCAGTCCGGCCGCGACGGCACCGCCCAGCAGGCTCGCGCCGAGTCCTGGTGAGCGGTCGCGCATCCGGTTGACCACGGGCGACATCGAGGAGCGGCGAACGGTCATCTGGATCACGCTCGCCATGCTCCCAACGACACGCGCTTTCCCGTCGTAACAGGCGAACCTCCGAAGTGTCGCTCAATATACGTTTATGTTCTTTTTCGTACAGAAGGGTGCATAGTGACGACACAGAGTTCCGAGTCGACGGCCCCTCAGAACCGTTCGCCCAAGGCGCGCCTGACGACCGGACAGACCCCCTCGCTGACCCCCGCTCAGGCCTTCGACGCGCTGTACGCCTTCTGCGCCCCCGCCCTCGTGCGCCAGACCTATCTGCTCACCGGGCGCCGGGAACTTGCCCGCGAATCCGTGGAGCGGGCCTTCCAGCTCGCCTGGCAGCGCTGGCCCGAGGTGGCCCGGGACCGTGACCCGGCCGGCTGGGTACGGGCGGTCGCGTACGACTGCGCGCTCTCCCCCTGGCACCGCTTCCGCCCCCGCTACCGCTCCCCGGAACCCCCGCCCGCCGACCCGTCCGACCAGGCCCTGCTGAACGCCCTGCTCAGGCTCCCGGCGTCGTACCGGCGCACGCTCGTGCTGTACGACGGTGTGGGCCTCGACCTGCCGGAGACGGCGGCGGAGACGGAGGCGAGCACACCGGCCGCCGCGAACCGGCTGATCCACGCCCGGGAGGCGGTGGCCGCGCTGCTGCCGGAACTGGCCGATCCGGAGACGCTGCACCGCCGCATGCTCGAACTGTCCTCCAGGGAGCGGCTCCGCGCGGAGAGGTCGACGACGGTACGGACCGGCTGCGAACGCCGGAACGTCTTCTGGACCCGGGCTGCCATCGCCTTCACGGTGACGATCATCGGCGCGACGACGCTCACGCTCCGCACCGCACCGACGCGCTACGAGGCCCCGGTCGCACCCGCCCGGGCGGTGCAGGGCGTTCCCCCGCCGGCCGGCCTGGGCCCGCTCTCCCGGCAGGAGCAGGACCTGCGGACGAAGCTCCACCGGTCGGAGGCGAGCGGGCCGGAGAGGCTGGCACCGGAGCCGAAGTGAGCGGTGGCGCTCCAGGAAACGCCGGTAGGCCCGCCCCGGCGGGGGAACGGGCCTACCGACGGTGAAGAGGGGGAGGTCAGGCGCTCAGGATCTCCCGGGCCAGCTTCGCCGTCTCGGTCGGGGTCTTGCCGACCTTGACGCCCGCGGCCTCCAGGGCCTCCTTCTTCGCCTGGGCGGTACCGGACGAGCCGGAGACGATGGCGCCGGCGTGGCCCATGGTCTTGCCCTCGGGCGCGGTGAAGCCCGCGACGTAACCGACGACCGGCTTGGTCACGTTCTCCTTGATGAACGCGGCCGCGCGCTCCTCGGCGTCGCCACCGATCTCACCGATCATCACGATCAGGTCGGTGTCGGGGTCGTCCTGGAACGCGGCCAGGGCGTCGATGTGCGTGGTGCCGATGATCGGGTCGCCACCGATGCCGACAGCGGTGGAGAAGCCGATGTCGCGCAGCTCGTACATCATCTGGTACGTCAGCGTGCCGGACTTCGACACCAGGCCGATGCGGCCCGGCTTGGTGATGTCGCCCGGGATGATGCCGACGTTCGACTGGCCCGGGGTGATGATGCCGGGGCAGTTCGGGCCGATGATCCGGGTCTTGTTGCCCTTCTTGCCGGCGTACGCCCAGAAGGCGGCCGTGTCGTGCACGGCGATGCCCTCGGTGATCACGACGGCCAGCGGGATCTCGGCGTCGATGGCCTCGACGACCGCGTCCTTGGTGAACTTCTCCGGCACGAAGATGACGGAGACGTTGGCGCCGGTCTTCTCGATGGCCTCCTTGACGGTGCCGAAGACGGGTACCTCGGTGCCGTCGAAGTCCACGGTCTGACCCGCCTTGCGCGGGTTCACGCCGCCCACGACGTTCGTGCCGTCACCGAGCATGAGCTTGGTGTGCTTCATGCCGGTGGCGCCGGTCATGCCCTGGACGATGACCTTGCTGTCCTTGTTGAGCCAGATAGCCATGGTGGTTTGAGTCCTCGTCCTCGTGCTTACTTGGCGGCGGCCAGCTCGGCGGCCTTGTCGGCCGCGCCGTCCATGGTGTCGACGCGCTGCACCAGCGGGTGGTTGGCGTCCGTGAGGATCTTCCGGCCCAGCTCGGCGTTGTTGCCGTCGAGGCGGACGACGAGCGGCTTCTCGACCTTCTCGCCGCGGTCCTCCAGGAGCTTCAGGGCCTGCACGATGCCGTTGGCGACCTCGTCGCAGGCGGTGATGCCACCGAAGACGTTCACGAAGACGGACTTGACGTCCGGGTCGCCCAGGATGATCTCCAGGCCGTTCGCCATCACCTGGGCGGAGGCGCCGCCGCCGATGTCCAGGAAGTTCGCGGGCTTGACGCCACCGTGCTTCTCACCGGCGTACGCGACGACGTCCAGGGTGCTCATGACGAGACCGGCGCCGTTGCCGATGATGCCGACCTCACCGTCGAGCTTGACGTAGTTGAGGTTCTTCTCCTTGGCGGCGGCCTCCAACGGGTTGGCCGCGGCCTTGTCGTGGAGCGCCTCGTACTCGGGGTGACGGAACTCGGCGTTGTCGTCGAGCGACACCTTGCCGTCGAGCGCGATGACCTCACCGGAGGCGACCTTCGCGAGCGGGTTGACCTCGACGAGGAGGGCGTCCGACTTGAGGAAGGTGTCCCACAGCTTGATCAGGACGTTGACGACCTTGTCCGCGACCTCGGCCGGGAACTTGGCGGCCTCCACGATCTCGCGGGCCTTGGCCTCGTCCACACCGTCGATCGGGTTGATCGGGGTCTTGGCGACGGCCTCCGGACGGGTGGCCGCCACCTCCTCGATCTCCATGCCGCCCTCGACGGACGCGATGGACAGGAAGGTGCGGTTGGCACGGTCGAGGAGGAAGGAGACGTAGTACTCCTCGACGATCTCCGGAGCGGTCTCGGCGATCATGACCTTGTGGACCGTGTGGCCCTTGATGTCCATGCCGAGGATGTCCGTCGCGCGGGCGACGGCCTCGTCCGGGGAGGCGGCCAGCTTGACGCCGCCGGCCTTGCCGCGACCACCGACCTTCACCTGCGCCTTGACGACGGACTTGCCGCCGAGCCGCTCGGTGATCTCGCGCGCCGCCTCAGGCGTGTCGATGACTTCACCGGCCAGCACCGGTACATCGTGCTTGGCGAAGAGGTCCCTCGCCTGGTACTCGAACAGGTCCACGCGCTTCCGTCCCTATCAGTGATCTCGCGGTTCGTTGGATGCGTGGGCGTGCCGCGAAGGGCAACGTGACGTCCGCTGTCACTAGGGAAGCGCACACGGTGTCCGAGCGCGCGGCATGTCCGTCTCGCAGGTTATCGCTGCTTGCGGGGGCCCTCTAAATCGCGGGTCACACCTGAGCGGTGATACCTGTCACATGATGCCGGATTCCCTGGCACAGCGTGCCATCTCTGCGTGCGGTACGGGCGTTGTGCGAGGCCTCACCGGGCTGGGGTTGACCCGGTGAGACCCCCTGGCGGCCCCGGGTCGCCCCGGGGCCGGGGCGCTTGATCCCCACCCCAATGGGGACCACGCACCCCGTCCGCGAGGGTCCCCCCGGACGAGCCGACGGCTTTCGGCCACCCGGGCCGGCCACCCCGCGGAGCTGTGCGCGCCACCCACTCCGGCTGTCGGGTGCCCCTTCGGGCCCGGTGTCACGCCGCCCGATGCCACGCTGTCCGGTGCCACGCTGTCCGGTGCGCCTTCCGACCCGGTGTCACGCCGTCTCCGGTATCGGCAGGGGCCGTTTCTCCAGCGCGGCGGCCATCACCTCGGGGAACAGGTCGGGCGTGCAGGCGAAGGCCGGTGCGCCGAGCGCGGCCAGCGCCGCCGCGTGGTCGCGGTCGTACGCGGGCGCCCCCTCGTCCGACAGCGCGAGCAGCGCCACGAACTGCGTCCCCGACGCCTTCATCGCCGCGACCCGCTTGAGCATCTCCTGGCGGATACCGCCCTCGAAGAGATCGCTGATCAGCACGACGACGGTCTCGGCCGGCCGGGTGATCCGCGCCTGGCAGTAGGCCAGCGCCCGGTTGATGTCGGTACCGCCGCCGAGCTGGGTGCCGAAGAGCACGTCGACCGGGTCGTCCAGTTGGTCGGTGAGATCGACGACCGCCGTGTCGAAGACGACCAGCCGGGTGCTGAGCGACCGCATGGAGGCGAGGACCGCGCCGAACACCGACGCGTACACCACGGACGACGCCATCGACCCGGACTGGTCGATGCAGAGCACGACCTCCTTCTTCACCGACCGCGCGGCCCGCCCGTAGCCGATGAGCCGCTCCGGCACGACCGTGCGGTGCTCGGGCAGATAGTGCTTGAGGTTGGCCGCGACGGTGCGGTTCCAGTCGATGTCGTGGTGGCGCGGGCGGGTGACGCGGGCACTGCGGTCCAGGGCGCCGGTGAGGGTGGCCCGGGTGCGGGTGGCGAGCCGCTTCTCCAGGTCCTCCACCACCTTGCGCACGACCGCGCGGGCCGTCTCCCGGGTCGTCTCCGGCATCGCCTTGTGCAGCGAGAGCAACGTGCCGACCAGGTGCACGTCGGCCTCCACCGCCTCCAGCATCTCCGGCTCCAGCAGCAGGGACGCGAGGCCGAGGCGGTCGATGGCGTCGCGCTGCATGACCTGGACGACGGAGGACGGGAAGTAGCGGCGGATGTCCCCGAGCCAGCGCGCCACGGACGGTGCCGAGGCACCGAGCCCCGCCGAGCGGTCCCGGCCCGTCTGCGGCTTGTCGCCCCTGCCGTAGAGCGCGGCCAGCGTGCCGTCCATCGCCGCGTCCCGCCCGGACAGCGCGTACCCGGTGCCGTCGGCCTGGTCCCCGCCGAGCACCATCCGCCACCGCCGCAGCCGCTCCCGCGCGGGGTCCACGGCCGCGGCCGACACCGTTGACTCGGCCGCGGTGGCGATCGCGGCGGCGGCCGAGCTGTCCGTCGTGGCCGTCCTGCCTGACCTGCCCGACCTGCCTGACCTGTCCGCCATGTCCGTCCTGCCCGTCATGTGCCCACCCCCGTGAGACTGTCGTCGTGCGTGGAATCGGGTGCCGTCTCGTGTGTCGCTTCGCGCGTCACACCGGGTGGAGGGGTGGGCGCCGGGGCGGGCACCGCGTCGAGGCGCGTGTCCACGCCGAGCAGCAGCCGCAGGACCGGGAGCACGGCATCGGCACGTCCGATGTCCGGCTCGGCCGCGAAGCCAAAAAGGGTGGCTCCCTGGGCGGTGTCCTCACCGGGCCGGCCTCCGGGACCGCGCCGGACCAGTTCGCCGAGGGTTCTGCGCACCCCCGGCTCGTACGCCGCGAAGGTGCGCCGCAGCAGCGGCAGTACGTCCGTGAAGGCGTCCGCCGGAACCCCGGTCAGCCAGGTGTCCAGCAGGGCGAGCAGCCGCTCGTCGTGCACGAGCAGCAAACCGCCCCCGCCACCGGCGAAGCCCTCCACCCAGGCGGCGGCAGCGGCGGGAGGCGTGCCCGGCGACAGCGCGAGCCCCATCAGCCGGGCCGCCTCCTCGGGTGCCAGCGCCCCGTCGTCCAGCAACAGCCGCACGGCCCGGCCCCGGATGACACCGGGCGCGGTGTCCCGCAGGGCCAGCACCCGCAACACGGCCCGCCAGCGCCCCCGCAGCCCACCGCCTCCGGCAGCAGCGCCCACCCCCTCGCCGACCGCCCCGGCAGTCGCAGCCGCACCGGTGCCGTCCCCGCCTCCCGTAGGTTCGGCGGCACCCCCGTCGGCCGCCTCCGCGGACACCCCGGTCAGGCTCTCCGTCAGGAGTCCCACGGCCGTGTGCACGGCGTCCACGTGGCCGCGCATCTCCTCCGCCGCGTCGGTGTCGAGTGCGACGCAGGCCGGGGGCAGACCGACGAAGACGCGTTCGGCGAGGCCCGCCGCGACCTCGGCCAGCGCGCCGGTGTCGGTGCCGCGCACGTCGCCGTAGCGCAGCGAGCGGACCAGGGCGGGCAGGGCCTGGGCGAGATGGCCGACGTCGGTGTCCAGGGCCGCCCGGTCGGCGAGCACCCGCATGACCACGGGCAGCGCGTCCGGCAGCCCGGCCAGCAGGCACTGCTCGGCGAGCGCGGTGACGTCGGCGAGTGCCCGCGCCGCCGTCGCGTCCGCCTCCGCCTTGGCCCGTGCCGCCGCGTGGACGGTCGTCCCCCACACGCCCGCCTCGGCGACCCGCACCGACAGCTCGGGCTCCCAGCGCAGCCGCCACGTCTCCCGGAACGTGCCCGTGCTCCCCCGGGACCGGGCCGGCTCGCCCCAGCCGACGCCGAGCAGCCGCAGCCGGTGCAGCAGCCTGCTGCGGCCGGCGTCGGTGCCGCCGCGCAGATCCAGCTCCAGCTCGCGCTCCAGCGCCTCGGGTTTCAGCCGCAGCGACCGCTGCTTGCGGGCCAGGTCGCGCTGCAACGGCACCGCGGGCGCCGACTCCGGGACCTCGCCCAGGACGTCCCCGACCACCAGCCGGTCATGCACCAGCGCCAGCGGCACGTCCGAGCCGTCGCACAGCACCGCCCGCACCGCGTCGGTCGTCTCGCCCAGGCCGGGCAGCGGGCGGCCCCGCAGCGCGGCCAGGGTCTCCGCGAGCCGTACGGCCTCGATGACGTGCGCGGAGGACACGATCCGGTCCTCCGCGCGCAGCAGCCGGGCCACCTTGGTCAACCACCGCTCGACCGGCCGGTCGGGCGCGTGGAACAGATGCCCGTACCAACCGGGCGAGTCGATGCCGGCGCCGTAGCCGCCGGACCGGGCCAGCCTGCGGTGGGTCCACGGCACCCAGGTCAGATCGGTCCTGGTCCGGGGCAGCCCCTTGAGCAGCGCCCGGTCCGCGGTGACGGTGGTCCGCTCGCGCAGCGCGGGCACGTGCCAGGCCCCGCAGACCACGGCCACGGCGTCCCCGAACTCCTTGCGCGCGTCCCGCAGCCGGAGCCGCATGTGTGCCTCGCGGACGAGGTCCCGCGGGTGCCCGCCGGCGCCGTACCGCTCGCGCAGCGCTGCCATGGCCTCCGCCACCGCCACGAACGGCGCGAAGGGGTCGCGGGCGCCCGGCCCCCGGTGCTCGACGACGTCCTCCCACCAGCGCTCGGGATCGTCGTACCCGGCCGCCTCGGCGAGCACGGCGAGCGGGTCCACACGGACCTGGTCACCGTGACCGGAGCCGGGATCGGGTGCGGGCCCGGACTCTCCGGCGTCGTCACCTTCGTCGCCGTCGTCGCCGTCGTCGTGACCGGACTCGTCCGCTTCCTTCTGCCACGCCAGCGTGTGCGTGGCCGGCAGGTCGATGAAGCGGGCCGGGACGCCCTGTTCCAGGGCCCACCGCAGGGCCACCCACTCGGGGCTGAAGCCCGCGAACGGCCAGAAGGCCGAGCGGCCGGGTTCGTCCACGGCGTGGGCGAGCAGGGCGACCGGGGGCCGCAGGCCCGGGTCGGCGGCCAGCGGGATCAGCGCGTCGGCCTCGGGCGGGCCCTCGATCAGCACGGCGGCCGGCCGGGCGGCGTCCAGCGCGGTCCGCACCGCGCGCGCGGATCCGGGCCCGTGGTGCCGTACCCCGAGCAGCAGCGGCCCGGAGGCGTACGCCGTGCCCCCGCCGGTACCGGTCATGCGCTCACCTCCCGGCAGGCGCGGTAGAAGTCGGTCCAGCCCTCACGCTCGCGGACGACCGTCTCCAGGTACTCCTGCCAGACGACCCGGTCGGCCGCCGGGTCCCGGACGACGGCGCCGAGGATGCCGGCGGCGACGTCTCCCGGCCGCAGCACGCCGTCGCCGAAGTGGGTGGCGAGCGCGAGGCCGTTCGTGACGACGGAGATCGCCTCCGCCGTGGACAGCGTGCCGCTGGGCGACTTCAGCTTCGTCCGGCCGTCGGCGGTGATGCCGTCGCGCAGCTCGCGGAAGACGGTGACGACCCGGCGGATCTCCTCGATCCCGTCGGGCGCGGCCGGCAGGTCGAGGGAGCGGCCGAGCTGCTCGACCCGGCGGGTGACGATGTCGACCTCGGCGTCGGCGCTCTCCGGCAGCGGCAGCACGACGGTGTTGAAGCGGCGGCGCAGGGCGCTGGAGAGGTCGTTGACCCCGCGGTCGCGGTCGTTGGCGGTGGCGATGAGGTTGAACCCGCGGACCGCCTGGACCTCTTGGCCCAGCTCGGGGATGGGCAGGGTCTTCTCGGACAGGATCGTGATGAGCGTGTCCTGCACGTCGGCCGGGATGCGGGTCAGCTCCTCCACCCGGGCCGTCATGCCCTCGGCCATGGCGCGCATGACGGGGCTGGGCACGAGCGCGTCGCGGCTCGGGCCGTGCGCGAGGAGCTGCGCGTAGTTCCAGCCGTACCGGATCGCCTCCTCCGGGGTGCCGGCCGTGCCCTGCACCAGCAGCGTCGAGTCACCGCTCACGGCGGCGGCCAGGTGTTCCGACACCCAGGTCTTGGCGGTGCCGGGCACGCCGAGCAGGAGCAGGGCGCGGTCGGTGGCGAGCGTGGTGACGGCGACCTCGACGATGCGGCGCGGGCCCACGTACTTGGGTGTGATCACCGTGCCGTCCGGCAGGGTGCCACCGAGCAGGTACGTCGCCACCGCCCACGGCGACAGCTTCCAGCGGGCCGGACGCGGGCGGTCGTCCTGGGCGGCGAGCGCGGCGAGTTCGGCCGCGAAGGCGTGCTCGGCGTGTGGTCGCAGCGCCTGCGCGGTCTCGTCGCGGTCGGGTGCGGCGGTCGTCGGTTCCACGGACACAGACATGGCTGAGGCCCCCTCCAGCTCGGCCGGTTCGGATCTGGCATCCACCGTGCACCACGCCACTGACAATCGCTCTGACCAGCACAAACGCGTTCGCCGGGCCGATTGTCAGTGGTGGGACCTACCGTCGGAGACATGACTGAGCAGGGGGTGCGCTGGACCGCGGACCAGGTGCTGGCACTGGCGCCTGACGCCGCGTCACGCAAGGCGGGGAGCAAACTCGCGGTGGCCGGGCCGTGGTCCGGGACGGGGAGCGGAGAGGGGACGGTGTGGGGGCTGTGCAAGGGCAGCGGCAGCAGGCCGTACCAGACGGTGGCGGACCTGGCCGGCGCGGCCGGGCCGGCGTACAAGTGCAGTTGTCCGAGCCGTAAGTTCCCGTGCAAGCACGCGCTCGGGCTGCTTCTGCTGTGGGCGGGTGACGACGGCGCGGTGCCGGCCGCCGCACAGCCGCCGGAGTGGGCCGGGCAGTGGCTCGCGGGCCGGCGCGGACGCGCCGAAGTCGAACGGGCGCGGGCCGAGGCGGGTTCGGCCGCCGGGCCCGCCGATCCTGAGGCGGCCCGGCGCCGGGCCGAACGCCGGGCCGAGCGGGTCACGGCGGGCGCGAGCGAGCTGGAGCAGCGCCTGACCGACCTGCTGCGCGGCGGCCTGGCCGCGGCCGAACACGCGGGGTACGGCCTGTGGGACGAGACGGCGGCCCGCATGGTCGACGCCCAGGCGCCAGGACTGGCCGCGCGGGTCCGGGAACTGGGGGCGGTCCCGGCGTCCGGCGCGGGCTGGCCGGCGCGGCTGCTGGAGGAGTGCGCGCTGCTGCACCTGCTCGACCAGGGCTGGCTGCACCGCGACCGGCTGCCGGACGGCCTCGCGGCCACGGTCCGCTCCCGGCTCGGCCTGCCCGCCACGCCGGACGGCCCGCCGGTGCGCGACCGCTGGCTGGTCCTCGCCCAGTACGACACGGTGGACCCGAAACTGACGACGCGCCGGATATGGCTGTACGGCGCCGACTCCGGCGGTACCCGGCTGCTGCTGTCCTACGGAGCGGCGGGCCGGGCACCGGAGCTGTCGCTGCCGGTGGGCCTCGTCCTGGACGCGGAGCTGACGGCGTACCCGGGCTCCGGCCGGTCCCGGGCCGCCCTGGGCGAGCGGTTCGCCCCGCCGGTCCCGGCCGCGTTCCGCCCACCGGGCGTGACGACGGCCGAGGCGGCGGCCCGGTACGGCGAGGCCCTGCGCGACGACCCGTGGCTGGACGCGGTCCCGGTGACCCTGGACCGGGTGACGCCGGTCCCGGACGGCGAGGGATGGCAACTGGCCGACGCGGACACGGACACGGCCCTGCCGGTGACCCGGGCAGCCCGCTCCCGGCCCGGCCTGTGGCGGCTGGTCGCCCTGTCCGGCGGCGCCCCCGTCACGGTCTTCGGCGAGTGCGGCCACCGCGGCTTCACCCCGCTCACGGCCTGGGCGGAGGGAGAGGGCGAGGCGGTACCGCTGTGCTGATCCCGGCGGGCGCACACGGAAGGGCAGAAGGCGGACGGCAAGAAGAAGGGGAAGGGAACGTGATGCACGGGGCACCGCTCAGCGACGGGACACGGGCCGACGGGGACGCGGGCGACCCGGGGCACTCCCGGGAGGAGCCGGTCAACACCGCGGACGACTCGGCCGACTCCTCCGCACACCCCTCACAGGCCCCGGCGCCCTCCTGGGAGGAACTGGTCACCACCGCGCTCCTCGGCACCGACCGGCGTGCCCCGGCGCACGTCGTGCCGGGTCGCCCAGCCCCGGTGGCACTGCTCGACGCGGCGGCCGTGGCGACCGTACGGCGGCGGGCCGGGCTGCGGCCCGCGCGGGCGGCGCGGCGGCCCGGTCCGGCGCCCGCCGATCCGCGCCCCGCCCTGCCCGCACCGGCGGCCCGCAGACTCACCGCCCTGCTGGCCGACCGGTCCGGCGGCGCGGCCGGCAGCCGTCGGGGCAGCTCCCCCGACCTCATGGAGCTGCTCCCCCAGTGGCTCGCGGCGGCCAACGCGCACGGGTACGCGGCGCCCCCGCAGGTGCTGCCCGCACTGCTGGACGCGGCCCGGGGCCGTACGGACCTGCGCCCGGCGGCGCTGGCCTTCGCCGGCCCGCGCGCGCTGTGGCTGGCCCGGCTGAACCCGGACTGGCGGTTCGCCCTGCGCGCGGCCCCCGGCGGCGGCGCGGCGCTGCCCGATCCGGGGGACGCCGGGGCGGTGCGCCGGCTGTGGCAGGAGGAGCTGTTCGCCGAGCGGGCGGCGCTGCTGGGGGCCCTGCGCGTCCGCACGCCCGCGCTGGGCCGTGAGTTGCTGGCGTCGACGTGGGCGGCGGAGCGGGCGGAGGACCGTCTGATGTTCCTCGACTCGCTGCGCACGGGGCTGTCGGACGCGGACGAACCGTTCCTGGAGCAGGCGTTGGGCGACCGCAGCCGCAACGTCCGGGCGACGGCGGCGGAACTGCTCTCGGCGCTGCCGGACTCGGCGCTCGCCGCGCGGATGGCCGTACGGGCCTCGGCGTGTGTGGCCCTGGACCGTACGGGGAGCGCGCCGGCGATCGCGGTGGAGGCACCGCTCGCATGCGACGCGGACATGGAGCGGGACGGTGTCGTGGCCGTACCGCCCGCGGGGCGTGGGGAACGGTCCTGGTGGCTGGGCCAGTTGGTGGAGGCCGCCCCGCTCGGCACCTGGTCACAGCGGCTCGGCGGGCGCACGCCCCAGGAGATCGTCGCGCTGCCGGTGGCGGACGGCTGGCAGGGTGAGCTGCACGCGGCCTGGTGCCGGGCGGCGGTACGGCAGCGGGACGCCGCCTGGTCGCGGGCCCTGCTCGGCTCGCCGTCCGCACCGGAGGCGGATGGGCCGGGCGCGGTGTCCCTGGCGGAGCGGGCGAAGCTGCTGGCGGCGCTGGATCCGGCGGAACGGGCCGCGTGGGTCGCCGGGTTCATCGCCACGCACGGCCTGTCGGAGGCGTTCCAGCTGCTCGGGGTGTGCGCGGTCCCCTGGGCTCCCCCGCTGGGCCAGGCGGTCGTGGACGCCCTGAACATCGGTCGGGACGCGGGCAGTTACCCGTGGAGCTTCAGCGGGGTGATGGGACTGGCGGAGCGCTGCCTGGACCCGGCGGAGGCCGTCCGGCTGGAGGCGCTGCTGGCGGTGCCCGACGAGCGGGAGGACGCCGCGCCGGGGGCCGGCGGGTACTGGGCGGAGGCGTTCCAGCGGCTGGTCACGACCCTGCGGCTGCGGGCGGCGATGACCCGGGAACTGACCCCGCCCACCCCGGACACTCCACCGCCGAGAACGCCCGCGCCACCACCGGAGACACCGCCACAGCCACGGGAGGCAGCCGCGTGACCCACGAAAGAACCCTGGCCGCCGGGGGCAGCCACGTAACGGCTCGACGCGGGGCAACCGCGTAACGGCCGAGGGCAGCCGAGCGCTTGCGTAAGCGGCCGAGCACCGGGCTGGTGTAAGCAGCCGGGTACCGCGCGTCACGCGGCTGCGGAAGCGCCGGAAGCAGCCGCGCGACGGCTCGACGAGGAGCGACCGCGTACCGGCCGAGGGCAACCGCCGAGCGGGGCGTAAGCAGCCGCGTGACGGCCCGAGGAGAGCCCCTGCCCGGCGGGAGCAGGCCCCGACCACCGGGACCAGTTCGGCACCCGGAAGCAGCCGCGTAACCGCAGGAAGCGGCCGTCAGCCCCCCGACGCCGCCGGCTGGCGGACGTTCTCGCGGACCCACTCCACGATCGACGCGGTCGTCGCCCCGGGGGTGAAGATCTCCGCCACGCCCTTCTCCTTCAGCGGCGGGATGTCCTCCTCCGGGATGATGCCGCCGCCGAAGACGAGGATGTCCTCGGCCTCGCGCTCCTTGAGCAGGTCGATGACCGCGGCGAACAGCGTGTTGTGGGCGCCGGAGAGGATGGACAGGCCGATCGCGTCGGCGTCCTCCTGGATGGCGGTGTCGACGATCTGTTCCGGCGTCTGGTGGAGCCCGGTGTAGATGACCTCCATACCGGCGTCGCGCAGGGCGCGCGCGATGACCTTGGCCCCACGATCGTGGCCGTCGAGCCCCGGCTTGGCGACCACCACGCGGATCGGACCGGCTGCCACACCCATCACTGCCTCCATCAAGCGACCACGGAAGCGATCGCTTCCGCCGTATCGACAAGTACCGCACTTTTGGCGCGTTCCGCCACCGTCGCGAAGTGAACGAACGTTATCTCCAGCATCCCGCAAGCGGCAGTTTTACGGTGCGCGGCGAGGGGGAAATCACATGGTGGGACATGAGGGCACACGGGGGTCGAGCCGTCCCCCGGCGTGCCGACAGGAGGTGCCCATGAAGGTCACCGGGGTTTTGCCGCTCTTCCTCCCGCTCTGCCGCCGCCTGTGGCCCGGCAGACTGGCCGGACTGTCCATGACGCTGCTGCGGGCGACGGCCCTGGAGGCGGCGATCCTGGCGGGCCACCTCCTGCTGTACCCGACCGGCCTGATCCAGGAGCGGCACTCCGGCGCCCTGCCCGCCTCGGGCGGCGCCGCCCGGCTGCCGGTCCGTCCCGCGCCACCGGTCGTCCTGCTGCATGGCTTCATCGACAACCGTTCGGTGTTCGTCCTGCTCCGCCGCACCCTCGCCCAGCACGGCAGGCACCGGGTGGTGTCGCTCAACTACTCGCCGCTGACCTGCGACATTCGCATCGCGGCCGAGCTGCTCGGCCGGCACATCGAGGAGATCTGCGAGCGCACCGGCAGTGCCCGGGTCGACATCGTCGGGCACAGCCTCGGGGGCCTGATAGCGCGCTACTACACCCAGTGCCTGGGCGGTGACCTGCGGGTACGCACGCTGGTCACCCTCGGCACCCCGCACTCGGGGACCCGGGTGGCGCCGCTGGCGGACGCGCACCCGATCGTGCGGCAGATGCGGCCGGGCTCCGCGGTGATCGAGGAGCTGACCCGGCCCGCCCCCGGCTGCCGGACCCGCTTCGTGAGCTTCTGGAGCGACCTGGACTCGCTGGTGGTCCCCCTGGAGTCGGCCCGCCTGGAGCACCCGGACCTGGACGCGCAGAACGTCCGGGTGACCGGCATCGGCCATCTCGCCCTGCCCGTGCATCCCGCCGTGGCGGCCGGGATACGCGAGGCCCTGGACGTCCCGCACCCGGAGGACCGGGCCGCCGACGGCCTGACGGTGGCCTGAGGCCCGGCAGCGACCGGAGCGCGGGGCCCGCGCACAGCCGACGGCCCCCGGCGCACAGCCGACAGACCACCCGACGCACAGCCGACGTATCACCGATTCACCACCGATGCACAGCCCGCACCTCACCGCTCGACATCGAACACTCTTCGAACGCAAGGCCAAGGTCGGGTCCTGGAGCCCCGAAACACGGCCGAATGCCCGTTTCCGGCCCACGCGAAACAGGCCGAAGATTGTCGCGCCCAGGTACCGCCGGGTACAGTCGCCGCACTGCTCTGGCAGCCCCTGTTGTCGAGGCGAAAGAGAAGTTGGTGAACGACCGTCACCCGTCGGGGACCATGACCACCCCGGCCCCGGCTTCCGACGCCTCCACCGCGCACTACGTGCCGTACGGGGCACAGGAAGCCCCCTACGACGACCTCACCACGTACGGCGGTTACGACGCCACCGGTTTTGCCGGTGACTCGGGAAGCACCACGACCTTCCACACCGACCCGCTCTTCGGCAGCCTCCCGGGCGGCGAGCAGACCACCGGCGCGTACGACACCACGCACTGGCAGACCGGCACCGCCCAGACCCCGGCCTACGACCCGTACGCGGCGCAGCCCTACGCCGCCTACGACTCCGGCGTCTACGACAGCACCGCCTGGACCGTCCCCGCACAGCCCACCGGGAACGACGTCAGCGGCCAGTGGGACGCCGGCGCCTGGTCGCAGCCGGACCCGTCCGGCGCCGCCGACCCCACCCAGCAGTGGGAGTGGGGCACCCAGACCTTCGACACGGGCGCGTACGACGCCACGCAGTGGAACTCCGCGGGGCAGAGCGTGCCGGCGCAGTCCGAGCCGGGTGGCGAACCGTTCGATCAGCAGGCCACCGCGACCTTCCACGCGGTCGGCGACCCGCAGTCCGCGTTCGAGCACGCGGGCGATCCGCAGGCGACCGCGGCCTTCGAGCAGGTGCCGTACGAGGACACCGCCTTCGACGAACAGCCCGCCGCCGAGGGCGAGTCGGACTCCACCGGCGAACTGCCCGCCGTGAGCGGTCTGCTGGACGACCAGGAAGAGGTCACCCCGGCGCCGACGACCCGCACGGGCTCGCGCGGCGGGGCGCGCTCCCGGCGCCGTACGCCCGCCAAGCGCTCCGCGCTGCTGACCGTCGCCGTGCCGTCGGCCTGTGTGATGGGGGTGGCCGGGATCGCCGCCGCCTCCGTCGGCGCACTGACCGACGACTCCAAGGACACCGCCACCACCGCCTCGGACGCGCAGCCGGTCAAGCCGTCCGTCGCCAACAGCAAGCTGGACAGCCAGCTCAGGACGCTCTCCGCGGGCGCCGACGACTTCGCCGACCGGGCGAGCCGTACCCAGGAGCGGATCGACCTCAAGGCGCAGCAGGAGCTGGAGAAGAAGAAGGCTGCCGCGGAGGCCGCGCTCAAGGAGCGGCTGCGGCCGAAGTTCGCGCTGCCGGTCGCGCAGCACGGACTCAGCGCCTACTTCGGCCAGGCGGGCATCAACTGGATGTCGGTGCACACCGGCATCGACTTCCCGGTCTCCTACGGCACCACGGTGATGGCCGCCACCGACGGCACCGTCACCACCAAGTGGAACAGCGCTTACGGCAACATGATGATCGTGACGGCGAAGGACGGCACGGAGACCTGGTACTGCCACCTCTCCAGCTACAGCGTCGCCTCCGGTACGACCGTCAAGGCCGGCGAGCCGATCGGCCACTCCGGCAACTCCGGCAACTCCACCGGTCCGCACCTGCATTTCGAGGTACGGCCGGCGGGCGGGGCGGCCATGGACCCGCTGCCGTGGCTGCGGAGCCACGGTCTGGATCCCACGTAGGCACAACCCACGCAGACACCAGGGCCCCGCTCCCCAGCGGGGCCCTCCCTCCTGTTACAGCCTCTCCACCGGCGCGTACCGCAGCAGCAGCCGCTTCGGCTTGGCGTCGCCGAAGTCGATCGTCGCCTCCGCGTTCGCGCCCGTCCCCTTCACGGCGACGACCGTGCCGAGCCCGAACTGGTCGTGGGTGACCCGGTCCCCGACGGCCAGCGCGACCACCGGCTTCTCCGACGTGCGCCGCGTGGCGAACCCGGACGCGCCGGATGCCGAGGAGCGGGAACGGGTCGAGGACAGCGAGGCCGCGATCCCGGACGTCGGCCCGGAGGCCATGGGCGCCGCCGCCCCGGTCCGCTTCCACTCCACGTGGGCGGGCGGGATCTCCTCCAGGAAGCGGGAGGGCGGGTTGTACGACGGCTGGCCCCAGGCGCTGCGCAGCGCCGACCGCGTGAGGTAGAGCCGCTCCCGCGCGCGCGTGATGCCGACGTACGCCAGGCGCCGCTCCTCCTCCAGCTCCTTGATCTCGCCGAGGGCGCGCATGTGCGGGAAGACGCCGTCCTCCATGCCGGTCAGGAACACGACCGGGAACTCCAGGCCCTTGGCGGTGTGCAGGGTCATCAGCGTGATGACGCCGTCGCCGTCCTCCTCGTCCGGGATCTGGTCGGAGTCGGCGACCAGGGCGACCTGCTCCAGGAAGTCGGCCAGGGTCCCCTGCTCGCCCTCGCCCCGCTCCTGCTCGAACTCCAGGGCCACGGCCGCGAGTTCCTGGAGGTTCTCGATCCGGGTCTCGTCCTGCGGGTCGGTGGAGGCCTGCAACTCGGCCAGGTAACCGGTGCGTTCGAGGACGGCCTCCAGCACGGTGGCCGGCCCTGCGCCGGACTCGACGATCGTCCGCAGGTCCTCCATCAGCGTGTTGAACCGCTTGACCGCGTTGGTGGAGCGCGCGGCCATGCCGTACGCCTCGTCCACCCGCTTCAGGGCCTGCGGGAAACTGATCTTCTCGCGCTGGGCGAGGGCGTCGACCATCGCCTCCGCGCGTTCGCCGATGCCCCGCTTGGGCACGTTGAGGATGCGGCGCAGCGGCACCGAGTCCTCGGGATTGGCGAGGACACGCAGGTAGGCGAGGACGTCCCGGACCTCCTTGCGCTCGTAGAAGCGGACACCGCCGACGACCTTGTAGGGCAGGCCGACGCGGATGAAGATCTCTTCGAACACACGGGACTGGGCGTTGGTGCGGTAGAAGACGGCGACGTCTCCCGCGCGTGCGTGACCCGCGTCGACCAGGCGGTCTATCTCCTCGGCGACGAACTGGGCCTCGTCGTGCTCGGTGTCGGCGACGTACCCGACGATCCGGGCGCCCTGACCGGCGTTGGTCCACAGGTTCTTCGGGCGGCGGGACTCGTTGCGCTCGATGACCGCGTTGGCGGCGGACAGGATGGTCTGCGTGGAGCGGTAGTTCTGCTCCAGCAGGATCGTCGTCGCGTTCGGGTAGTCCTCCTCGAACTGGAGGATGTTGCGGATCGTCGCACCCCGGAAGGCGTAGATCGACTGGTCGGCGTCGCCCACGACGCAGAGTTCGGCGGGCGGGATGTCGTACTCGCCGGGCGGGGTGTCCTCATCGTGTTCGCCGGTGCCGACGAGTTCCCGCACGAGCGCGTACTGGGCGTGGTTGGTGTCCTGGTACTCGTCCACCAGGACGTGCCGGAAGCGTCGGCGGTAGTGCTCGGCGACGTCCGGGAAGGCGCGCAGCAGGTTGACCGTCGTCATGATCAGGTCGTCGAAGTCCAGCGCGTTCGCCTCGCGCAGCCGCGACTGGTACAGGGCGTAGGCCTGCGCCAGGGTCTTCTCGAAGCCGTCGGTGGCCTGGGCGGCGAAGTCCTCCTCGTCGATCAGCTCGTTCTTCAGGTTGCTGATCTTGGCGCTGAAGGACTTCGGCGGGAAGCGCTTGGGGTCGAGCTCCAGGTCGCGGCAGACCAGGGCCATCAGGCGCTTGCTGTCGGCGGCGTCGTAGATCGAGAACGACGAGGTGAAGCCGAGCTTCTTGCTCTCGCGCCGCAGTATGCGCACGCACGCGCTGTGGAAGGTCATCACCCACATCGCGTTCGCGCGGGGGCCGACGAGGTGCTCGACGCGCTCCTTCATCTCGCCCGCGGCCTTGTTGGTGAAGGTGATCGCGAGGATCTGGCCCGGGTGGACGTTCCGCTCGGCGAGCAGGTAGGCGATGCGGTGGGTCAGCACGCGGGTCTTGCCGGAGCCGGCGCCGGCGACGATGAGCAGGGGGGAGCCCGCGTGCACGACCGCGGCGCGCTGGTTCTCGTTCAGCCCCTCCAGCAGTGCCGCCGCGTCGAGGGCGGGGCGCGGGGCGCCGTCGCGGTAGTACGCGTCCCGGTCCGGTGGCACGTCGAACTTCCCGCCGAACAGATCGTCCGGAAGCGGCTCCGGAGCGTGATCGTCCTCGGGCGGCGGCGGTGGTTCCTCCTCGTGCCCGCGAGGGGTCTGGAGGTCCGCCAGGAAGCTGTCGTCAAAGAGGCTGCTCATCGCTCTACGAGTCTAGGGCGCCCCACCGACAACCGGTCGCGGTCCCCGGAACATGGCGGCTCGGGCGCGAGTTGATCTTCGTGCCGGTCGGACCGACCCGCCGATCACGCATCGGAAGCGCCTGGTCACAGCGACGTGAACCGCTGCACGCCCGGAGAAAAGGTCACGGAAATGTATCGGACAAACCGCGCACCAACCTTCACAGAAGACACACGAGTTGGCTAGGTTTCCGTCAGGCCGCACGACCCCCCTCCGGCGAACGTCGCCGGGCCGCGCGGCCTCCGCCGAATCCGGCGCGCCCCGCACGGTGCCCGGAGCCGGGGACCCACCGATCCTGGGGTGAATCGGCCGCTCCCGCCCGGGACGACGCCGTAGGGCAACCCTTCCGAGCACCGCCCGAACCCTCCCCGGACCCCTGACCAAGGCCTGGGTACCCCACCGCCGACCCCGGCAGGCGGCAGTACGGAAGGAGTCGCCTCCCTTGGCGTCGCACCGCAAGCCGCGCCCCGGCGGAACCCCGCCGCGTCCCGGCGGATCCCAGGGAGCGGGCGTCCGCACCCCCGCCCTCGCCACCGCCGCACTCACCTCCGTGGCCGTGCTCTCCCAGACGGCCGAGGCCACCCCCTCGCCCGCCCCGGGCCGACCGAGCCAGGAGGAGATCGAACGCAAGATCGAGGACTTCTACCGCCGAGCCGAAGCAGCGACGGAGACGACGGCCGCGGGAAGGAACGGGGGCCGGGGCGGCCGGGGGGCCGGGCGAGCCGATCGGGGGGCTGGGCTGGTGGACCGGGGCGCTGCGCTGGTCGATCGGGGGGACGGGGGCGCCGACCGGGGCGCCGAGCGAGCCGATCGGGGCGCCGAGGGACGCGGGCGGGTCGAGTCGGCCGCGGCCTCACGACGCCCCGCTGACAGCCTCCAGCGGCTCCGGGACGAGGTCGCCCGCCGCGCCCAGCATCGGGGCCTCGCCGGACAGCGGACCATGATCCCGGCCCAGCGCGGAACGATCGGTGCCCGGGGCGCGGCCATGACGTCGCCCGCCGGGGACACCGTCATGGCCCGCCCTGTAGGGGGTACGGCCATTCCCGCGCCCGTACCGGACACAGGCGTCGCCGTGCCCACTCCGAGCGCGGTCGCCACCCCGTCCGCCCTGGACATGGCCGCCACCCCGTCCGCGCCGGACACCATCCCCGCTCCGCCCGCGGACCGTCAGGCGCAAGTGGCCGCGAACGGTCCGAAGGCGGCCAAGGCGACCGTGCGGAAAAAGCTCGCACACGCGCGCGTGCTGCTGTCCCAGCGGACGGCACAGACCACTGCCGCGCCTTCCACCAGCACGGCTTCCACCGCCGCGCCCTCCATCGCCACGGCTTCTACGGCTGCGCCTTACCCCGCCGTACCTGCCACCACCGCGGCTACCACCACGGCCACCACCGCCGTACCGTCCAGCACCGTGCCGTCCGCCACCCCGGCCCCAGCCGCCGCCACACCGCCCGCCGCCACACCGTCCGGCACCTACGCGACCAAGGCCAGGAAGGCCATCACCTTCGCCCGGGCCCAGGTCGGGAAGCCCTGCGTGTGGGGCGCCGCAGGCCCCGGCTCCTACGACTGCGCGGGCCTCACCCAGGCCGCCTGGAAGTCCGCGGGCGTCACCCTCCCGCGTACCGCGCACGAGCAGGCCGACTCCGGCACCCCGGTCGCGCCGGCCGACGCCCGCCCCGGCGACCTCGTCTTCTTCCACGACGACGCCGGCCACGTCGGACTCTGCACCGGCGACGGCATGATGATCCACGCGCCCAGGCCGGGCGCGTACGTCCGCGAGGAACCGGTCTCCGGTATCGGGGCGCCCGTCCACAGCGTGGTGCGGCCGGGCTGACCCCGAGTCCCCTCCCCCGAGGCTCAGGCAGAGAGGACGGCGATCAGGTCCACAGCACGGCGATGAAGATGTTGGCCGTGGTCAGCAGGCCGACCAGCCCGAAGAGGCCCTTGTCGATCCGCTCCTCGTCGCGCTTCACATAGACCAGGCCGAGGATCACGATCAGCAGGGCGAGCTTCACGCCGATCTTGATGTTGTTGACGTGGTGGTCGTCGGCCTGGTTCAGGCCGACCAGGGCCACGCCGGTGACCAGCATCGTCAGCGCGCCGTGCAGCATTCCGGGCACGAACCGGGCCGTGCCCTGGCCCATCGCCTTCATCTGGGTGAGGAAACCGCCGAGCAGCGCGGCGATGCCGATGATGTGCAGGCCGACGAAGAGATGGATGAGTACGTCCATGGAGCCGGAGCCTAACGAGCCCCCTTCGCCCCACCGGTCACCGGGCCCACCAACCCACCCCTCCCCAGGCCCTCCGGCCTTCCGGCCCAACCTTCACCGGAGCGTCCGCCCCCGCCCCCGCTCCCCGCTCCTCGCTCCCCAGCCCAGCGACCCTCCGTCACCAACCCCCGCGACCCTCCGTCACCACGCCCACCCACGACCCCGGCAACCCGGCGCCCCGGTCCCGTGATCTTGCATATATGCGCCCCATAGCACCTCACGGCTCCCGCCAGTCCCCCTTTCCGCTCTTCGGTCAGCACGCTCCGTAAAGGTGACGACTCCAGCCCGCCCGCACGGCCACATACGGTCACGTCCCGATCCGTCCGAACCAGTTCCGTACACCGCGTTACCTGCTCGTCACCGTCCGGCCTAGCGTCCTCCCCCAGGTGACCGGCTCCCCACCGCCGCCCGGGCCAGGGGCGGCAGTCGGACACCACCGCCGAGAAAGGCCCGGCGGCGGCCCGCTCCCCTGTGCGGGCCGCCGTGGGGCGTACCGACCGCTCGGTCGTGCGAGTCGTACGGAAGGACGTGACGGTTCAGGTGGCAGCGCACCGCAAGCGCCCGCAACGCCCGCTCAGCGGCCATACGGCCCGGACGGTCGCCACTCTCGCCCTGGCGGGCGCGGCCACCACGACCGCCTTCGACGGGACGGGGCACGCCGAACCGCAGCTGACGCCGGCGCAGGTGAAGGCCAAGGTGGAGACGTTGTACCGGGAGGCCGAGGCCGCCACCGAGAAGTACAACGGGGCGAAGGAGGAGGCGGACGCCGGCCAGCGGCGGCTGAGCGCGCTCCAGGACGAGACCGCCCGCAAGCAGACGAGACTCAACTCGGCCCGGGAGGCACTGGGTTCGATCGCCGCGGCGCAGTACCGGGACGGCGGCATCGCCCCGGCCTGGCAACTGGCCCTCTCCAGCGACCCCGACCGGTATCTGGACGGCGCCGCGTTCGCGGAGCGGGCCGGTGACCGGCAGGCCGCCGCGGTCTCCCGGGTGCGCCAACAGCTGCGGGAGATCGAGCGGTTACGCGGAGCCGCGCGCGTCGAGGTGACGTCGCTGCGGTCACGGCAGGCGGAGCTGAGACGGCGGAAGAGGACCGTCACCGGCAAGCTGGACGAGGCCCGGCGGCTGCTGGCGCGGCTGACTCCGCCGCAGCGGACCGAGGTCACCGGTGCCGACGGCACGGGCGCCCGCGTCTCCCGGTCGGCCGCCGACGCGCGGCAGCCGCTGGAGCGGCCCGGGTCCGCCGCCGCCCCGACCTCCCGCGCGGCGGCGGCCGTCGCCTACGCCTACAGCAAGCTCGGCAGCCCCTATGTGTGGGGCGCCACCGGCCCGCACGCCTTCGACTGCTCGGGTCTGGTCCAGGCCGCCTACCGCTCCGCCGGCATCTCCCTGCCCCGCACCACCTACGCCCAGATCGACGCGGGCCGGCGGATCTCCCGCTCCGAACTCCAGCCGGGGGACCTGGTGTTCTTCTACTCCGGGATCAGTCACGTCGGCATCTATGTGGGCAACGGCCAGATGATCCACGCCCCCAACCCGTCGGCACCGGTCCGTCTCGCTCCGATCGGCCAGATGCCGTTCGCGGGGGCGACAAGGGTGGAGTGAGGGCCGGCCGCGGGGAGGGACAGGGCGGGGCGGAGGCGGGGCCGTAGGGGTCAGACCAGCCGGCGCGCGGTCGCCCAGCGGGTCAGTTCGTGCCGGTTGGACAGCTGGAGCTTGCGCAGGACCGCCGAGACATGGGATTCGACCGTCTTCACCGAGATGAAGAGCTGCTTGGCGATCTCCTTGTAGGCGTAGCCCCGGGCGATCAGGCGCAACACCTCGCGTTCCCGCTGGGTGAGGCGGTCCAGGTCCTCGTCCACCGGCGGGGCGTCGGTGGAGGCGAAGGCGTCCAGGACGAAGCCGGCCAGCCGTGGGGAGAAGACGGCGTCGCCCTCCTGGACACGGAAGATCGAGTCGACCAGGTCGGTGCCGGTGATGGTCTTGGTGACATAGCCGCGGGCGCCGCCGCGGATCACCCCGATCACGTCCTCCGCCGCGTCCGACACGGACAGCGCGAGGAAGCGGACCGGCTGCTCGGCGTCCGCCATCAACGCAGCGCACCGGCGCAGCACTTCGACCCCGCCGCCGCCCGGCAGGTGGACGTCGAGCAGGACCACCTCGGGCCGGGTGGCGGTGATGACCGCGACGGCCTGGTCGACGTCCGCGGCCTCGCCGACCACCTCGACCCCGGTCTCGGCGGTCTGGCCGATCTCGGCCTGGACGCCGGTACGGAACATACGGTGGTCGTCCACCAGCACCACCCGTACGTGCCGCCCACCCGCGCCGCCGGTCCGGCCGGCCTCGGCCGGCTCCGCCGCTCCCGCCGTGCCGTTCGCCTCGGTCGCGTCGCTCATGACGTCTTCTCCGCCCTCTCCATCTCCAGCTCGACCTCGGTGCCGCCGCCCGGCACCGCCCGCAACCGGGCCGTGCCGCCGTTGCGCTCCATGCGGCCGATGATCGATTCTCTGACACCCATCCGGTCGGCGGGTATCGCGTCGGGGTCGAACCCGGGGCCGCGGTCCCGCACGGACACGAAGACCGTCCTTCCCTCGACTTCGGCGTAGACCTGTACGGCGCCGCCCTCGCCACCGTACTTGGCGGCGTTCACCATCGCCTCGCGCGCGGCCTGCATCTGCGCACCGGTCTTCTCGTCGAGCGGGCAGTCGCCGACGATCACGACCTCGATGGGCACGCCGTGCTTGTCCTCCACCTCGGCGGCGTTGCGGCGCACCGCCTCGGCGACCGTGTCCGGTTCGTCGGCCTCGTCCTTGCCGGTGCCCTCCGGCTTGTACAGCCAGGTGCGCAGGTCGCGCTCCTGGGCGCGGGCGAGGCGGCGCACCTCGCCCGCGTTGTCGGCGTTGCGCTGGATCAGGGTGAGGGTGTGCAGCACGGAGTCGTGGACATGGGCGGCGACCTCGGCGCGTTCCTGGGCGCGGATGCGCATCAGGCGCTCCTCGGACAGGTCCTGGGTCATGCGGACCAGGTAGGGGCCGGCGAGCAGGGTGATGCCGACGAGGACGGCGAGCGCGGCCTGAAGGACGGCGCCGAGGTGGGCGGTCGAGCCCTGTAGGACGAAGATGGCGGAGACACCGGCCGTGACGAGCAGGACGCCGCCGGCCGCGCGGAGCAGGGTGAGGGTGCGGCGCCGGCGGCCGGCCTCGGCCCAGCGGGCCCGGCGGGCGTTGTCCGCCTGCCGCCAGACCAGGGCGACACCGGCGGCGACGAGCACGGCGGGCACCAGATACGCCTTGGTGGCGCTGCCCAGGTTCACGCTGCCCACGAAGACCACGGACACGATGACCATGAGGAGCAGCGCGACGATCTGTCCCCGGTCCGGCTTGCGGGCCACCAGTCTGCGGCGGCCGTCCGGCGAGGCCTCCGTGCCCACCAGCGACGGCTTCTGGTCGCCGACGCCGCCGACGCCGAGGGGCACGAAGAACCAGAACGCGGCGTACAGCAGCGCTCCGAGTCCGTCGGCCATGAACAGGCCGACGAAGACGAGCCGCACCCACACGACGGGCAGCCCGAGATGCCCGGCGAGGCCCCGCGCCACTCCGCCGAGCCAGCGTCCGTCGCTGCTGCGGTAGAGCTTGCGCGGGGGCCGCGGGTCGTCGAGTGGCAGGCTTGCGGCTTCCGGCATGCCAACGATGGTCACACGAGCGGCGGGAGGGGGCATCAGGGTCTGCCCCCGAGACGCCCCTGATCTTCCGTCGGGGCCGGTCCGGGTGGTCGGTTCGGCGGGCGTTGCGCGGCGGCCGGTGCCGCTCGAACGCTTCCCCACCCCGTCTCAGGGCCGATTTCAGGGTTGGCCCAGGGTCGTCCCGACTGCCGCCGCGGCGGCCGGGCCGTCACCATGGACGCATGACGGATCACGAGCACGCCGCGACGGGTCCGGGACCCGGCCCCGGCCCGCGCCCGGCCCCGGGCACCGGGCCGACGGATGCCGCGCCCGCCGCGACGGACGAGACGGGAGCGGCCGGCGCCGGCCCCCACTCCCCCGCGAACGAGCCGGAGCCGCGGGAGGGAGCCGAGGTGCCCGACCGGTTCCGGCGCGACCGCCGGCACAAGATGATCGCGGGCGTGTGCGCGGGACTCGGCCGGCACACCGACATGGACCCGGTCATCTTCCGGATCACGCTGGCCGTGCTCTCCGCGACCGGCGGTCTGGGCCTCATCTTCTACGGCTTCGCCTGGCTCCTGGTGCCGTACCAGGACGAGGAGGAGAACGAGCTGCGCAAGCTCTTCACGGGCCGGGTGGACGGCCAGGCGCTGGCCGCCGTGCTGTTCGCCCTGGTCGGCTGTGGGATCTTCCTGACCATGCTGAGGAACGGCGGGGTGCTGGCGTTCGCCACGGTGCTCTCGCTGCTGCTCGCCGGCGCGGGGTACTGGTCGCGGCGCCGCGGCGCCCCCGACCCCGACCCCCTGGCCGCGCAGGCCGCGGCCGACGCCCCGCCGGAGGCCCAGGCGCCGCCGGTCGTCACCACCTACCCCTCCTGGTGGCGGGACCCGATCGTCAAGGACGGCACCCATGTCGGCGGCACCGGCTATCTGTGGGGGCCCGGCGACGCCCGCGAGCGCGATCTGACCTCGGTCGTGGACGTCGGCGTACCCAACCCCTGGACCCACCCCGGGGCGATACAGACGCCGCATGCCGCGCCCCCGAGACCGCGCGGCCCACGCTGGATCGGCGGCTGGGTGTTCCTGCTCGCCCTGCTGGCGGGCGGCCTGGGCACGGGGCTCGGCTGGGACACGCACCCACTGGGCACCAGCCTCCAGACCGGACTGGCGTGCGCGCTCGCGGTGTTCGGGCTCGGCATCGCGCTCAGCGCGTTCCTGGGCCGCACCGGGGCCGGCACGGTGTTCCTGGCGCTGGTCACGGCGGGGCTGCTCGCGGGGGCGGCGGCGCTGCCCCGCGACATCACCACCGACTGGCGGGAGACGTCCTGGAAGCCGGTCGCGGCGGCCCAACTGCGGTCCGGGTACGACCTCGGCACCGGGCGGGGCACCCTGGACCTGACCCGGGTGCACCCGGCCAAGGGGCAGGCGGTCGCGACGGACGTCCGGGTGGGCGCGGGACAGCTGAAGGTGATCGTGCCGGCGGACGCGGCGGTGCGGCTGAGCATCGATGTGGGGGTCGGCGACATCCGGTTGCCCGGGGACAGCGGCAAGGACGTGGACGTGCGGCCCGGAAGGCACGAGGAGGTGACGCTGATGCCGGCCAAGGGGGCCGGGAAGGGCGGCACGCTGGATCTGACGCTCGGCGTCGGAGTGGGACAGGTGGAGGTCAGCCGTGCTGCGTCATGAGTTCCAGCCCGGGAAGCTGGTCGCCGGGCTCTTCCTGACCGCCACCGCGGTGGCGTTCGCGGGAGACGCGGGCGGTCTGTGGGAGACACCGTGGTTCGCGGTCGTCCCGCTGGTCGTGGGCGGGCTCTGCCTGGCCGGCGCCACGGCGGCGCTGGCCCGGGGCATACGCAGACGGGGCGGCGCCGAGGGCGGTCAGCGGTAGCCGCCGGTCATTCGGCGCCGGGCCCGCCAGGCGGCGTCGAGGGAGAGGTAGGGGGTGCCGGCGAGGACCAGGGGGAGCCAGGCCATCAGGTAGGCGAGGTCGTTGCCGTAGTAGTAGGGGGTGGTCGCCCAGCTCACCGTCAGCCAGAGGCTGAGGGAGATCAGCGCGCCGCCGAGTGCGGCCAGCCGGCCGAACAGGCCGAGCAGGACGCCGATGCCGACGGCCAGTTCACCGAGCGCCATGGCGTAGCCGAAGCCGACCGGGCTCTTCAAGGCCAGGTCGACCAGGGCCGGGATGGCGGCGGAGTCGCGGGCCGCGCGCATGGTGTCGCCGATGGAGCCGGTGCCGCCGGACTTCATGAACGCGCTGTCGGTGAGCTTGTCCAGACCGGCGTAGATGAAGGTGACGCCCAGGAAGACGCGCAGTGGCAGCAGGGCGTAGTGGCTGGCGGTCTCCCGCCAGGTGCGATGGCCGTCCAGCCCAGTGGTGTGCATGCCCGTCCGCATCCCGTGAGTCATCGCCGCCAGCCGCCTCTCGCCCGCCGAAGCACCCCTCACGTGACCATACGTATGACGAAGGGAGCCCGTTCAATCCTTTCCTGGACCATTTTCCGGAATTCGGGCGTCGACGTGAACAGCGGGGCCGGGCTTCCCGCGGGCCTCGCACCGGTCTCACGTGGCCTTGCGGGCGATGCGGTTCAGGGCGAGGCCCAGGCGGCGGTCGGGCGGCCCGTCGGCCAGTGCGGTGAACCCGATCTCCTCCGCCAGTCGTCGCAGGTGGACGTCGACCGCGGACTCCACGTGCTCGGCGAGTGCCGCCGCGGCCTGCGACACCCGCTGCCGCGCCAGGAGCCCCGTCACGACGGCGGCCACGGCGGCCGGCCACCAGAAGCACCCGAGCACGGCGTAGCAGGCGGCCCAGACGGAGCCCACGACGGCGGTGTCGAAGCGGGTCCGCACGGTGCGCAGCTCGGTCCGCACGTCCTCCGGCAGCACCATCCACAGCCGGGGCCAGCAGGCGGCGAGGTCGATGCCGTACTGGGTGTCCACGCGGACGACGGTGGCCGCGAGGCGGTCGCCGGTGTACGTGGGGCGCGTCGGCCGCGCGAGCGCGATGCGGTCACGGCGGACGGTCAACGCGTCGATCTCCTGGCGGACGTCCGCTGTCCGGTCGCGGGCGGGACGGGGGGTGCGCAGTCGCTCGATGTCCGTCTGGAGATCGTCCCAGTGCCGTGCGCGGCGGGCGGTCAGCCGGTGGGCCGGCGGTCGGAGCGGGCCGGGCCAGTCTCCCGTCCAGATCCGTACGGCGCCGTCGCCGCACGTCCGTACCAGCGTGCCGACGGCCACGGCGGCGAGGATGAGGACCGCCGCGGCGGCGAGTTGTTCGCCGGTGGACCAGTGCCCCGCCGTCGTCGCCCAGTGGCCGACTCGCCTGCGGAGCAGGGACCAGTCGAGTGCGTGGGCGTGGCCGAGGACGGCGGCGGTGACGGTGGCTCCCACGAACAGCAGGCCGGGGGCCGCCAGCGCGGTCAGCCACTTCTCGGCCAGCTTCTCGCCGAGTCCGTCGAGGACCGGGGCCACCGGTCATGCCTCCACGACGCGCAGCGGTCTGTCGTGCAGCCAGCAGCGCCCGCCGGCCGGGATGGTGCCGCTCGGCCGCCGGGGCTCGTTCAGCCCGCACCAGCCTTCGGGGCAGCGGTAGACCTCACCGCCGGCGCGGGCCACGGCACCGGGGAGGAGGGAGTCGCCCGGTTCCCAGCCGCGTACCGCGCTCTCCGGCCCGGTCAGGACGTGCTCCGGCACGCCCAAGGCGTCGATCGCCTGCCGTACCGTGGCCGTGCCGTCGAGCACGGACCGCACGGCGGCGCGGAGTGCGGCTGCTTCCTGCTCCTCGGGCAGCCATTCGAGCGCCGCGCAGAAGTCGGCGCGGAGTCTGCGTTCGTCGTCCACCGGGCAACTCCTCACAGTCCGTGGTGAATGACCGAGCCCCAGAACAGCGGATCGCGGTAGCGGGGGTGCTCCCGCAGCACACCGATGGCCCGGTGCAGGGCGACGGCGGCGGGCGGGGTGCCGGGGGCGGCGAGATGGCGGTACACCTCTGCGGCGAGCAGGGGGCCCATCCGGTCGTCGACGGTCCACAGGCTTCCGATCACCTGCCGGTAGCCGCAGAGCTGGAAGGCGGAGGCCACCGAGATGACCTCGTCGGCCAGTTCCTCGCCGGGTGCGGCGCTGTGGCAGGCGGAGAGGTAGGCGAATCGGGCGTCCGTCAGCCGTTCCCCCGCCAGTTCGCGCAGGGTGAGTTCCCCGCCGTGCAGGAGCAGTCGGCTGCGCGCGGGGTCCCCGGGGTCCCGTACGCCGTGGCAGGCCAGGTGGGCGTGGGTGTGTCCGCGCAGCGCGGCCAGCACCGCCCGGGGCGTGGCCTCGGTGCCGTGCAGCACGTCCCGGCGGCCCGGCAGTCCGCCGGTGACGGCCAGTTCGTCGTCCAGGGCGGCCAGCGGGGGGTGCGCGCCGCCGGCGTCCACGGCCACGGCCAGGAGGGAGGCGGGGTTCTCGCCGGTGACCGGCTGGGAGCGGGCGTGCAGCAGGGCACCCAGGGTCGGGGTGAAGGAGGAGACGACCCGGTCGTGGGTGTACACCGGCCCGTCGGGCCCCTCCTCCAGCACGGCGGCGTGCAGCGGGAGGAGGGACAGCACCCCGGTCGGGCACCACCACAGCCGCGGCGGGGGCACGCCGGGGTCCGCCGGTCCGGCCAGGTCCAGGTGGGCGAGGACGGGACACACGATGCGGGCCCCCAGCCAGCGCAGCGTGTCCTTCAGTTCCCTGTCCGCCCGCAGGCGCTCGCGGCCCGTCGTTTCCCGCAGCCGGGTCACGGCGGTGCGGAAGGCCCCGGCGCGTCGGTCGATGTCGTCCTGGGTGACGTCGAGCGTCAGCGTCTCCACGCGGCCGGGTCGGCCGGGCGGCCGGGTCACGAGCAGCACGAAGCAGCCCCACGCGGACACGTTGACCACGGCCACGGGACCGTCTGCCGCGGCCTCGCTCAGCCGCTCCCAGCCGAGCGGCTCCTGGAAGTCCTCCCACTTCTCCAGGGTGCGGATGTCCCTGACCACCTGGTCGAACTCGGCCGCCGCCGCCTTGCGTTCCTCGGGGCCGCGTCGTCGCGCGACCAGCTCGGCACAGACCCGCTCGAACCGTTCGGCGAGCTCGGGTGAGGCGGCGGAGAGGTCGTCGTGCCGGCCGCGCAGCCGCAGGGCCTGGGCCAGCAGCACACCGCGGCCCTGTTCCAGCCGGACGAGTGCTTCCCCGGGCCGTCCGGCCATGACGGAGGCGGTCGCGGCGACGGTGGCCAACGAGGACACCTCGCGCAGCCGGGTCTCCTGCGACTCCCGGCCCAGCGCGGGACCGGTCAGCTTGGGCAGCAGGTCGGTCAGCGCCAGGCGGAAGCCCTCGCGGGCGAGGTCCACGTCACCCAGTGTGAGCGCGTGGACGCCCCACCCGTAGGCGGAGCGCAGACGGGTGCGGATGTCCTCGGTGGGTGTGAGAGCGGTGGCGCGGTACTGGTCGATGGCGTCGGCGATGTCCCGCTCGTCGTCGAAGAGCGTGCCCCGCTCCGCCAGCAGCTCCGCCAGCTCCATCCGCGCGAGCTGAGGGGTGGGGCCGGTGCCCGGGGAGCCGTCCGCGATCTGCCGCAGGAGCGCCTCGGCCCGGCGCAGATCCGCGGGCTGTCGCTGGTGGGTGCCGCGTCTGCGCAGCGCGACGGCCAGCTTGACCGCCATCACGGGATGGTCGTGCTGGGCCGGCGGCGTGGCGGTCACGGCGTAGGTCAGGTGCTCGACGGCCTCGTCGAGGTCGGCCTCGCGCTCGTAGCGGTCGAATCGCGCGGTGAGGACGGCGGCCAGGTTGGTCAGCCGCTGGGGGTGGGCCGGCGAGGCGGCCACGGCGGGGTCGCAGCCGTCCCGGACGGCGCTCGTGGCCGCGTCGAGGTCGGCGGGGTCCTGGGAGTGGACGTACCGGTCGAGCTGGGCGAGGCCGAGGAAGGAGGCGACCGACGCCCGGCTCTCGGCGTCCAGTGCCCCGCTCGCGAGTGCGGCCCGCAGCTCGGTGACCGAGGCGTCGAGGTCCGTCAGCTCGCCCGTGCTCTCGAACCGCATCCGCAGCACCTGCCCCAGTTCGGCGCGGCGCAGACTGCGCTCCGGTTCCCCGGTCGCGGACGTGGCCAGGGCCGTGCGGAGCCGGTCGACGGCCGCTTCGAGGCGTTCCAGGCCGCCCTGCCGCATATAGGCGGTCACGTCGGCCGCCAGACTTGCCTCGTCCGGCGTCTGACGCGGTGCCTTGGCCAGCTCCGACGCGAGGGCGGTCAGCATCGCGTCGCGGAACTGGTCGTCGGCGGGCAGCTCGGCGAGGGCCAGGCGCATGAGGGTGATCCCGCGCGCTCGCGCGTCCTGCGGGCCGACGCCGAGGTCGGCCATCGCGACAAGGCCGGTGGCGAAGCCGAAGGCGATGTGCGGCCCGGACTCCCCGCCGCGGGCTTCCTCCCAGGCGTGAGCCAGGAGCGCGCCGGCCGCCAGGACCGCTTCCGGGTCCTGCCCGGCGGTGCCGGCGGCGAGCAGTGCCCTGCCCACGGCGTGCACGGTCTCGTACGGCGGCACGTCCTCCGGCGGGCGCTCGGCGAAGGCGTCACGCAGCGGCTGCGGTACGGCGGCGGGCCGCACCGCGTGCACGATCCGTAAGAGGAAGGTGCAGGCGTACCCCTCCCAGCTCTCCCCTTCGGGCAGGTGCTGCACGCGCTCCAGGTAGTAGGTGCCCGCCAGGTACACGGCGTCGAGGACGTCCGGGTCCGCGGCGGCGTGCGCCGGGGCGAGCCGGTCGCGGTGGTCGAAGACGTGCAGCGCGATGTTGCGGTGGGTCTCCGACGCCAGTACCTCTTCCGGCGCGACGGACGACCACAGCCTCAGCGCGTCCGGTTCGGACATCGCCGCATGGATGACCGCGCGTATCGGCGCGCTCAGTTCCCGCATCCCCGTACCCCCCACCGCTCCCGCGTCGCCCGCCGCGGTTGGCGGCAACTGTAGCGAGGATCACGGCAGGAGCCGGGCGAAAGGACGAAAACCCGTCTCCGGACGGGCCGTTCACGCCCTCACCCGCTCACTCCCCCACTCGTTCACCCCGTCACCCGCTCACTCCCCACCCGTTCACTCCCCACCCGTTCACTCCGTCACCTGGACGACGCACCGGTTGGTCGTCACGCCGGCCGCGGTCACCACCTGCACCTCCACCGCGCCGGGCTCCACCTCGGCCGGTACGGGCACGGTCAGGGCGTTGTCCGTGGGGTTGCGGAAGCCGCCCGTGACCGGGACCAGGGGGACGTGCACGTCGACCGCGCCGATGCGGACGACCATGCGGGAGAGCCGGTCGGCGCTCTGGGCACCGGGCGGCACGAAGCCGCTGCCGCGGATCTCGATGTCGTCGCCGGTGCGGATCGGGCCGTCGAGGTCGCCGGGTTCGCGGGCGCGGACCACCGAGAGGATCACCGGCCGGCCGCCCTCGGCGTACTTGCCGGCCAGGTAGGTCGCGGCCGAGATCAGCACGATCACGCCCAGGCCCCAGGGGAGGTCGGGCAGCTGGTCGGGGCGGCGGGCCAGTCGTACGGCGGCGAACAGCAGGGCGACGGCGCTGATGGCGACGTACTGGATGTCGGTGAAGGCGCCCCGGCCGGAGTCGTCGGTGAGCAGGTCGGCGGCGCGCGGGCGGTGGGCGGGCACCTTTTGCAGCCGCTGGGCGAGGATGCGCAGGCCCACCACCCGGCGGACCAGCACGGCGACGCCGCACACCACGGCGAGGACGGTCACCATGCCGGCACCGCGCGCCAGGTCGAGGCCCAGGAGCAGCGCGTCGCGTTCGGCGTGGTCGGAGGCTGCGGCCAGACGGGCGGCGAGCAGCAGGACGGCGTACGCGACGAACAGGACCCAGCAGGCGGCGACGGTACGGGAGGTGGAGACGCGGTTGTCCTCGCCGATCACCGGTGCGAGCGCTCCGCCGCGCGCCCGGTGGAAGAAGCAGGCGGCGGTGAGCGCGGCGGCGACGACGAGCGCGGCGAGCAGGGCCGCGGTGCGGGCGCCGGTCCAGCCCGCGCCGATCGCGGTGAGCGCCTCGGCCAGCAGCAGCGCGATGACCGCGCCCCAGACCGCGTACAGCGTCCGCAGCCACAGCCGGCCGAGCCGGGCCGCGCCCTCGGCCCGGCTCCGTTCGGCGACGGCCTCGGCCCGCTGGGTCAGTTCCTCGGAGACCCACTGGCGGGACGCGGAGGCGGAGTGGGCGACGGCCGCGGGCAGTCCCCGGCCGGCGGCGAACTCGTCGCGCCGGCGCAGGAACGCGGCGACGGCCCGCCGGTGTCCCTCGCGGGCGCCGTGCGGACAGTCCCCGCACGTGCAGCCGCCCTCGTGGACGCCGTCGGCATCCGTGTGCCCTCTCGCCTCCCGCACCGCCACGCCCGACGCCCGCCTTCCCCGCGACCTGCCGATCCGGCCGCCGGCCCCGTGGTGGGGTACGACGGCCGGGCAACTCCCCTGTGTTGACAGCGAATTGTGCCCTACGCGGGCCCTCCCGCGCGCCGGGGCCGGCTCACCGGGGGTGAAGCCGGTACCGCCGTGTTGACCCGGCGGATCGGCCACGGACCGCACCGCTCGCGGTGCGTCAGCCGAGCAGGTCCGGTTCGCTGCGGCTGATGTCCTGCCACAGGGGCTGGTAGTTGATCCAGGCCACGAGGTCGCCGCCGAGCTGTTCGCGGGTGGCGACGGCGAGCTTGTGGTCGATGAGCACCGGGCGGCCCGCTGCCTTCGCCAGCAGCTGCACCTGGCAGGACCGGTCCAGGGACAGGAACCACCAGGCCGCCGCGTCGACCGAGTCGCCGACGGTGAGCAGCCCGTGGTTGCGCAGCACCAGGGCCTTGCGGGAGCCGAGCGCGGTGGCGATCCGGCGGCCCTCCTCGGCGTCCACGGTGACGCCGGTGTAGGCGTCGTACAGGGCGAGGTCCTCGTAGAAGGCGCAGCTCTCCTGGGTGATGGGGTCGATGAGGTCACCGAGGGCGGCGAGGGCGCGGCCGTGCACGGAGTGGCAGTGGGCGACGGCGACGACGTCGGGGCGGGCGGCGTGCACCTGGGCGTGCACGGTGAACGCGGCCTGGTTGACGTGGTAGCGGCCCTCGACGACCTGCCCGTCCTGGTTGACGAGGACGAGATCGCCGACGGTGACGTGCTTGAACGGCATCCCGAAGGGGTTGACCCAGAAGCAGTCGGTGAACTCCGGGTCGCGGGCCGTGATGTGTCCCGACACACCGTCCTCGAAACCCGCCCGCCCGAAGATCCGCAGGGCGCCCGCGAGCCGCTCCTTGCGGTGCCGGCGCTCGTCCTCGGGCGAGTCGTGCATCGGCGGCATGGCGAACCGGAGCCGGTCGGTGGGCAGCGGCAGGGGCGGCGTGGGCCCGTGCATGGATCCTCCCGTACGGGGATTGCGGTACGGGCCGGAAGGTACCGCCGTCCGGCGCGAAAGGGCAGAGCCGTGCTGTGAAGATGCCGCGCATACCCGACAGGGGATGTCGGGATTGCCGGTGAGACTGGCGCGTATGAACTGGGCAGCCTTCAGCACCGCCGTACCCGGTCTGGCGAAGACCGCCGAGGAGCGCTTCGGCGCCCACCGGCACCATGTCCTCGCGACCCTCCGCAAGGACGGCTCGCCCCGCACCTCCGGGATCGAGGTCCGCTTCCTGGGCGGGGAGCTGTGGCTCGGCATGATGCCGGGCTCGGTGAAAGCCCTCGACCTGCGCCGCGACCCCCGGTTCACCCTCCAAGCCAACCCGGGCGCGGGAACGGACATGGGCGGCGGGGACGTCCGGGTCGGCGGGCGGGCGTACGAGGTCGAGGACGGCGGGGCCAGGGCCGCGTACGTGGAAGAGGTGGAACCGCCGCAGCCGTTCCACCTCTTCCGCACCGAGCTGACGGAGGTCGTACGGACCTACGTCGAGGACGACACGTATCTGGTTACCCAGGTCTGGAGACCCGGCGAGCCCCTGCGCACGCTCAGGCGCGTGTAGGGCCTACTCCCACTCGATCGTGCCCGGCGGCTTGCTCGTCACGTCGAGGACGACCCGGTTGACGTCACGGACCTCGTTGGTGATGCGGGTGGAGATCTTCGCCAGCACGTCGTACGGCAGACGCGACCAGTCGGCCGTCATCGCGTCCTCGGAGGAGACCGGGCGCAGGACGATCGGGTGGCCGTAGGTGCGGCCGTCGCCCTGGACGCCCACGCTGCGGACGTCGGCGAGCAGGACCACCGGGCACTGCCAGATGTCGCGGTCCAGGCCGGCCGCGGTCAGCTCCTCGCGGGCGATGGCGTCGGCCTCGCGCAGCAGGTCCAGCCGCTCCTTGGTGACCTCGCCGACGATGCGGATGCCCAGGCCCGGGCCCGGGAAGGGCTGGCGCTGGACGATCTCCTCCGGCAGGCCCAGCTCCTGGCCGACCATGCGGACCTCGTCCTTGAACAGCTTGCGCAGCGGCTCGATCAGCTTGAACTCAAGGTCCTCGGGCAGGCCGCCGACGTTGTGGTGCGACTTGATGTTGGCGGTGCCGGTGCCGCCGCCGGACTCGACGACGTCCGGGTAGAGGGTGCCCTGGACCAGGAACTCCACGGCCGGGCCCTCGTCGGCGATGATCTCGGCCTGCGCCTGCTCGAAGACGCGGATGAACTCCCGGCCGATGATCTTCCGCTTCTCCTCGGGGTCGCTGACCCCGGCGAGCGCCTTGAGGAAGCGCTCCTCGGCGTCGACGACCTTCAGCTGTACGCCGGTGGCCGCGACGAAGTCCTTCTCGACCTGCTCGGTCTCGCCCTTGCGCATCAAGCCGTGGTCGACGTACACGCAGGTCAGCTGGGAGCCGATGGCCTTCTGGACGAGGGCGGCGGCGACGGCGGAGTCCACGCCGCCGGACAGCCCGCAGATCGCGCGCTTGTCGCCGACCAGCTCGCGGATGGCCTCGACCTGCTCCTCGATCACGTTGCCGGTGGTCCAGTTCGGCTCCAGGCCGGCACCGCGGTACAGGAAGTGCTCCAGCACCTGCTGGCCGTGCGTGGAGTGCATGACCTCGGGGTGGTACTGGACGCCGTAGAGCTTCTTGTCGTCGTTCTCGAACGCGGCGACCGGGACGACGTCCGTGGAGGCGGTGACCGCGAAGCCCTCGGGCGCGGCGGAGCAGGCGTCGCCGTGCGACATCCACACGTGCTGCTCGGCCGGGGTGCCCTCGAAGAGGGTGGAGGAGTTCCTGGAGACGTGCAGGTCCGTACGGCCGTACTCGCGGGCGCCGGTGTTGTCGACCGTGCCGCCGAGGGCCTGCGCCATGAGCTGGAAGCCGTAGCACATGCCGAAGACGGGGACGCCGGCCTCGAAGATCTCGCGGTCGAGGGTGGGGGCGCCCTCCTCGTACACGGACGAGGGGCCGCCGGAGAGGATGATCGCCGCGGGGTTCTTGGCGAGCATCTCGGCGACCGGCATGGTGCTGGGCACGATCTCGCTGTAGACCCGCGCCTCGCGGACGCGTCGGGCGATGAGCTGGGCGTACTGCGCGCCGAAGTCGACGACCAGGACGGTGTCGGGGGTGGCGGCAGACTGGGTCGCTGATGACACGGGGTGCCTTCTGGTGGTCGGGCGGGGGTCTGTGCTTCCGATTCTAACGGGGTGGCCGGGCGACCTTCCGAGGGAAGCCGCCGTGGCATACTGACCGCATGCGCAAGCACTCGACCTTCGTCTTTACCTATGGCACCCGGCCCGCCGGCTGCCATGGTCGTGCTGCTTGAGCTGACGCCAAGCGACTTCCCAGGCGCCCCGGGCCGACAAGGCCCCGGGGCGTCTGTCGTTTCTCCGGGCCGTGTCGTTCCCGGGCACTCATCCCAGCGAGGAGCCCGACATGACCACCACCGCACCGGACACCGCACCCGGCACCGGACAGGACGCCGCACCGGAGGCGATCATCGCCGACGCCCGTGACCGCATCGACGCGCTCGACGACCGGATCATCGGTCTCGTGCAGGAGCGGATGGCCGTCTCCGCCGTCGTCCAGCAGACCCGTATCGCCTCCGGCGGGCGGCGGGTGCACCTGTCCCGCGAGATGGAGATCCTCGGCCGCTACCGGGACGCGCTCGGCAAGCCGGGCACCGCACTGGCCATGACCCTGCTGGAGCTCAGCCGGGGTCGTATCTGAGTTCGGTCCCGCTCTCACCCGTACGGCGCGTGACCGGTCCGCGCACGCTTCGTTGAGGGGGGTGTCCGTGCCAGCCAGGGGCGGGCCCGAAAGAACCACGCGTGGCTCGCTGGAGCGATGAGGCGTACGGGTCGTGCCGTACGCCGTGGGACCTCGCTCCAGGAGGTGACCGGACGGCAGGGGACAGCAGCCCGGTCACCCAAGGGAACGGCCGGCTCCGGGGACGCCCGGGGCCGGCCGGCGGAACACCGACAACCGCACACAGGGCACAGGAACCAGCGGCGCGACCCCCGGCGCCGCTCCCCGGCACCGGCGCTGCCCTGACGCCGGTGCTGACTGGAAGAAGGGCCCCGCGGCCTCTCCGTCCCGCGGGGCCCTTCGTCATGCCCACACCCCGGGATGTGACTCGGTTCACACGCGAATCCCGGGTCTCCGGAGCAACCCTTCACGCTTTTCGCTGATCAAACCTGCGGATCAGGAAAACGGTGAGAGGGACCTGCCTTCGGAGGGGGATGCAGGTCCCTCTGTGCCGTTCCGGCCGGCCGGTGGGTGCCCGCCCGGTCACTTCTTCGGCGGTACCGCCGGCATCCCCAGGAACGGCAGCCGCAGCGCGCCGAACGCGTCCGCCGGGACCGCCGGGGTCTGCGGCTCCACCGGCTTCAGCCGCTCGTACGCCGCTCCGGGCGCCGGCCGCGGGTCCTCCTCGCCCTTGTTCGGCCAGAACGACATCGCCCGCTCGGCCTGCGCGGTGATCGTCAGCGAGGGGTTCACCCCCAGGTTCGCCGAGACCGCGGCGCCGTCCACGACCGAGATGCCGGGGTGGCCGTAGAGCCGGTGGTACGGGTCGATCACACCCGTCTGCGGACAGTCGCCGATCGGGCAGCCGCCGAGGAAGTGCGCGGTGAGCGGGGTGCCCATCAGCTCGCCGACGTTGCTGCCGGCGAAGCCGTTGATCTCGGCGGCGAGCGCGGAGGCGGCCTCGGTCGCGGCCCGGATCTGCTTGGGGTTCGGCGCGCCGTGTCCCTGCCGCGCGGTGAGCAGGCCCCGGCCGACGCCGCCGGGCTTGAGGTACGTGGTCAGCGAGTTGTCCAAGGACTGCATGACCAGGCCGATGATGGTCCGCTCCGACCAGCGCCGGTTGGACAGGGAGCGGGCGACCAGCATCGGGTGCCGGGCCGCGTTCGCCAGCCAGGCGAGGACCCGTGAGGAGCCCTCGGCGTAGGGCACCTGGAGGATGGACAGGCCGCCCATCGAGTTGGAGCCCCTGCCGTACCGGACGGGTTCGATGTGGGTGTTCTCGTCGGGGTGGATCGAGGACGTGATGGCGACGCCCCGCGTGAAGTCGGCCCGCGGCGCGCCGGTGGCCCTGCGGTAGCGGCGGTTGTCGGTCTGCGCGCCGACCAGGGCCTCGGAGTTGGTGCGGGTCAGGTCGCCGAGCCGGGCGGACAGGTACGGCAGCTGGCCGCCGGCCTTCATGCGGTGCAGCAGGGTCTGGGTGCCGTAGGTGCCGGCCGCGAGGACCACCTTGCGGGCGGTGAAGAGCCGGCCCTCGCCCGTCTTCTTCCGGTCCGTCGGCAGGGTCGCCACCGCGTAGCCGCCGCGCGAGTCGTCCGTGACGGACACGACCGTCGTCATGGGGTGCACGACGGCGCCGGCCTTCTCGGCGAGGTACAGGTAGTTCTCGTTGAGGGTGTTCTTCGCGCCGTGCCGGCAGCCGGTCATGCACTCCCCGCACTCGGTGCAGGCCCTCCGGTCGGGGCCGGCCCCGCCGAAGTACGGGTCGTTCACCTGCTCGCCGGGCCGGGCCCTCGCCTTGCCGTCGGCGTCCTCGCCGTCACCGAAGAACACGCCCACCGGGGCCAGGTGGAAGGTGTCGCCGACGCCCATCCGCTCGGCCGCCGCCTTCAGGTGGACGTCGGAGGGGGTCATGGTGGGGTTGAGCCGCACCCCGAGCATGCGCCGGGCCTGGTCGTAGTACGGCCCCAGCTCCTGCTGCCAGTCGGTGATGTGCCGCCACTGGGGGTCCTCGAAGAAGGGCTTCGGCGGCACGTAGAGGGTGTTGGCGTAGTTGAGGGAGCCGCCGCCGACGCCCGCGCCGGCCAGCACCATCACATTGCCCAGCAGGTGGATGCGCTGGATGCCGAACATGCCGAGTTTCGGGGCCCAGAGGTAGTTCTTCAGGTCCCAGGAGTTCTTGGGCAGCGTGGCGCGGGTGAAGCGGCGCCCGGCTTCCAGTACCCCGACCCTGTACCCCTTCTCGGTGAGCCGGAGGGCGGACACCGAGCCGCCGAAGCCGGAGCCGACGATCAGGACGTCGTAGTCGTAGGCGTCTTGCGGCACGTGTACTCCTCGTCGAGTGGCGGCTGCGGGTCGTCGTGGCCGGTCGCGGTCCCCCGCGCCCCCGGGTCGGTCAGCGGAACCGGAATGCCTTCATCAGCTTCAGGCTCGTGCTCATGAAGCGGGCGTAGGACTCGTCGTCCATCCCCAGCGAGGGCGCCATCGGCAGCAGCCGCTGCTGGGCGACGGTCTGGGCCTCCGTGTACTTGAGGAGGCCCTCGGAGCCGTGGCGGCGGCCCAGGCCGGAGTCCTTCATGCCGCCCATCGGGGACTGGACGCTGCCGTAGGCCGAGGCGTAGCCCTCGTTGACGTTGACCGTGCCGGTGCGCAGGCGGGCGGCGACGTCCCGGCCGCGGCGGGCGTCGGTCGTCCACACGGAGGCGTTCAGGCCGTACGGCGTGGCGTTGGCGCGTTCGACGGCCTCGTCGTCGCTCTTGAACCGGTAGACCGAGACGACCGGGCCGAAGGTCTCCTCCTCGCAGACGGCCATGGAGGTCTCGACGCCGTCGAGGATGGTGGGCTCGAAGAAGTAGGGGCCGACGTCGGGGCGGGCCGCCCCGCCGGCGATCACCTTCGCGCCCTTGGCGACGGCCTCCTCGACATGCCGCCGCACGGTCTGGAGCTGGCGTTCGCCGACCAGCGAGCCCATGTCGGCGCCGTAGGCGAGGGAGTTGCCGAGCCGCATGGCCCTGGTGCGGGCGGCGAACCGCTCCAGGAAGGCGTCGGCGACCGACTCGTGGACGTAGAGCCGCTCGATGGAGATGCACAGCTGGCCGGCGGAGGAGAAGCAGGCGCGTACGGCTCCGGCGGCGGCCTTCTCGATGTCGGCGTCCTCCAGCACCAGCATGGCGTTCTTGCCGCCGAGTTCGAGGGAGACGCCGACCAGGCGGGAGGCGGCGCCGACGGCGACCTCGCGGCCGGTGCGGGTGGAGCCGGTGAAGGAGACGTAGTCGGCGTGCTTGACCAGCTCCGGGCCGACGACCGGGCCCTCGCCGAGGACCACCTGGAAGACCGCCTCGGGCAGGCCGGCCTCGATGAGCAGGTCACGGGCCCACAGCGCGGTGAGGCAGGTCTCCGTGTCCGGCTTCATCACGACGGCGTTGCCGGCGGCGAAGGCGGGCAGGGCGTCGCCGACGGACAGCTCCAGCGGGTAGTTCCAGGGGACGATCTGGCCCACCACCCCGCGCGGGTGGCGCAGTTCGGTGACCTTCGTCAGCGTCGGCACGGCGCCCGCGTGCCGCCTGGGCTTCAGGTAGGCGGCGGCCCGGCGGCCGTAGTGGCGGGCGGCGACGGCGACGGCCTGCACCTCCTCGTGCGCGTGCAGACGTGCCTTGCCGGTCTCCAGCTGGATCAGGTCGAGGACCTCGGCCTGCCGCTCCAGCAGCAGGTCGTGGAAGCGGAGCAGGACGGCGGCCCGCTGCCGGACCGGGACCTTCGCCCACACGGCCTGGGCGGCGCGGGCCGCCCCGAAGGCCTCGGCGACGTCCCCCGGGTCGGACTCGGGCAGATCGGCCAGTTTCTCGCCGGTGAACGGGGTGTGGTTGGCGGTGCGGCCGGAGCCGACGACGCCCTTGGTGAGCTGGGCCACCAGCTCCGGGGTGACCACGTCGGCGGCGGTGCGGGCGCCTTCGGGCGCGGGCGCGAGCGGGTTGGTACCGGCGATGTCCAGGGCCTGCGTGTCCGTCATGACGCGCAGGGTATGCCGCGGCGGAGGCTTTGTGTACCCGTCGGTAACGCGGATTCACCGAGTACTCACACACTGCCAGTGATCACTGGCAGCGAATGCGCTGATCAGGGCGTTGGTCCGGAGCACCGCACGCTCAGTCGACCTCGGTCTTTCTCGCCAGGAGGAGCCCGAGGGCGGTGAGGGGGGTACGGCGGGGCGTCGGCTCGGGCGCGGTTGCGGGGTTGGGGTCGGGGGCCGGTGCGGGCTCGGCGGCCGGGTCGGGGGCCGGCGGGCGGGGTTCGCGCGCCGGTTCCGGTACGGCGGTGAGCCCCAGGCACTCGCGGAGCGCGGCCTCGGCCTGCGCCGCGTCCGGCCGGGCCGCGGGCTCGTCGGCGTGCAGCCGGTCCAGCAGCGGGCCCAGCGGGCCGGGGGCCGTGCCGCCCAGCGTGGCGCGGAGCAGGGCGCCCAGGGACCACAGGTCGGAGGCGGGGCCGGCACCGGGCCCCGCCGCCCGCTCGGGCGCGACGAAGCCGGCGGGCGCGTCCTCCGCGTGCCCGTCGCCGATGCCGAAGTCGGTGAGGACGACCCGCCCGGTCCCGGACTCCAGCAGCACGTTGGCCGGTTTGAGGTCCCGGTGCACGATCCCGACGGCGTGGGCGGCGCGCAGCGCGCCGAGCACGGCGAGCCCGATGCGCGCGGCCTCTTCGGCGGGGAGCGGGCCGCGGCGCAGCACCTCGCGCAGGGACTCGCCGGCCACCAGCTCCATGACGATCCACGGGATGCCGTCCTCGGTGACGACGTCGTACACCGTCACGGCCGAGGGGTGCCGCACCCTGGTGGCGGCGCGGGCCTCGTGGTGGAGCCGGTGCGCGATGCGCCGGCTGTCCTCGTCGACGGCAGGGTCGCCGGGCAGCAGGGGCTCCTTGACGGCGACCAGCGCATGCCCCTGTTCGTCCCGGGCGCGCCACACGGTCCCGGACGGCCCGGAACCGAGGCGCCCGGCCAGCCGGTAACGACCGCCGATCAGACGTGCGTCGGGCGGGTGTTCGCCGTCTTCAGTCATGTCACATCAGTACCGTGCGCACCACACCGTTGTCGAAGCGGGAGGTCGGAGACGGGCCGGGGGACGCAGGTGGGCGGTCACGCGGCCCACCGGTGCAGGCTGAAGCCGTGCGCGGCTTCGCGCACCTCCACCGCCCCGGCCCCGCCGAAGTGCGCCGGGTCCACCAACGCCCGTTCCTGCGCCGCCCGTTGCAGTACCCGCTGCCGGGTGCGCGCCGCCTGCCCCGGGCCGAGGCAGAAGCATCCGGCCCGGCGGGCGGCTACGCGGGCGGCGCACGGCCCGTGGACCGGGCCGGGCAGGCGGTGCTGGGGGAGGACACCCACCGCGTCGACGAGCACCTCGTGCTGGAGTCCGCCCCGGGCACACGCCGGGCTCCGCCGTCCTGCGGGTCGAGTCGCGCGGCGAGCGGGCGCCCCCTGGACCGCCGGCCGGCCGCCGAGGCGGGCGTCTCCCGGGCCACGCTGGCGCGCCGCTTCACCGCGCTGGTCGGCCGGCCGCCGATGGCCTACCTCACCTGGTGGCGGCTGACCCTCGCGGCGACCCGGCTGCGCGAGACGGACGCGCCGCTCCCCACGGTGGCGCGGGAGACGGGGTACGGCAGCCCCTACGCCCTCTCGCACGCGTTCAGCCGGGAATTCGGGATCACACCCGAGCGCGTACCGGGGGCTCAGGGCTTCCTGATCCCCGGGCGGCCGGTCGCCGTCCGCGCGCCGGGCAGCGGGGCACCGGGAGGGCGAACCGGTCACACACCCGTGAACGAGAACGTGCCGACCGCCACGTCGAAGTACTCCCGCGCCTCCCGCACCTGCCCGACCGGCGCCGACACCCACACGTCGTACAGCCGGCCGTTCTCCTCCCAGCACAGGTCGTAGGTGTGGCGCGGGCCCTCCGCCGCGCTGAAGCCGTCCCAGGTGAACTCCCAGAGCGCGGCCGGGTGCCCGTGGTGCGTGGTCCGGATGACCCGGCCGTCGTGGTACCCGGGGTTGGTGGAGGGGCCGTCGGCGGCGGAGCGGCTCATCGCCGCCTCGGGGCCGCCCGGCTGGGACCCGCCGACCCGGATGCCCAGGCGGAAGGTCCCGCCCGGCGAGAGGTAGAAGACGCGTGGCCCCTCCGGGCTGCGGGTGAAGCCCTCCGGCACGGCGAGGGAGAAACCGGCCGGGTCACGGGCCGTGCGGTAACCGGAGGGCGCGGTGCGCGAGTCGGCGCTGGGCATGGGCGACGGGGTGGGGGGCGGTGCCGGCCCGGTCCCGGTCGGCGACGGGGAGGCGGCCGTACCTCCCCGGCCCGTGCCGGTCGGCGACGGGGACACCGCCGTGCCACCCGTGCCGGTCCTGGTCGCCGGGCTCGTCGCGGTACCGCCCGGGGTGCCGCCGCCCCCGCCCCCGTTCCCGTGCAGCAGCAGCGCCGCGGCCGACACGCCGGCCCCGGCCAGCGCGGCGACGAGCAGTGCCGCGACCAGCAGGCCGCGCGGGGAGGAACGCGCCGGGGGCGGTTCGAGCGGCCGGACCGGGCCGGCCGGCGGCGGCCCGCCGTGGGGCAGGTCCCGCTGCGTCGGCGTGTACGGTGCCGGGGACTTCGGCGTGAGGCTCCCGCCGATCCGGTGGATGAGCCCGCCGCCGTGCGCCCCGGCCGGGCCCGGGTCACCCGGAGCGGGCGGTGTCCGGCCGGTCTCCAGATAGGTCCACAGCATCCGCTCGGCTTCCGCCGCGTCCAGCCGCCGGTCCGGGTCGCGCTCCAGCAGCCCCAGGACGACGGGCAGCAGTGGCTCGGCCTCGGCCGGCGGGCGGATGTCGTCGGAGACGACGGCGTGCAGGATGCCGCCGAGCGAGTCGCGGCGGAACGGCGACTCGCCGCTGAGCGCCGTGCACAGCAGCGCGCCCAGCGACCACAGATCGGATTCCGGCCCGGTGCGCAGCCCGGACATCCGCTCCGGCGCGGTGTACTCGGGCGAGCCGACGAACGAGCCGGTCTCGGTGAGCGTGGTGGCGCCCTCGACCTGGGCGATGCCGAAGTCGGTGAGGACGACCCGGTCGGTACCCGACTCGATCAGCACGTTCGCGGGCTTGATGTCCCGGTGCAGCACCCCCGCCTCGTGCGCGGTGCGCACCGCGCTCAGCAGGGCGATGCCGATCCGCGCGGCCTCGGCGGCGTCGACCGGCCCGTCCCGGTCGATCCGGTCGGCGAGCGAACCGCCGTCGATCAACTCCATGACGAGACAGGGCCGTTCGTCCTGCTCCACCACATCGTGCACGACGATGATGTGCGGGTGCCGTAACTGGCAGACCGCGCGCGCCTCACGGAGCGTACGGTCACGGCGGCGGCGCGCGTCGTCGTCCGGGAGCGCGTCGTCGGGCAGGAGTTCCTTGACCGCCACCTGACGGCCCAGCACCTGGTCGCTCGCCCGCCACACGACGCCCATGCCGCCGCGCCCGATGCGTTCCTCCAGGCGGTAACGGCCCGCGATCAGCCGGAAGCCGGCTCCCTCGGTCCCCATGCGCCCATCATGCCGCACGGGACCCGCGCCCCCCGGGACTCCGACCGGCCAAGACACACCGGTCAGCCTGCCAATTTCGGCCGACCCGGCGACCGCTGACGCCGGTTCAGCCTTCGTCCGGCTGCTGCCAGCCGCGCAGCACCCAGGTGAACTGCTTGCTGGTCGTGGCCCAGTCCTCGGCCGGCGAGGACATGTAGAGGGCGTACTCGGTGCCCTGCCGCGAGAAGTACGTCTCCTCGACCGCGTGCCGCGGCCCGGGGACGTACGGCGGGTCCTTCTTCAGCGCGGTCCAGGTGTACTCCCACCGGGCGCCCTTGCGGTCGCGGTAGATGTTCTCCTTCATCGTGACGCGCCGGTAGTCGACCAGCCGCTGGAGCTGCTGCTCCAGGTCCTGCTGGTGGGAGAGGGGGTCGGCGAAGTCCGGTGAGCCGTCGATGGCGATGCGGACGAAGTGCTTGCCGTTGTCGGGCGTGTAGTCGATCTGCTTGAGGTCTCCCTGGATGCCGTACACCTCGCGCTTCCAGCCCTTGGGCAGGGAGAGGCTGAAGCCCAGCGGGTCGTGGTACGTCCTCCAGCCGGCGGGGAGCGTGCCGTCGGTCCCGGCCGTCTCGCTGCCGGCGGGCGCCGGGCTCACCTCGCCGCCGGCCCCCGGCTTCTGCCCGCCCCAGTACTGGATCGCCACCGCCCCGGCAGCGCCGAGCACCGCGGCCACGGCGACGACCAGCGCGAGGGTGCGCAGCCGTCGGCGGGGCCGGGCGGGCGCGGGCCCCGGGACCGTGAACGCGCCGGCGGAACCCGGGTCGTGTCCGGGCACGGGGGCTCCGGCTTCGTACGGGGAGGTGGCGGATCCGGAACCGTACGGGGAGGCGGCGGATCCGGAACCGTACGCGGCCGTCGGGCCACCGGAGCGGTAGCCCTGGCCGGCGGAGTTCGGTCCGTAGCCCTCGCCCGACGCGCCCGGGGCGTAGCCGGTGGGCGAGGTCCCGGAGCCGTAGCCTCCGCCCGATGTGGGGTCGCCGTGGCCGGGCGGGGTGGTGCCCGAGGCCGGGCCCTGGTGGCGGTCGGTGGTCGCGGGGATGCCCGAGCCCTGGGTCGGGACGAACGCCTGGGCCGTGCGCGGCCGGCGGCCCTCCGCCGCCTCGGCGAGCATCTGCTCGGCCTCCTCCGCGCCCGGCCGCCGGGCCGGGTCCTTGCGCAGGAACGCGGCGATGACCGGGGTGAGCGGACCGGCGTGGCGCGGCGCGTCCGCCTCCTCCTCGACGACCGCCTGCATGGTGCTCAGCGGGGAGGTCCGCCGGAACGGCGAGCGTCCCTCGACCGCCGTGTACAGCGTGGCGCCGAGCGCCCACAGGTCGGAGGCCGGGCCGGGGTCGTGGCCGCGCACCCGCTCCGGGGCCAGGTAGTCGACCGAGCCGACGACCTCCCCGGTGCGGGTGATGGTGGTGTCGCCCTCGATCTGGGCGATGCCGAAGTCGGTGAGCAGGACCCGGCCGTCCGCGCCGAGGAGGACGTTGCCGGGCTTGACGTCCCGGTGCAGTACCCCGGCGGAGTGCGCGGCGCGCAGCGCCCGCAGCACCCACAGCCCGATCCGCGCGGCCTCCGCCGGTTCCACGCGTCCCCGTTCCTTGACCGCGTCGGCCAGCGAGGCGCCCTCGACCAGCTCCATCACGATCCACGGGCGGCCGTCGTGTTCCAGGACGTCGTGCACGGTGACGACGGCGGAGTGGTTGATGCGCGCGGCGGCCCGGGCCTCGGCCCGGGTGCGGGCGAGCAGCACGGCCCGGTCGCTGTCGGAGACGTAGAGCGCGGCGGTCAGCTCCTTGACGGCGACCTTCCGGTGCAGCACCTCGTCGTGGGCGCGCCACACCCGGCCCATGCCGCCGCTGCCGATGGAGTCGGCGAGCCGGTAGCGGCCCGCTATGAGCAGGCCCTGCATCTGATTCACGTTGCCCCGCAATGCTCTTGACAGGGTCAGCGTAAGGACCGGCCTGCCCCCAGGGAACCAGCGGGGTGCCAAGGACACCGCACTGTGACGATGGTCATTTCCGTGCGGGAGAGGGAACCGCGCCGGCAACGCCCGGCCCCGGGTACACGCTGCTCAACCGGTGTAGCGATACGTCGCGGTAGCCTGCTCGTACAACCGCGTCACCTCGTCCCGCTCCGCCTCCGGACCACGCACCTGCACGACGTGGTAGCGGCCGTTCAGCAGCAGCGCCATGTTCCGCACGAACAGGTCCCGGCCCTGCCCGTCGGTCCAGGTGAACTGCCCCTCGGCCATGGTCCGTCCGCCCACCTCGATGGTCCGCAGTCCGGTGGCCGTGGCCCAGCTGGAGTCGCGGTACGGCTGGAGTTCGCGCTCCTTGTCCCGCTGATAGACCATCGGATCGCTGCCGTACGCGGACGTGCCGTCCCGTCCCGGTACGACGATCAGCTCGAAGTTCCCGTGCGCGTAGACCACCTGGCCGCTGCCGTTCTTCGGGCTGCGCTCCCAGCCCTGGGCGACGGCGACCTTGAAGCCGTCCGGGTCCTTGCGCAGGGTGAACCCGTCGGGGACGGCGGGGTCACCGCCCGTCTGTGTCTCGGTCGCGGGCGCGGAGGCGTCACCGCCGGGCGCGCTCTGCCCGGTGGAGGGCTGCGGGGTGTGCGAGGGCGCGGGGCCGGTCTGCCCGGCGCCGCCGGCACGGTCGCCGCCCGCCGCGCCGCTCTCGCCCTGTTTCGGCATGAAGAGCATCGCGTAGGCGATCGCGCCGGCCAGCAGGAGCAGGATCAGCAGGAGCAGGGTCCGGCCGAGGCTGCGCGGCGAACCCTCGCCGTCCCGGGCCCGCTTGTGCCGGCCGTGCGGATGGGCCTCGGGCAGTCCGGCGCGCCGCCGGCGCACCAGCTCGCCACGGCGCCGGACGATCGGCAGCCGGCTCGGGTCGGCGGGCGGCGTGGGGACGACATGGGTGCCGGCGTCCGGCTCGGGCGCGGACCGCACCAGCGACCGCAGCCAGCCGCTCAGCTCCTCGACGTCCGGCCGCTCGGTGGGGTCCTGACGCAGCAACGACTCCACGACCGGCCGCAGCGGCCCGCACTCCTCGGCGAAGGCGGGCGGCTCGGCGCACACCAGCTGCACCAGCTCGGCCGTGGACTCCTCCGGGTACGGCGCGTGCCCCTGCACGGCCCGGAACAGCAGCGCGCCCAGCGCCCACAGATCAGTGGCCGGGCCGATCGGCGCCGCGAGCTGCCAGTTCTCGTGCACGGGCCCGGCCTGCTCCGGTGCCCAGCGCTCGGTCACCGGGCCCACCACGGTCATCCGCACCTGCCGCGCCCGCTCGGCGGCAAGCGCGGTCCCGGGCCCACGACGCGCGGCCCCGGGCTGATCCCAACCACCGCCCGGCGGCACGGAGAGACCGGCGCCGGAGGCGGTGCCGGGTACGGGGGCGGTGCCGGACGGGGGGGCGGGGGCGAGTTCGGAGTACGGCGGGGTGGCGCCCGGGTAGCCGGCCCCGGATCCGCCTCGCACCTGCCGGCCCAGCTCACCACCCGGCGCCGACGCACGCCCCGGGCCGTAGCCCTGGCCAGGCGCCGACGCCTGCCGCCCGGCCCCGTACCCCTGACCCGGCACGAACGCCTGCCCGGTGCCGGGGTCCGCCGGCGGCAGGCCCGGCCGCCCTGCCCCGCCGTCCGGGGTCGGGGGCGTGCCGCCGGAGCCGGGGCGCGGTCCGGCGCCGTGCCAGGGGGCGCCGCGCACCCCGTAGGGGTCGGCTATCCGGCCGGGCGGCGCCGTGGGGCCGGTGCCCTCGCCGGAGGGGTACGGCGGTGCCGCGCCGGTGTCGGTGTCGTCGTCGACGGGTGGCCGCGCGCCCGGCAGGGCGGCGCGCTCGCCCTGCTGGGCCTCGTGCACCCGGGCGGCGGCTCGGGCGCCCGCCCGGTACGCGGCGATGGCCCCGGCCCGGGCGGCCCGGATGTCGGCACCGCTCTCCAGAGCCGGCTGACCCGCCGTACCGGACACCCCGTTCGCTCCCGGCGCCGGGAGCGCTCCGGCCGCCCGTGCCTGGATGGCGGCCCGCCGCGCGGCCTCCGGATCGGCGTCCGCGGCCGGCCCTCCGCCGGTGGGGACCTCGCCGGCTCCCGTGCCGGGTCCGACGCCCACGGCTCCGCCGCCGACGGAACCCGGCGCTGCGGCGAACCCCTCCCCCGTGCCGCCGTCCTGGTCCTCGGGAGCCGGCACCGGGTCGTATCCGCACAGCGCCTCCTCCGCCGCGCCGGCCGCGAGGCCCGTCAGCATCACGCGGCCGTCGTCGCAGACGAGGACCGTGCGGACGGTGACGTTGCGGTGCACCCAGCCATGGGCGTGCAGCACCCGGAGCGCCATGAGCACGTCGGAGGCGACCTCGGCCGCCCGGTACGGCGTCAGCGGTCTCTCGGCGAGCAGGGCGGCCAGCGGACGCGCGTTCACCAGTTCGCTGACGATCCACAGGGACCCGCCCTCGGCGAACACGTCGAAGACCTGGTCCAGCCGGGGATGGTCGGGGATGCCGGCCGCCGCCTGCGCGGCCTCGACGGCGCGCCGCACCGCCGGATCGGCGGGCTGCCGGGTGGCGGCCCTCGCCTCCGGCGCCCGGCGGGACGCGCGCTCCCGTGCGGTGAACCCGGCGGGCAGCCCCTCCGCGTCGAGCACCTCGGCCTCGACCACCTCCGGCAACGGCACCTGCCGGACGAGGACTTCCTGACCGCTGTAGGTGTCGAAGGCGCGGGTCTCAGTGAGTTCGTACTCCTCGGACGGCGGCAGCGGCAGGCGGTAGCGGTCGGCGAGCACCCGACCCGCGTAGTCGTCCACTTTGCCTCCCCCGGCCGCCCGGTTGGTCACGTCCGTTCGCCTCACGAGCCGTTTCGCACACGCATTCGGCCGCGTACGGTCCGCGACCCTTCACGATACGTGCCGGAGGCAACCCGCATTGAGAGGATGACGGATTCTCACGAACGAAACCGACGCACGGCGTCTACGACTTGGGTTTGAAGGACCTCGTCAACGTCTTCCAGGTGTCCTTGCGGAGTTCGCCGCTCCAGTCGGCGCTCTTCGCGGTGTACATCAGCGCGTAACCGAGGTGGTCGTTCACCACGAAACCCCGGTCGATCGTGCGGTACTCGGTGCCGCCCTCGACGTACGTGAACTCCCAGTCGGCGGTGTTCCAGCCGCGGTAGTCCACCCTCTCGATGCGGATCTTGTGGTACTGGGAGCGCACCATGTAGTGCTCCTGGTTCCTCCAGTCCGCCACCGGGTCGTCCTTGGGCGTGCCGGTCCAGGCGACGAGCAGCTTCTGCCCGCCGGGCCCGGTGTAGCGGTCACCGGCGGCTCCGCTGGACCCGTACTTCCACCCCTTGGGCAGCCCGATCGAGTACCCCTGGCCGCCCTTGCGGGTGGAGACCACCGGGGCGCTCCCGCCCCCCTTCGCGCCGGAGGAGCCGGAGTCGTCGGCGGAGTCAGAGTCGGAGTCGGAACCGGTACCGGCGGACCGGCTCGCCCCGGCGTCCGTCGTCGGCCCGGTGGTCGCGGAGGCCGAACTCGCCCCGTCCGTCCGGGTCGCGTTGTCCGTGCCGCCCGTGCCCTTGTCCTGCTTGGCCGACGCGTCGGCACTGGCCGCCGCCTTGGCCCCGCCGCTCTTGTCGGCCTTGCCGTCGTCGCCCCCCAGGGCGAAGGCCAGCACGGTCCCGAGCACCGCGAGCACGACCACCACGGCGATGATCAGCAGCGTGCGCTTCGACACCACATCGGTCAGCGGCGCCCTCGGCACCGGCCGCGTCGGCAGGTCCAGGTCCGGCGGCGGCACCACGGGCCAGCCGGAACCCTGCTTGTTCGCGCTGGAGTTCGGCACACCGGCGGCACCCGACGCCGGACCGCCCGGCCGCCCGGCGGGCACAGTCCCCGGCCCACCGGAGGACCCGGGCCGCGCCCCGCCGGGAGCCACGCCTCCAGCGCCCCCGGCACCCACCGCGCCACCCGTTCCCGGCGCGGACGGCTCGTTCCCGCTCTTGGTCCGCGCGGTGGCTGCCGCCGTGGCCGCCCCGGCCGCCTTGCGGACCGACCGCAGGGCGCCTCGCAGCTTCTCGCCGCCCTCCTCGCCCCGCCTGCCCTCGGGCCCACCGGACTGCGCCGGCAGCGGGACCACCTGCGTGGCGTCCAACGGCTTGGGCTCGGGCGCCTGGATCACGGCGTTGAGCATGGCCCGCGCCCCGGCGTCGTCCAGCCGCTTGGCCGCGTCCTTGGTCAGCAGGCCGTAGATGACGTCCCGCAGCGGTCCCGCGTTCTTCGGCTCCTCCAGGGACTCGGTCATCACCGCGGTGAGCGTGGCGATCGCCGAGCCCTTGTCGTAGGGCGGGGTGCCTTCGACCGCCGCGTACAGCAGGCCGCCGAGCGACCAGAGGTCGGCCGCCGGTCCCGGCTTGTGGCCACGGGCCCGCTCCGGGGAGATGTAGGAGGGGGCGCCGACGAGCATGCCGGTGGAGGTGATGGACGGGTCGCCCTCGACCTGCGCGATACCGAAGTCGGTGAGCACGACCCGGCCGTCCTCGGCGATCAGCACGTTGGACGGCTTCACGTCCCGGTGCAGGATGCCCTCCCGGTGCGCGGAGCGCAGCACGTCGAGGACGGCGAGCCCCACCTCGGCGGCGCGCTTCGGCTCCAGCACGCCGTCCTCGCGGATGACCTCGGCGAGGGACTTGCCCTCGACCAGCTCCATGACGATCCAGGGCCGGTCGTCCTCGTCGACCACGTCGAAGACCGTCACCGCGCTGTTGTTGCGGATCCGGGCGATCGCCTTGGCCTCGCGCAGGGTGCGCGTGATCAGGCGCCGCTTCTCCTCCTCGTCGATGTTCGACGGGAACCGCAGCTCCTTGACGGCGACCGTCCGGCCCAGGGTCTCGTCCTCGGCGCGCCAGACCGTGCCCATACCGCCACGGCCCAGCACGTCTCCCAGCCGGTACCGCCCCGCGAGGAGACGCCGCTCGTTCTTGTCCTGACGAGTCTCCTGACGAGATGTACCCGCCCGCTCCGCCTCCGACATGCGTCCCCTCATACAACCCGCCCTGACAGAGCCTCCATTGTCTCTCACCCGGCAAGTGCCCGACGCCCAGGGTGTCCCTGGCCTGAGGCCGCCCCCGCCGCCCCGGAAGCCCGCCTGAAGCAGGCGTTCCGCTTACCGGGATGATGGGCCGCAAGGAGGGAGGAACCGGCATGCCGACGCTTCGGACAGCGCCGTCCATACCGGTGTCCCTCGCGCTGCTGCTCGCCCCGGCCGCCGTCCGGAACACCTCCGGGCACACCTCCCCGGTGACGGCCACGGACGCGGTCCTGCCGCTGCGCGTCAGCGTGGGGCACACCACCTGCCGGGTCTGCTCCGCGGGCGCGGCACCAACCACCCCGCGGGCGCTGCCCACCCACACCAGCGGACTGGCCGACCTCACCCAAGCCACCCGGGAGGCCGTGCGCTTGACTCCACCTCAGGCCGTACGCATCGCTCTCGCCCTCCCCCCGGCCCGTCCGGGCCGCTGCTCCTCCTCCAGCACCCACTACGTCCTGCTCGGCCCGGTCGTCCGCCAGGTCACCGGTCACTCCCGCGCGGCCGAGGCCGAACACCGCGCCATCGCTCCTCTGGATCATCTGGGTCTGACGGGTACCTCCTTTCCCTAATTCGACGCATCACTGCCCTCACCGCACGGCCGCGCCTAACGCCGCCGACGGCTCCGACGTCACCGAGCTCGACCCGCGCGTGGCCGGCGCGGCGGGTGAGCCGGTGACCCCACCGGCCGACCCGGACCGCTTCCACGCGGCCCTGCTCGGTGGCCGGCTGCTGCCCTCGCGCCGGCTGCGCGAGATGCTCGACACCCGTGCCGCACACGGCTCGTACGGCACGGGGCTGCTTCCGGTGAAGCTGCCGTGCGGCACCACGGTGTGGGGGGGCACAACGGCCGGATGTCCGGGAGCTACGTGCGCAGCGCAGCCACCGCCGACGGCCGCCGGGTCCTCACCTTCCGGGTGGACACGGACACGATCGCAGACCCGCACCTCGAACCCGCGCCGCTCGCTGCCGGGTTCTGCCCTCGCACCTGGTAGAACGACCGGGATTCGAGCGGAGATCCCCAAAACGGCCACTCGTTCGAGTGAACGTCGGTCGCTGCTACAGCGGCACGATGTCCGGTGCGCCCAGCCTCGCGGCGTCCGCCGTGTGGTCGTCCGGCTGGAGCTGGGACTCCCGCTCGGCCTCCACCCGCTTCTCGTAGTGCTCGACCTCGCGGGCGATCTGGTCCTCGTCCCAGCCGAGGACGGGGGCCATCAGCTCGGCCGCCTCGCGGGCGCTGCGGGTGCCGCGGTCGAAGGTCTCGATGGAGATGCGGGTGCGACGCGTGAGGACGTCGTCCAGGTGCCGGGCGCCCTCGTGCGACGCGGCGTACACCACCTCGGCACGCAGGTAGTCGTCGGCGGCGTGCAGCGGCTCGCCGAGCGAGGGGTCGGCGGCGATGAGGTCCAGGACCTCCTCGGCCATCGAGCCGTACCGGTTCAGCAGGTGCTCCACGCGGACCACGTGCAGTCCGGTGCGCGCGGCGGTCCGCGCTCGCGCGTTCCACAGCGCCTGGTAGCCCTCCGCGCCGAGCAGCGGGGTCTCCTCCGTGACACAGTCGGCCACGCGCATGTCGAGCCCGTGCACGGCCTCGTCGACGGCGTCCTTGGCCATCACCCGGTACGTCGTGTACTTGCCGCCCGCCACGACCACCAGTCCCGGCACCGGGTGGGCGACCGTGTGCTCGCGGGACAGCTTGCTGGTGGCGTCGGACTCGCCGGCCAGCAGCGGGCGCAGCCCCGCGTACACCCCCTCGACGTCGTCGCGGCTGAGCGGCACGGCCAGCACCGAGTTGACGTGCTCCAGCAGATAGTCGATGTCGGCGCTGGACGCGGCCGGGTGGGCCTTGTCCAGGTCCCAGTCGGTGTCGGTGGTGCCGATGATCCAGTGCCGGCCCCAGGGGATGACGAAGAGGACGGACTTCTCGGTGCGCAGGATCAGGCCGGTGGTGGAGTGGACGCGGTCCTTGGGCACGACCAGGTGGATGCCCTTGGAGGCGCGGACGTGGAACCGGCCGCGCTCACCGACCATGGCCTGCGTGTCGTCGGTCCACACACCGGTGGCGTTGACGACCTGCTGGGCGTGGATCTCGTACTCCCCGCCGGCCTCCACGTCCTGCACCCGGGCGCCGACGACCCGCTCCCCCTCGCGCAGGAACCCGGTCACGCGCGCGCGGTTGGCCACCTTCGCGCCGTAGGACGCGGCCGTGCGCACCAGGGTGGCGACGAAGCGGGCGTCGTCCACCTGGGCGTCGTAGTACTGGAGGGCGCCGACCAGGGCGTCCTTCTTCAGGCAGGGGGCCACCCGCAGGGCGTGGCGGCGGGTGAGGTGGCGGTGCACGGGCAGGCCCCGGCCGTGGCCGCGGGCCATGGACATCGCGTCGTACAGCGCGACGCCCGAGCCCGCGTACAGCCGCTCCCAGCCCTTGTGCTGGAGCGGGTAGAGGAACGGGACCGGCTTGGCCAGGTGCGGGGCGAGGCGCTCCAGCAGCAGTCCGCGCTCCTTGAGGGCCTCGCGGACCAGGGCGAAGTCGAGCATCTCCAGATAGCGCAGGCCGCCGTGTATCAGCTTGCTGGACCGGCTGGAGGTGCCGGACGCCCAGTCGCGGGCCTCGACCAGGCCGGTGGACAGGCCACGCGTCACGGCGTCCAGCGCGGTACCGGCGCCCACCACTCCGCCGCCGACCACCAGCACGTCCAGCTCGCGCTCCGCCATCGCCGCCAGTGCCCCGGCGCGCTGCGCCGGTCCCAGAGTCGCTGTCCTCACCGCTGCCTCCCGCTGTCGCAGACTCGCTCGCGTCGGCCGCACCCGGTGGGCGAAGCCCGGTTCATCCCCTCCTCATGCCCAAATTCTGACCGGGCTGCCCGACTTCAGCCACCACGGACTCCCGCCCTGTGGACAACTTGCACACAACCCTGGGAAGACACACAAACACAATCACACATAACGGTCATATATGTACCTAGTCTGACAGTGCACTCGCTCGTCTTCTCCACAGCGGTTGCGCACCTGTCCCGCTTCGGCTACTGGGAAGGACGGCCCACTCCATGCCCGCAGACCTCGCCGTCATCGGACTCGGTCCCTACGGCTTGCCGCTCGCCCAGGCCGCCGTCGCCGCCGGTATCCCCACCGTCGGCTATGCCACCGGCCCCGAGGCCGGCTCACTCAGCCCCGCGGAGCTGCGCCGGATGCACTCCGCCGGATTCCGCCCCGTCACCGACCCCGCCCAGCTCGGCCGGGTGCGCACCGCGGTGATCTGCGCGCCCACCCCGCGCGGCGCCGACGGCGGACTCGACCTCGGCCAGGTCGAGGCCGCCGCCCGCACCCTGGCCGCGCGGCTCCGCCCGCACACCACGGTCATCCTGGAGTCGCCGGTGCTCCCGGGGACCACGGAGGAGTTCCTGCGCCCGCTGCTGGAGGAGGGCTCGGGGCTGCGCGCCGGCCGCGACTTCCACCTCGCCTACTCCCCCAGCCGGGTCGACCCCGGCAGCCGCGACCACACCCCCGCGAGCACCCCCAAGGTCATCGGCGGCCTCACCCCCGCCTGCACCGAGTCGGCCGCCGCGTTCTACGGCCGGCTCACCGACAAGGTGGTACGCGCGCGTGGGCTGCGCGAGGCGGAGACCGTGCAACTGCTGGAGACCAACTTCCGGCACGTCAACATCGCGCTCGTCAACGAGATGGCCGTGCTCTGCCACGAGCTGGGTGTCGACCTGTGGGACGTCATCCGGTGCGCGGAGACCAAGCCCTTCGGCTTCCAGGCGTTCCGGCCCGGTCCGGGCGTCGGCGGGCACGGGGTCCCGCTGGACCTCACCGGGCACGCGACCCGCACCCTGCGCATGGTCGAGCTGGCCCAGCAGGTCAACAGCCGGATGCCCCGGTACGTCGTCCAGCGCGCCGCCACGCTCCTGAACGAACACGGCAAGTCCGCGCGCGGGGCGCGCGTGCTGCTCCTCGGCGTCACCTACAAGCCCGACCTCGCCGACCAGCAGGGCACCCCGGCCCAGGAGGTCGCCGTACGGCTGATGGGGCTGGGCGCGGCCGTGAGCTACCACGACCCGTACGTGCCCGAGTGGAGCGTCCTGGACCGGCCCGTGCCGCGCGCGGACTCCCTGTACGAGGCGGCGGCCGACGCCGACCTCACGATCCTGCTCCAGCAGCACCGGACGTACGACTTGCAGGGACTCTCGGTGAAGGCCCAGCTGCTGCTGGACACGCGGGGGGCCACGCCCACGGGGGCGGCGCATCGGTTGTGAAGGGGGGCGCGTGGGGGTGCCGGGGCTGGGAGTTGGTGGCGTGGGGGATTCGGCGCCGGTACCTTGGGATCAGGTGGAGCCCACCGCAGGGGTCACTGCGGCAGGCTCCTGGAAGTGATCGGAGTGTCCACCCCTATTCCGTCTGGGGGTGGCCGCTCACTTCCCGTAGATCCACAAGACGCACCTCCTCCGGAACTTCACCAGCCGAAGCCGAATGCGGTCCCAGTGGGTGGGCTTGCGGTGGCGTCCCATGGGCGCCCCCTTCCACGATCCGCCCAGAGACCCGGTAGGCGGTCCGCTTGGAATTCGGGCCGGGCCCCGAGGGCGGGGTCCGGTCCATGTCCTTGGAAGGGGGCACCCAGCGGAACTGGGTCGCCGATCACGGACACTACCGCCCCACTACGCCCGTTCGGCCCACATTCGCCGCGAACGCAACCGCGCGCCCCCTTTCGTGTAACGTGCCCCCTTCAGGCGCACTTGACCATGCCTGGGCATGCGGAAGGGCCGGTCATCCGCTGGGGATGACCGGCCCTTCCGGTGTCGTGGCGACCGTCCCGGCGACTACCGCCGGTGCTGGCTGTCCGCCACCGTCACCTCGACCCGCTGGAACTCCTTCAGCTCGCTGTAGCCGGTGGTGGCCATGGCGCGGCGCAGGGCGCCGAAGAAGTTCATCGAGCCGTCCGGGGTGTGGGACGGACCGGTGAGGATCTCCTCGACCGTGCCGACCGTGCCGAGGTCGACCTTCTGGCCGCGGGGCAGCTCCTCGTTGACCGCCTCCATGCCCCAGTGGTGGCCCTTGCCGGGCGCGTCCGTGCCCCGGGCCAGCGGGGAGCCCATCATCACGGCGTCGGCGCCGCAGGCGATGGCCTTGGGCAGGTCGCCGGACCAGCCGACACCGCCGTCCGCGATCACGTGCACGTACCGGCCGCCGGACTCGTCCATGTAGTCCCGGCGGGCCGCGGCCACGTCGGCGACGGCCGTGGCCATCGGGACCTGGATGCCGAGGACGTTGCGCGTGGTGTGCGCGGCGCCGCCGCCGAAGCCGACGAGGACACCCGCGGCACCCGTGCGCATCAGGTGCAGGGCCGCCGTGTACGTGGCGCAGCCGCCGACGATCACCGGGACGTCCAGCTCGTAGATGAACTGCTTCAGGTTCAGCGGCTCGTGCGAGGACGACACGTGCTCCGCCGAGACCGTCGTACCCCGGATGACGAAGATGTCCACGCCCGCGTCCACGACCGCCTTGGAGAACTGGGCGGTGCGCTGCGGGGAGAGCGCGGCGGCGGTGACCACGCCGGAGTCGCGCACCTCCTTGATGCGGGCGCCGATCAGCTCCTCCTTGACCGGTGCCGCGTAGATCTCCTGGAGGCGGCGCGTCGCCTGCTCGGCGGGCAGCTCGGCGATCTCGTCCAGCAGCGGCTGCGGGTCCTCGTACCGCGTCCACAGGCCTTCCAGGTTGAGCACGCCGAGGCCGCCCAGCTCGCCGATGCGGATCGCGGTGGCCGGGGAGACCACGGAGTCCATGGGGGCGGCCAGGAACGGCAGCTCGAAGCGGTAGGCGTCGATCTGCCAGGCGATCGAGACCTCCTTCGGGTCCCGCGTACGGCGGCTGGGGACGACGGCGATGTCGTCGAAGGCGTACGCCCGGCGGCCGCGCTTGCCGCGCCCGATCTCGATCTCAGTCACGTTGGTGGCCTTTCCCTATGCGTTGCAGCGCCTTCCAGTATCGCCGACGGGTACGACAACGGCGGCCCCGGATGCTCCGGGACCGCCGTGGCACGAGCCGCACGCGCGCGTGGGCGTCACTTCTCGCCGCTGTGGTTACTTCTTGCTGCTGTAGTTCGGCGCCTCGACCGTCATCTGGATGTCGTGCGGGTGGCTCTCCTTCAGGCCCGCCGAGGTGATCCGCACGAACCGGCCCTTGGACTCCATCTCCTCGATGGTGGCGGCGCCGACGTAGCCCATGGTCTGGCGCAGGCCGCCGACGAGCTGGTGCAGCACGTTGGCGAGCGGGCCGCGGTAGGGCACCTGGCCCTCGACGCCCTCGGGCACGAGCTTCTCGTCGGCGGTGACGTCGGCCTGGAAGTAGCGGTCCTTCGAGAACGACTTGCCCTGGCCGCGCGACTGCATGGCGCCCAGCGAGCCCATGCCGCGGTACGACTTGAACTGCTTGCCGTTGATGAAGAGCAGCTCGCCCGGGGACTCCTCGCAGCCGGCGAGGAGGCTGCCCAGCATCACCGTGTCGGCGCCGGCGGCCAGCGCCTTGCCGATGTCGCCGGAGTACTGGAGGCCGCCGTCGCCGATCAGCGGGACGCCGGCGGGACGGGCCGCGAGGGACGCCTCGTAGATGGCGGTGACCTGGGGGACACCGATACCGGCGACGACACGGGTGGTGCAGATGGAGCCGGGGCCCACCCCCACCTTGATGCCGTCCACACCGGCGTCGATCAGCGCCTGGGCACCGTCACGCGTGGCGACGTTGCCGCCGACCACGTCGACGCTGACGCTCGACTTGATCTTCGACATCCAGCTCAGGGCGTTGCTGTTGTGGCCGTGCGAGGTGTCGACGACCAGGAAGTCCACACCGGCGCCGGCGAGCGCCTCGGCGCGCTCCAGCGCCTCCGGGCTGGCACCGACCGCGGCACCGACGAGCAGCCGGCCCTCGGCGTCCTTCGCGGCGTTGGGGTACTTCTCGGCCTTGACGAAGTCCTTGACCGTGATCAGGCCCTTGAGGACGCCCTCGTCGTCCACCAGCGGCAGCTTCTCGATCTTGTGCTTGCGCAGCAGCTCCATGGCCTCGGGGCCGGAGATGCCCACCTTTCCGGTGACCAGCGGCATCGGGGTCATGACCTCGTGCACACGCCGGGTGCGGTCGCTCTCGAAGGCCATGTCGCGGTTGGTCACGATGCCGAGGAGCTTGCCGGCCGGATCGGTGACCGGGACGCCGCTGATGCGGAACTTCGCGCAGAGGGCGTCCGCCTCGGCGAGCGTGGCCTCCGGGTGCACCGTGATCGGGTCGGTGACCATCCCGGACTCCGACCGCTTGACCAGGTCGACCTGGTTGACCTGGTCCTCGATGGAGAGGTTGCGGTGCAGGACGCCGACGCCGCCCAGCCGGGCCATCGCGATCGCCATGCGGGACTCGGTCACCTTGTCCATCGCGGCCGACAGCAGCGGGATGTTCACCCGGACGTTGCGGGAGATGCGGGACGAGGTGTCGACCGCGTTGGGGAGCACCTCGGATGCGCCCGGCAGCAGCAGCACGTCGTCGTAGGTCAGCCCGAGTGTCGCGAATTTACCGGGCACTCCGTCGACGTTTGCAGTCATGACACCTTCCCCAAATGGCCTTGATCGGTGCGGATGTCCATGCTAACGGGAAGCGTAGCTAGCAAATTCCACGGTACGGGGTCGCCTCAGGCTTCGTATGTTCGTACGGAAACGGCGGCGTACCTGTTCGGCGCGGGGGCTACTCCAGGCTCCGCGCAGGGGGTTCACTGTTCGGCGAGCGCCCTCAGGCGGCTCAGGGCCCGGTGCTGGGCCACGCGGACCGCGCCGGGTGACATTCCCAACATCTGCCCCGTCTCCTCCGCGGTCAAGCCCACGGCGATACGCAGCAGGAGCAGTTCGCGCTGGTTCTCGGGGAGGTTGGCCAGCAGCTTCTTCGCCCACTCGGCATCGCTGCTGAGCAGGGCGCGCTCCTCGGGGCCGAGGGAGTCGTCGGGCCGCTCGGGCATCTCGTCGGACGGCACCGCGGTCGATCCCGGGTGGCGCATCGCCGCCCGCTGGAGGTCGGCGACCTTGTGGGAGGCGATGGCGAAGACGAACGCCTCGAAGGGGCGGCCGGTGTCGCGGTAGCGGGGCAGGGCGAGGAGGACCGCCACGCAGACCTCCTGGGCGAGGTCCTCCACGAAGTGGCGTGCGTCGCCGGGCAGCCGGGACAGCCGGGTGCGGCAGTAGCGCAGCGCCAAGGGGTGGACACGGGCGAGCAGATCGTGCGTGGCCTGCTCGTCCCCGTCGACGGCACGATGCACGAGCGCACCGATCGCCCCGTGGGCCGTGCCCGCCTCGTCGTCGCGCATCGGTCCATGGTGCCTTGCGGCCGTCCGGTCCGTCGCATCGTGCTCGTGGTTGTGCACCGAAGCGTTATGAGCAGGTGCGCCGGCACTCATTCCCTGCGCCCTCCCCTTCCGCTCGACCGACTCGTCCCCGAGAGACTCCACACCCTCAAGGATGCGGCATCCGCGCCGAAACGAGCAGCGCGCGTCCGGCGGGCCGTCGTACACGCGCCACTCGGGGCGTTCGGCGGTGTGGTGCGCCGGCGTGGTCACGCGTCGCGTTCCGCACCGTTGTGCGCCGGGGCGGTTGCCCGTCGACGCGTTCCACCGGCAGGCGAGCCCGCCTGCCGACTTCCGCGGCGTCCGCCACCGACTTGTACGACGATTCGCCGCCGGTCTCTATGGCGGCTCGCCCGCCGGTGCGGGACCCTGACGGCTGGCGCAGCCGGGTGACCAGGGCGGACCGGGACGACCGGAATCACCCGGACAGCCCCGTCCGTCCGCCGAACGGCACGGCACGGCACGGCAGTAACGGCACGGTGGCCCGGCGCGCCACCGCCCGTACGACCAGTGCCCCGCACCGCGTCCGCCCGCACACCACCGGCGGGCGTCACGCCCCGGGGGCACACGAGACCAGGGGTAACCGGGGCACACCCAGCCGCGCCCGACGAGCGCGGTCGGCCGCACACCCGCACGGGAGCCGCGGGCACGGACGGCACCGGAACGCCCCGGCGCCGAGCGGCCCGTCCGGCTTCGCGGTCGCTAGCGGACCAGTCCCCAGCGGAAGCCGAGGGCCACCGCGTGCGCCCGGTCCGAGGCGCCGAGCTTCTTGAACAGGCGCCGGGCGTGCGTCTTGACGGTGTCCTCGGAGAGGAACAGCTCGCGGCCGATCTCGGCGTTCGAGCGGCCGTGGCTCATGCCCTCCAGCACCTGGATCTCACGCGCGGTGAGCGTGGGCGCGGCGCCCATCTCCGCCGAGCGCAGCCGGCGCGGGGCGAGTCGCCAGGTGGGGTCGGCCAGCGCCTGGGTCACCGTGGCGCGCAACTCCGCGCGCGAGGCGTCCTTGTGCAGGTATCCCCGGGCACCGGCGGCGACGGCGAGGGCCACCCCGTCGAGGTCCTCGGCGACGGTGAGCATGATGATGCGCGCGCCCGGGTCGGCGGACAGCAGCCGGCGCACGGTCTCGACGCCGCCCAGGCCGGGCATGCGCACATCCATCAGGATGAGGTCGGAGCGGTCGGCGCCCCAGCGGCGGAGGACTTCCTCGCCGTTGGCCGCCGTCGTCACGCGCTCGACACCGGGCACGGTCGCGACCGCGCGGCGGAGCGCCTCTCGGGCAAGCGGGGAGTCGTCGCAGACGAGGACGGATGTCATGACCGCCCTCCGCAGCTGATGCGCGTCACCTTGAGCCTCCAGGCTGGTACGGAATCGTCACCTGTGCGGTCGACCGTCTCGGACGCCTGCCCGAGCGCTTGTTTTCTCAACCGCATCCGCACTCTCAACGACGGTCACTCGAAAGAGTTACGGGCCCGCGTGCCGTCTTCGGCACTCTACGTGAGGGCGTCGACACGGTGCCGACATGCTCGACGGACCCACAACTTTTCATCACAACCTATGCCCCATTCGGCCCTTTTTCTTCCCGTTTTGCAGTGTCCGGGGCTAGATTCGCAATGAGTCATATTTTCATCTCCTTAGACCGGAGATGTACGGTCGTTGGCACCGTATCCGCCCAGAACGGCGACAAGGGGTCACGTAATGGCAGATTTCTCCCGCCTTCCCGGACCGAACGCGGACCTGTGGGACTGGCAGCTGCTGGCTGCCTGCCGCGGGGTGGACAGCTCGCTCTTCTTCCACCCGGAGGGCGAGCGCGGGGCGGCTCGGAGCGCTCGCGAGAACTCGGCCAAAGAGGTCTGCATGAGGTGCCCGGTCCGTGCGGAGTGCGCGGCGCACGCGCTGGCGGTGCGCGAACCGTACGGCGTCTGGGGCGGCCTGACCGAGGACGAGCGCGAGGAGTTGATGGGGCGGGCACGCAACCGCCTGGTGGCGGCCTCGACCACCAGCGGGGACACCGCTTCGGAGCACTGAAGGAACGTTTCTGCATCACCATCGGCAAAACATCCGCTTCCTTACCGGGCACGCACGCGCGTGCCCGTGCCTCGTCGGGGCGGCCCCCTCGCCTCCGCGTCGCCCCTCGCTCTCCGCGTCGCCCCTCGCTCTCCGCGCCACCCTTCGCCTCCGCGACGCCCCGCGGCTCCGTGACCCCCTCTTCTCCGGCTACGCCTGGCCGCGCCCTGCCGCCCGCGCCGCCCGCGCCAGCTGCTCCAGCGTGGCCGACACCGCCGGCACCTGGGCCAGGTCGGGCAGGGTGAGGGCGACGATCTCCCGCCGTACCGCCGGTTCCAGCCGTACCGTGCGCACGCCCCGCGGCCGTACCGACTCCACGGCCAGCTGGGGCAGGACGGCGACGCCGAGGCCGGCGCCGACCAGGCCGATCACGGCCGGATAGTCGTCGGTGGCGAAGTCGATGCGCGGGGTGAATCCGGCCCCCTCGCACACCTCGACCAGCTGGCCGCGGCAGCGCGGGCAGCCCGCGATCCAGGGCTCGTGGGCCAGCTCGCCGATGGCGACGCTGTCCGCGCGCGCGAGCCGGTGCCGTTCGGGCACCAGGGCGACCAGGCGGTCCGTCAGCAGGGGGCGCACGACGAGGTCGTCCCAGTCCTCGGCGACCGCCGCCCCCTCGTAGCGGAAGGCCAGGGCCAGGTCGCAGTCGCCTTCGCGGAGCAGTTCCACGGACCTCGGCGGTTCGGCCTCCTCCAGGGAGACGCGGGTGCCGGGGTGGCCCGCGCGCAGGGCGGCCAGGGCGGTGGGGACCAGGGTGGAGCTGCCGCTGGGGAAGGAGACCAGCCGGACCCGGCCCGCGCGCAGGCCGGCGATGGCGGCGACCTCCTCCTCGGCCGCGGTGAGCCCGGCGAGGATGCCGGAGGCGTGCCGGACCAGGGCCTCACCGGCCTGGGTCAGGCGCATCTCGCGCCCGGTGCGGACCAGCAGCGGGGTGCCGACCGAGGCTTCCAGGGCCTTCATCTGCTGGCTGACGGCGGGCTGGGTGCAACCCAGCTGGCGTCCGGCCGCCGAGAAGGAACCGGTGGTGGCGACGGCGCGCAGGACACGGAGATGACGGGCCTCGATCACCCGACGAGCATAAGGCAACCTTGGGAGGAGTGTCCGATAATGCGTCGACGCTTTGGGCCCGGATCGCTTACCGTGCCGGGATGAAGCTTCTCTCGGTCAATCTGGGCCGGCCCCGGCATGTGCCCTACACGAACCAGCCGGACGGCCTCACCGGCATAGACAAGCACCCGGCCGACGGCCCGGTGCCGGTGGCGGCGCCCGGGCCCAAGGGCGTCGGCGCGGGCGGGCTCGCCGGGGACGCGGTGTGCGACACGCGCTACCACGGCGGGGACGACCAGGCGGTGTACGCGTACGCCCGGGAGGACCTCGACATCTGGGAGCGCGAACTCGGCAGATCGTTGGCCAACGGGTGCTTCGGCGAGAACCTCACGACGGACGGTCTGGAGGTCTCCGGGGCGCTGATCGGAGAGCGCTGGCGGATCGGTCCCACCGTCGTACTGGAAGTGACCTCCGGCCGCATTCCGTGCGCCACCTTCCAGGGCCATCTGGGCGAGCGCGGCTGGGTCAGGAGATTCACGCAGAAGGGCGCAACGGGTGCCTACCTCCGGGTGATCGAGCCGGGTGAGATCCGGGCGGGCGATCCGGTCGAGATCGTGCACCGGCCGGACCACGGCGTGACGGCGGCGATGCAGTTCCGCGCGGTCACCACCGAGCGCGAGCTGCTGCCCCGGCTGCTCGCGGCGGGCACGGCGCTGCACCCCGAGACGCTGGCGAAGGCCCGGGCGTACGTGGCCGAGCACGGAGTCCGGTAACCCGCCCACAGAGCACCGGGCACGGCGCGCGGACCGCTGAGGCTGTCGGTCCGGGTCACTACGCTTGGGCCATGACAACGGCTCTGATTACGGGATCGACCGCGGGGATCGGTGCCGCGTTCGCGCGGCGGCTGGCGGCTGACGGGCATGACCTCGTCCTGGTCGCGCGGGACACCAAGCGGCTGCGCGAGCAGGCGACGGAACTGCACGACCGGCACGGCATCGAGGTGGAGGTGCTGACCGCCGACCTGGCGCAGGACAAGGGCATCGAGACGGTGGCCGACCGGCTCGGCGACCGGAAGAACCCGGTCGACCTGCTGGTCAACAACGCCGGCTTCGGCAACAAGGGCCGCTATCTGGAGGTTCCGATGGCGGACGAGCTACGGATGCTCAAGGTGCACTGCGAGGCGGTGCTCCGGCTGACGTCGGCGGCGGCCGAGGCGATGCGCGAGCGCGGCCGGGGCGGAGTGGTGAACGTCGCCTCGGTGGCCGCGTTCGTCCCGCGCGGCACCTACGGCGCGTCCAAGGCGTGGGTCGTGCAGTTCACCCAGGGCGCGGCCAAGGACCTGGCCGGCAGCGGGGTCCGGCTGATGGCGCTGTGCCCGGGGTTCGTGCGCACCGAGTTCCACCAGCGGGCCGGGATGGGCACGGACAACATCCCGGGCTGGATGTGGCTGGACGCCGACAAGCTGGTCGCGGCGGCCCTGTCCGACCTCGCGCGCGGCAAGACGCTGTCCATCCCCGACCCCCGGTACAAGGCGCTGATGGGGCTGGTGAAGGTGGCGCCGCGCGGGCTGCTGGGCGGGGTCAGCTCCCGGACCGGGCGCAAGTACGGGCCGCGGTAGCGGGCGGGTGGCGCCGCCGTCCCGGTGGGAAAATGGGCGGGACGGTACCGGACCAGGGGGGCCGGAGGCGGCGCATGACCTTCGTACAGCTCATCGAGTGCAGGACGAGCCGGCTGGACGAGATGAACCGGCTCATGGACGACTGGGTCCAGCAGACCAAGGGCAGGCGGACGGCGACGCACGCGGTGATGGGCACGGACCGCTCGGACGCGTCGCACGTCGTCGAAGTGGTGGAGTTCCCGTCGTACGAGGACGCGATGCGGAACTCGAACCTCCCGGAGACCGACCGGATCTTCCGGGGGCTGGTCGCGCTGTGCGACGAGATGCCGACGTTCATCGACCTGGACGTCGTACGCGACGAGAGCCTGTCCGAGGGCATGGTGCGCTCGTTCTTCGAGGCGCTGTGCACCGAGGGCGAGCTGCCGCCGCTCAACGACCTGCTGGACGAGGACATCCACAGCCATGATCCGATGAACCCGCAGGACACCATCGGGCTGGACAACGTCCGCGCCGAGTTCCGGATGTGGCGCGGCGCCTTCGACTTCGCGTTCACGGTCGAGGATGTGCTCACCCAGGGCGACCGGGCCTGCGCGCGGTGGACCTGGTACGCCACGCACCAGGGCGATTTCCTGGGGATCGCGTCCACCGGCAGGCAGGTCACCATGACCGGGATGGCGCTGTTCCGGTTCGGCGACAACGGCAAGATCGCCGAGCTGTGGTGGCAGCACGACCAGCTCGGGCTGATGCAGCAACTGGGCGCGCTCGACGCGTTGGAGCAGTAGCCGCGTCGGGCCGCTTGGAGCAGCGGACAGGGCGAAGGCCCGGCCCCCTCACCGGGGTGCCGGGCCTTCGCTCAAGAGCGCTGGGCTCAGTGCGCGTGGCCGTGGCTGTGGCCGTGGCCCGCGGCCTCCGGCTCCTCTTCCTTCTTCTCGACGACCAGGGTCTCGGTCGTGAGCAGCAGGGAGGCGATGGAGGCGGCGTTCTCCAGGGCGGAGCGGGTGACCTTGACCGGGTCGATGACGCCGGCCTTGATCAGGTCGCCGTACTCGCCGGTGGCGGCGTTGTAGCCCTGCCCCTTGTCCAGGTCCTTGACCTTGGACACGATGACGTAGCCCTCCTGGCCGGCGTTCTCGCCGATCCAGCGCAGCGGCTCGACCACGGCGTTGCGGACCACGGAGACACCGGTGGCCTCGTCGCCGGACTTGTCGAGGTTGCCGTCGAGCACCTTGGAGGCGTGGACCAGGGCGGAGCCACCACCGGAGACGATGCCCTCCTCGACCGCGGCGCGGGTCGCGGAGATGGCGTCCTCCAGACGGTGCTTCTTCTCCTTCAGCTCCACCTCGGTGGCGGCGCCGACCTTGATCACGCACACGCCGCCGGCCAGCTTGGCGAGGCGCTCCTGGAGCTTCTCGCGGTCCCAGTCGGAGTCGGTGTTCTCGATCTCGGCCTTGATCTGGGCGACGCGGCCCTGCACGTCCTCGGACTTGCCGGCGCCGTCGACGATCGTGGTGTCGTCCTTGGTGACGGTGATGCGGCGGGCGGAGCCGAGCACGTCGAGGCCGACCTGGTCGATCTTGAGACCGACCTCCTCGGAGATGACGGTGGCGCCGGTGAGGACGGCCATGTCCTGGAGCATCGCCTTGCGGCGGTCGCCGAAGCCGGGGGCCTTCACCGCGACGGCGTTGAAGGTGCCGCGGATCTTGTTGACGACCAGGGTCGACAGGGCCTCGCCCTCGACGTCCTCGGCGATGATCAGCAGCGGCTTGGAGGAGCCGGCCTGGATGACCTTCTCCAGCAGCGGCAGCAGGTCGGCGATGGCGGAGATCTTGCCCTGGTTGATGAGGATGTAGGGGTCCTCCAGGACGGCCTCCATGCGCTCCTGGTCCGTCACGAAGTACGGCGACAGGTAGCCCTTGTCGAAGGCCATGCCCTCGGTGAAGTCCAGCTCCAGGCCGAAGGTGTTGGACTCCTCGACGGTGATGACACCGTCCTTGCCGACCTTGTCCATCGCCTCGGCGATCAGCTCGCCGACCTGCTGGTCCTGGGCGGACAGCGCGGCGACGGCGGCGATGTCGGACTTCTCGTCGATCGGGCGGGCCGAGGCGAGCAGGTCCTCGGAGACGGCCTTGACCGCGGCGTCGATGCCCTTCTTCAGGGCGGCCGGGGAGGCACCGGCGGCGACGTTCTTCAGGCCCTCGCGGACCAGCGCCTGGGCGAGGACCGTGGCGGTGGTGGTGCCGTCACCAGCGATGTCGTTGGTCTTGGTCGCCACCTCCTTCACCAGCTGAGCGCCGAGGTTCTCGTACGGGTCCTCGATCTCGACCTCGCGGGCGATCGTGACACCGTCGTTGGTGATGGTGGGCGCGCCGAACTTCTTGTCGATGACGACGTTGCGGCCACGGGGGCCGATCGTCACCTTCACGGTGTCGGCAAGCTTGTTGACGCCGCGCTCAAGGGCGCGACGGGCGTCCTCGTCGAACTTCAGGATCTTCGCCATGACAGCGGGAGCCCTCTCGGAAATCTGTGGGTGAAAAGACGCTGCGCCCCGGGCGCCCGGCTTCTTATCGGTCGCGGGGGCCAGGGGCGCAGCTCTAAGCGGAGAGTCGCTTGAGGTGATTACTTCTCGATGATCGCGAGGACGTCGCGAGCCGAGAGGACGAGGTACTCGTCGCCGTTGTACTTCACCTCGGTGCCGCCGTACTTGCTGTACAGCACGACGTCGCCGACCTTGACGTCGAGCGGCAGACGCTCGCCGTTCTCGAACCGGCCCGGGCCCACGGCGAGGACGGCGCCCTCCTGGGGCTTCTCCTTCGCGGTGTCCGGGATGACCAGGCCAGAGGCCGTGGTCTGCTCGGCGTCCAGCGGCTGGACCACGATGCGGTCCTCGAGCGGCTTGATGGCAACCTTGGAGCTGGCGGTCGTCACGATCCGACCTCCCCCTTCGGAGATCTCACGGGGTTAACTGTCTGAGGTGGCGACCAGGTCGATCCGTCGTCGCGGGTGCCGGACCTGCCCGTCGCGTTTGTCTGGCACTCTCCAGGGGGGAGTGCCAGAGCCGAGACTATGACCGCGATTAGCACTCGGTCAAGCGGAGTGCCAATTGCCCGCGGCGCGTCGGCCGGAATCGCGGTGTGCGGCCGGTCCTCACAGGTAGTCCTCGAGGCGCCCGACCGTCAGCCCCCGCCCCTGCGCCTCCCTCAGCACCCCCGCCGTGCGTTTCCGCAGGGCCGGCCCCCTCGAGTCGTCGGGGCCCACCAGGACGATGTCGCCGGGGCCCAGGTGGTGGGGGCCGTGGGTGTAGGCGAGGCCGGCCGGGGTCAGGGCGGCGCGCCACAGGACGAGCGCGGAGATGCCGCAGTCCGCCGCCGCGCGCAGGGTGGTGCGGTCGTAGGAACCGTAGGGCGGGCGGAAGAGGCGGGGGCGGACGCCGAGGGCGGTGCGGAGGCGGTCCTGCTGGCCGCAGATCTCGGCGCGCTGGCCGGCGTACGGCAATCCGGCCGGGGCCCGGTGGTCGACGGTGTGGTTCTCGATGCCGGCGCCGAGGGCGCGCAGCCGGGCGAAGTGGCCGTAGCCGGGGGCGGCGACGCTGTCGGTGAGGAACAGGGTGACCGGCAGCCGGAGTTCGCGGACCATGTCGACGAAGCGGGGGTCCCGCTCGGCGCCGTCGTCGTAGGTGAGGAAGACGACCGGGTCACGGGTGGGGACGCGGTCGACCACGGGGGGCGGGGCGCCGGCCCCCTGGTGCTCGGCGAGCGGGCGGGCCGGGTGCACCGGGGCGCGGGCGAGGGGCCGGGTCAGGCCCCAGGCGCGGTAGCGGTGGTCGGGGTCGGTGATGTGCGGGCGTACCCCTTCGGCGGCCTTCTTGCCGAGGCGTTCGATGGGGTCGACGGACTGGGCGCAGCCCGTCAGGAGCAGGGCCGCGGCGAGGGCCGCGGCCCTGCCCCGAGCCCGCCTCACAGGTAGTCCTCCAGGCGGGCCACGGCGTAGCCCTCGCGCGTGACCTTGTTCAGGAAGCGGCGCATGTCGTCCACCATCGTGCCGTCCCAGTCGTCCCGGCCGCGGAAGTGGGTGAGGACGATGTCGCCGCGGCGCAGCCGCTTGTCGTCCTCGCGGTACTCCCAGTGGTCGACGAAGACCTCCTCGTTCCAGATCGGCGCGTACGTGATGCCGCATTCCTTCGCGGCGACCAGGGTGTCCTGGTTGTAGTTGCCGTACGGGGGACGGAAGACGGTGGGTGCCTTGCCGAACTGCTTCTTCATGACGGCCTGCATGCCGCAGATCTCGTCCTTCTGCTCCTCGTAGGACAGGCCCGGCAGGTAGGGGTGGTGCAGGGTGTGGTTGTTGAGGGTGTTGCCGTAGGACCGCATCTTCCGGAAGTAGGCGTAGTCGTCCTTGACCAGGTAGTCGCTGAGGAACGCGGTGTACGGGATCTTGAGCTCGCGCATCATGGCGAGGAACCGCGGGTCCTTCTCGGCGCCGTCGTCGATCGTCAGGAACACGACCTTGTCGCGGGTGGGGACCGTGGTGAAGACGGGGGGCAGGTTCCAGTCCTCCTGGTGGTCCACCTCGAATCCGTCGCGGGCGGTGATCCTCGGCTTCGCCGCGGGGGGCGGCGGAGGCGTGAGCGGGACCTGGTCCAGCCCCCAGCGCCGGGCGGCGGCGGCCAGCCGGGCGTGTTCGGCGGCCCGGCGCGCCGCCGGGTCCTGGGGCTTGGCGGGGCCGCCGTGGCCGGAGGCGCTGCGCACGGACTCGGGCCCGGCGCAGGCGGAGAGCAGGGTGGCGGCGGCCAGCGCGGCGGCTCCGCCCCCGAGGGCCAGCCGCCGGAAACGAGTCCGACTTTTGTCATTTTGTACTACTGCTCGCATGGTGCCGGATCCTCCCAGGCCCCGGCCCGCGACCCCGGACGACACCGCCGCCGGAGGCGCACCATCCACCGACTGGCCCACAATGACCCGGTGAACGACCTCGCTCTGCTCCTCACCCCCGAAGGCCGCGCCCTCCTCGACGAGGTCCGCGACACCGAGCCCGCGCGGGAGCTGGCCGTGGCCACCCGGCTGCGCCGCGACCACCCGGCCGAACTGGTCTCGGCCGCGCTCGGCCAGGCCCGGCTGCGGCAGCGGGCGGTGGCGAAGTTCGGGGCCGAGGACGCCGGGCGCATGTTCTTCACGCCCAACGGGGTCGAGCAGTCGACGCGGGCCTCCGTGGCGGCGTACCGGGCCGGGCGGCTGAAGGAGCTGGGCGTGGCCTCCGTCGCCGACCTGTGCTGCGGGATCGGCGGGGACGCCATCGCCCTGGCGCGGGCCGGGATCCGGGTGCTGGCCGTGGACCGGGACCCGCTGACGGCGGCCGTGGCGCGGGCGAACGCCGAGGCGCTGGGGCTGGCCGGCCTGATCGAGGTGCGCGAGGCCGACGTCACGGAGGTGGACACCGCCGGGTACGACGCGGTGTTCGTGGACCCGGCGCGCCGGGGCGGGCGCGGCCGCGTGTTCGACCCGGAGGCGTACTCGCCGCCGCTGTCCTGGGCGATCGGGACGGCCCTCCAGGCACCCCGCGCCGCGCTGAAGATCGCGCCGGGCATCCCGCACGAGGTGGTCCCGGCCGCGGCCGAGGCCGAGTGGATCTCCGACGGCGGCGACGTGAAGGAAGCGGTGCTGTGGTTCGGGACCGGGGCGCCGGGCGCGGTGCGGGCCACGCTGCTGCCGGGCCCGCGCACGCTGCTCGGCCGCGGGCTGCCCGATCCCGGGGTGCGGCCGGTGGGGCGGTACCTGTACGAGCCGGACGGCGCCGTGATCCGCGCGCACCTGGTCGCCGAAGTGGCCGAGGAGGTCGGCGGGGGGCTCCTGGACCCGACCATCGCGTACGTCACCACCGACGAGGCCCGGCCCACGCCGTACGCCACCGGCTACGAGATCACCGACCGGCTCCCGTTCAACGTCAAGAAGCTCAAGGCCCTGCTGCGGGAGCGCGAGGTCGGCACGCTGACCGTGAAGAAGCGCGGCTCGGCGGTCGAGCCGGAGGAGCTGCGCCGGAAGGTGAGACCGCAGGGGCCGAACGCGGCCACCGTCTTCCTCACCCGGGTCGCCGGGGCACCGACGATGCTGATCGGCCGCCCGCTCGGCTGACGCTCAGCCGCACGCGCGCGCCCTGCGCGACAGCAGCTGCCGTTCCCTCTCGTTGTGGGTCAGGGCCGCCGCCCGGAGGAACTCCTCGCGGGCCTCGGCGGTGCGGCCGAGGCGGGAGAGGAGGTCACCGCGGACGCTGGGCAGCAGGTGGTAGCCGCGCAGCGCGGGCGTGGCGGCCAGGGCGTCGACCAGCCTCAGGCCCGCCGCCGGGCCGTCGGCCATCGACACGGCGACCGCGCGATTCAGCTCGACCACCGGGGAGGGCGCGCGGACGGCCAGCAGGCCGTACAGGGTGGCGATGGCGCGCCAGTCCGTCTCCTCGTACGTGTACGCGCGCGCGTGGCAGGCGGCGATGGCCGCCTGGAGGGTGTACGGGCCAGGGGGGCCGCTCGCGGTGGCCCCGGCGCGGTCGAGGGCACGGATGCCGCGCGCGATGAGCATGCGGTTCCAGCGGCTGCGGTTCTGGTCCTCCAGCAGCACCGGTGTGCCGTCGGGGCCGGTGCGGGCGGCGGCGCGGGACGCCTGGAACTCCAGCAGCGCGGTCAGACCGTGCACCTCGGGCTCCTTGGGCATCAGCGCGGACAGCACCCGGGCCAGCCGCAGCGCGTCCTCGCACAGGCCGGGGCGCAGCCAGTCGTCGCCGGCGGTGGCCGCGTACCCCTCGTTGAAGACCAGGTAGATGACGTCCAGCACGGAGCCGAGGCGGGCCTCGCGGTCGGGGCCGTACGGCACCTCGAAGGCGACGTTCCGTTTCGCCAGGGTGCGCTTGGCACGGACGATCCGCTGGGCGACCGTCGGCTCCGGGACCAGGTAGGCGCGGGCGATCTCGGCCGTGGTCAGGCCGCCGAGCAGGCGCAGGGTCAGCGCGATGCGGGCCTTGGGCGACAGCACCGGATGGCAGGCGGTGAAGACCAGCCGGAGCAGGTCGTCGTCGATGTCGTCCGGGTCGGCCGGTGCGTCGTACGACGGCGGGGCCGTGGCCAGGTCGCGGCCGAGCTCGGCGAGTTTGCGGGTGTAGGTCTCGCGGCGCCGGACCAGGTCGACGGCCCGGTGCCGGGCGGTGGCCATGAGCCAGGCGCCGGGGTTGTCCGGCACCCCGTCCAGCGGCCACCGCTCCAGGGCGGCGACCAGGGCGTCCTGCGCCAGTTCCTCGGCGATGCCGACGTCCCGGACGATCCGGGCGACCCCGGCGATCACCCGGGGCGACTCCAGGCGGAAGACGGTCTCGATGGCGTGCGCCGTGGTGGGCTGTGTCTCCACAGCCCACCATGCAACACCCTGGACGGCGGTGGGCCAAACGGGCTCAGCCCTCGGCGATCTCCCGCAGCTCGCAGGCGAGCCGCCACTCCGGGCCGTGGATCTTCAGGAAGCGCTGCGTCCACTCCAGCGCCTCGGCCCGGTCCTTGCACTGCATGAGCGCGTAGCCGCCGACGACCTCCTTGGACTCGGTGAACGGGCCGTCGGTCACGGCGGCCTTCTCGCCGTCCCAGTCGACTCGGGCCGCCTCGGCGGACGGGGTGAGCCCGGCGGTGTCGAGCAGCACACCGGCCTTGGTCATCTCCTCGATCAGCTCGCCCATCCGCTGCATCAGCTCCGCGCTGGGGCCCCCGGCGGGGCCGGTGGACTCGTCGATGCGCACGAGGGACAGGTAGCGGGGCATGGTGACTCCTTCGGTCGCGGCGGCGGGTCCGTTCCCGCCGCTCACCCCTTGCGTCGAACGGGAGACACCCGGATCGACACACCCGCGGAAAAAATCTCCGGGATTTCTCCGGCTCAGCGCAGGGAGGCCCAGAGGTCGTCCGCCGCCGGCTCCTGGGCGACGACCCGGTTGGGGTCGGAGGGCGCCGTGACGACCGGCATGGTCACCGTCCGCACCCGGTCGGCGGTCAGTCCCTTCAGGCTCCGGCCGAGGCTCACCAGCTCGTTCAGGGAGTTCAGGCCGGTGTCTGTGGTGAGGCTGGTGGTGACGGCGTCGGCGACCTGGTACAGCCGGGCCGGGTCGGAGAGCAGGCCGGCACCGGCCATCTGCTCCAGCAGGGCCTTGACCAGCGTCTGCTGGAGCCCTATGCGGCCCAGGTCGCTGCCGTCGCCTATGCCGTGCCGGGTGCGGGCGAGGGCGAGGGCCTGCTTGCCGTCGAGGTGGTGGGTGCCGGCCTTGAGGCGCAGGTGGCTCTTGTCGTCGTCGATGTCCTGGCCGGTGGTGACGTCGACCCCGCCGAGCGCGTCGACCAGCTTGGCGAAGCCGGAGAAGTCGATCTCCAGGTAGTGGTCCATGCGGACCCCGGTGAGGGTCTCGACGGTCTTCACCGCGCACACCGGGCCGCCGACCGCGTAGGCGCTGTTGAACATGGCGCCGTACGCCGGTGCCGTGCTGCCGGAGGTGAGCGGGCAGGACGGGCGGGTGACGAGGGTGTCGCGCGGGATGCTGACGACGGTGGCCTTCGTCCGGCCCGCGTCGATGTGCACGACCATCGCGGTGTCGGACCGGGCTCCGCCGCTGTCGCCGCCGCCCAGCTCCTGGTTGTCCTTGCCGCTGCGCGAGTCCGAGCCGAGGACCAGGATGTTGAGGGAGCCGGTGGGCAGCGGGGAGGCGTCCGCCGGGGCGGTCGGGGACGGGGTGACCACGGCCCTGGCCGGCCGGTCGTCGCCGAGTGCGCTGTCGATGTCGACGCTTCGGATGTTGCGGTCGAGACGCCAGTAGGCCCAGCCGGCCGCCGCCACGCCCAGTACCAGGGCTCCCGTCAGAGTGAGGCCGACGATCCTCAGCGCTCTCGATCGCCGGCCCGCCTGTCTGCCCGCGTCGCCTTGCTCCTCGTGTCGCGTCACGACAGGAACATACGTCCGAATTGTGAGGGGACTGTTAGCGGAAGCCGGTCAGGGTCGGTTTTCTTGGGAAATTCTCATCCTGGCGGCACCGAACCGGCGTCCGGCAGCGAACCGCCGTCCGGCACCGGCCCGTTGGAGGAGACCCCGCCCGCAGGCACCGCTAAGCGGCCGGAGGCACGTCCGTGCTCGACCGCACCACCAGGCTCGTCGCCAGCTCCACCCGGGTCGCCGCCCGCTCCTCCCGCTCGCTCCCCAGCTCCAGCACCAGCCGGGCCGCGGCCTCGGCCATCTCGGTGAGCGGCTGCCGTACGGTCGTCAGCGGCGGGCCCACCCAGCGGGCCACCGGCAGATCGTCGAAGCCGACCACGCTGAGGTCCTCCGGGACGCGCAGGCCCAGCTCACGTGCGGCCTCGTACAGACCCAGCGCCTGGAGGTCGTTGCCCGCGAAGACGGCGGTGGGCCGGTCCGGGCGGCGCAGCAGCTCCAGACCCAGGCGGTAGCCCGCGTCGTGGTGGAAGTCGCCGGCCACGACGAGGGAGGGGTCGACGGGCAGCCCGGCCGTCTCCAGGGCGGCCCGGTAGCCGTCGACCCGGGCCCGGCTGCACATCATCCGGGTCGGGCCGCTGATCGCGCCGATCCGGGTGTGGCCGAGTTCGACCAGGTGGCGGGTGGCGGCGAGACCGCCCTGCCAGTTGGTGGCGCCGATCGACGGCACGTCCGGGCCCGGGTCGCCGGCCGGGTCCATCACCACGAACGGGATGGAACGGCTGGTCAGCAGCGCCCGCTGGGACTCGTCGAGCTCGGAGAGCACCAGCACCACCCCGTGCGGGCGGCGGGCGGCGACCTGGTCGGCCCAGGTGCGGCCGGGGGTGAGCCGGCCGGCCGACTCGGACAGGACCACGCTCAGCCCGGCGTCCCGGGCGACGTTCTCCACGCCCCGGATGACCTCCATCGCCCAGGCGCTCTCCAGCTCGTGGAAGACGACGTCGATCAGGGGCGAGCGGGAGGCCTCGGCGCGGCGGCGCCGGTAGCCGTAGGCGCGCAGCAGCTCTTCGACGCGGGTGCGGGTCGCGGGGGAGACATCGGCCCGGCCGTTGAGGACCTTCGAAACAGTCGGAGCGGAGACCCCCGCCTCACGGGCGATCTCGGCGAGGGTCGCCGTCTGCGTTCCTGCGGGCTTCGAGGGCTTCATGCCCGCGATCGTATCCCCGCCGGACCGCTTGACGAAGCCCTCGGCGGACGAGGGCCCACCCGGAACATTCGAAAGATCTGGCGAAACATTCGAGCCGGTGTCCCGTGAAACGCGAACACCCCGCCGCCGGGAACCCGGGGGCGGGGTGTCGAGTGGAGCGCCGGGCAGGCCTTGCACCTGCATTTCCCCGCAGGAAGCGGGGCGTCTTTCCTTGGACCACCAACGCACTGCGTCCGGACCGGTGTTCCGGCCGTTCGCTGTGTGATGATCATAGCGCAGTCGGGACCGCTTCCCCAACTCAGTCCTCCGCCACCGCCTCGAACCGCCACCGGTGCACCGCCCGGGTCACCAACTCCGGGTCCGGCTCCGGCAGTTCGGGGAGCGGGGCGTCGTACGACGCGTCCCACCACGTGACGACCAGCACCCGGTCCTGCGGCGCGCGGAAGGTCTCGCGGCGCAACGGCTCGGCGGCGAGGGGCTGTTCGCGCACCCAGGCCAGCAGGTCCGCGCCCCGGCCCTCGGCGGCCCGGGCCTCCCACATCAGGGCGACGGTCACGAGTAGAGGTTCTCCTTGCTGACCTCGTGCACATGGTCGTGGTCGTGGCCGGGCACGTGCGGGTCGGTCACCGGCAGGGAGGAGTCGGCCGACAGGTCCCAGCTGGACGCGGCCCGGTTGCGGGCGACCATCTCGGCGCCGAGCGCGGCCACCATCGCGCCGTTGTCCGTGCACAGCTTGGGGCGCGGTACGCGCAGCCGGATGCCGGCCGCCTCGCAGCGCTCCTGGGCGAGCGCGCGCAGCCGGGAGTTGGCCGCCACACCGCCGCCGATCATCAGGTGGTCCACGCCCTCGTCCTTGCAGGCGCGGACGGCCTTGCGGGTCAGCACGTCGACCACGGCCTCCTGGAAGGAGGCGGCCACATCGCGGACCGGGACCTCCTCGCCGGCCGCGCGCCTGGCCTCGATCCAGCGGGCCACGGCGGTCTTCAGGCCCGAGAAGGAGAAGTCGTACGCCGGGTCGCGCGGGCCCGTCAGGCCGCGCGGGAAGGCGATGGCCCCCGGGTCGCCCTCCTTGGCGTACCGGTCGATGACCGGGCCGCCGGGGAAGCCCAGGTTCAGCACGCGGGCGATCTTGTCGAAGGCCTCGCCGGCCGCGTCGTCGATGGTCGAGCCCATCGGCCGGACGTCTGAGGTGATGTCCGTCGAGAGCAGCAGCGAGGAGTGGCCGCCGGAGACCAGCAGGGCCATCGTCGGCTCGGGCAGCGGGCCGTGCTCCAGCTGGTCCACGCAGATGTGCGAGGCCAGGTGGTTGACGCCGTACAGGGGCTTGCCGAGCGCGTAGGCGTACGCCTTGGCCGCCGAGACGCCGACGAGCAGGGCGCCCGCGAGGCCGGGACCGGCGGTGACCGCGATGCCGTCCAGGTCCTTGGCGCTGACCCCCGCCTCCTTCAACGCGCGGTCGATGGTGGGGACCATCGCCTCCAGGTGCGCCCGGGACGCCACCTCCGGCACCACACCGCCGAAGCGGGCGTGCTCGTCGACGCTGGAGGCGACCGCGTCCGCCAGCAGGGTGGTGCCGCGGACGATGCCGACGCCGGTCTCGTCGCAGGAGGTCTCGATGCCGAGTACGAGAGGCTCGTCGCGTGAGTCAGTCATTGATATCGGTTCCTTGTACTGAGGCGGAGCCCGCGGCCGAGCCGCTGCCGGGTTCCGTGGTCAGGCGCATCACCAGGGCGTCCACATTGCCCGGCTGGTAGTAGCCGCGCCGGAAGCCGATGGGGGTGAAGCCGAAGCGCTCGTAGAGCTTCTGGGCGGGCAGGTTGTCCACCCGGCATTCGAGCATCACCTCGTGGCACTCGAACGCGGTCGCCGCGCGCAGCAGCTCGGTCAGCAGCCGGGCACCGAGGCCGGTGCCCTGGTGGTCGCGGGCGACGGCGATGGTCTGCACGTCGGCCAGGTCACCGGCGGCGGCCAGGCCCGCGTACCCGACGACCCGGCCGTCGGCGGACTCGGCGACGAGATAGCAGCGGGTGGCCTCGGGGCCCCGGGAATGGGCCAGCTCGGACCAGAACATGCCGCGGGACCAGGCGTCCTCGGGGAACAGGTCCCGCTCCAGCCCCAGGACCGGGTCGATGTCCCACCAGCGCATCTCGCGCAGTCGGGGGGGTGCCGGCTGTGTCACTTGGGGGTGACCACCTTGTAGTTCTTGGGGACCTGGGCGTCCGGCCGGCGCAGGTACAGCGGCCGGGGGGCGGTGAGTTCCTCGCCCGCGGCCAGCTTCTCCGCGGCGAGCGAGGCGAGCGAGGCGGCGGACACGTGCTCGGGCTCGTGGGCGCGTGGGAACGTGTCCGGGTAGAGCAGCGCGCCGGCGCCGACCGCGGGAAGGCCCGCGACCCGCTCGGCGATGTCGGCCGGGCGGTCGACGGCCGGGCCGGTCAGCCGGGTCCGGGAGTCGGCGTACGTGGCCCAGTAGACCTCCTTGCGCCGGGCGTCGGTCGCCACGACGAAGGGGCCCTTCTCGATGTCGGCGGCGTAGGCGAGGCCGTCGAGCGTGCACAGGCCGTGCACGGGGACGCCGAGCGCCAGGCCGAAGGTGTCGGCGGTCATCAGACCGACGCGCAGACCGGTGTAGGGGCCGGGCCCGGTGCCGACGACGATCCCGGTGACGGCCTCCAGCTTCAGTCCGGCCTCGGTGAGGACCCGGTCGACGGCCGGCAGCAGCAGCTCTCCGTGCCGGCGCGCGTCCACCTGGCTCGACGAGGCGATGACGTCGGTGCCGTCGTGCAGGGCGACGGTGACGGCGGGTGTTGCGGTATCCAGAGCGAGCAAGAGCACGCGAACAGCCTACGGCGCCCGCGCCGCCCGCAGGGTCGTCCGGGACGGACGGTCACCGACTGCTACGGTCTGTACGAAGTACGACATTTACACCGGATGACGGCACGAGGCACACGAGGCAGAGGTGGCGCAGGTGGCAGGGACCAGCTCGGGGATCGTGGCCGCCCTCACCGCGGCGGCGCTGGGAACGGTCGGTTTCCTCGCCTACCGGGCCCAGGCGACCGTCCCGGCGGGCCTGGGCGCGGGGCCGGTGGTGCACGCGACGCCCACGTCCAAGGCACCCCGGGACCGGCACCACCCGACCGCCCTGCCGAACGGCTCCGGAACGGGTGAACGGGTCGTGTACTCGGTGGACGACGACCGGGTCTGGCTGGTCACCCCCGGCAACCGGGTGCAGCGCACCTTCCCGGTGCGGCCGGGCACCGTCGACCCGCCGGTCGGCACGTACTGGGTCACGTCCCGCTCCAGCACGGCCACCGGCACCGACAGCATCCCCATCGAGCACGTGGTGCGGTTCACCAGCGTGGACGGGGTGACCGTCGGGTTCAGCGCGGCGGTGAACGGCGCTGCGGAGGGCATGGCGGCCGACTCCGGCGTGAAGACGGGCGGCATCCGGGAGACACGGGCGGACGGGACCGCGATGTGGAACTTCGCGACGATCGGCGTGAAGGTCGTGGTGATTCGCTAGGCGCCGTGCCCGGACGCGCTGTCGGACGGCTGTGGGGCCGTCTCGGCCGGGCGCGTCCACGCGGCGGCGGCCACCTGCTCGGCAGGGCCCCGCGCCCCGTCGGGGTGCTCGGGCCGCGGCGGCCTGGAGACCGCGTCCGCCGCAGCGCAGGCCGCCAGCAGATCGCGCATGGACACCGGTCGCACCGTGGGCATGGACGCCTCCTGAGCTACGACGGCGGACGTACTTAGGCAGACCTAAGTACGGGCTGGGTACCATGTGACCACGCCCGGGATGCCCTGCGCAATATCTTGCCGACGGCTTGTCGGAACGTGTCCGCGGTCTCAGCCGGACAGCGGCTCCAGGTCCGTCTCGGACCAGCGTTCGCCCAGGCCGGTGACCGTCACGTGCCGTACCTCGTCCGTGGTGTCGCCGACCGCGCGGTGGATGACCACCTGGAGGCGGTCCTCGGTCAGTTCCTCGACCTTGCCCTCGCCCCATTCCACGACGATCACCGAGTCGGGCAGCGAGACGTCGAGGTCCAGGTCCTCCATCTCGTCCAGGCCGCCGGAGAGCCGGTAGGCGTCGACGTGCACCAGGGGCGGGCCGTCGCCGAGGGACGGGTGCACCCGGGCGATCACGAAGGTCGGCGAGGTGACCGCGCCGCGCACGCCCAGGCCCTCACCGAGCCCGCGGGTCAGCGTGGTCTTGCCCGCGCCCAGCTCGCCGGTGAGCATCACCAGGTCGCCCGCGCGCAGCAGCTTGGCCAGTCGGCGGCCCAGCTCCCGCATCTGCTCCGGGGAGGTGACGGTCAGCTGGGTCTCAGCGGGGTTGTGCGGTGCTGCTGGTGCTTCCATAGCCACTTACGGTAGCCCCTGCGGGCACCGCACCCGCGCGGGTGAGCAGGTCGGCGAGGCGGTCGGTGACCACTTCCGGGTGCTCCAGCATCACCAGGTGCCCCGCGTCCGGCACGAGCACCAGCTCGGCGTCGGGCAGCAGGTCGGCGATGGCCTCGCTGTGCTCGCTGGGCGTGACCAGGTCCTGGACGCCGGCCAGCACGAGCACCGGCATGTCGCGGAAGCAGACGAGCGCCCCGGTCTTGTCGTGGTCGGTGAACGCCGGGTAGAACTCGGCGACCACGTCGATCGGCGTCGACTCGATCATCCGCTCGGCGAAGCGCTCCACGGCCGGGTCGACGTCCCGGCCCGCGAACGAGTACCGCTTGATGATCCCGGCGAACAGGTCGGCGGTGGCCCGGCGCCCCTTCTCGACCCACTCCGCCTGCTGCCCGAGCGCCTTCAGCACCCCGGGGAGGATCCGGCGGACCGCGTTGACGCCGGCCACCGGCAGCCCGAAGTTGACCTCGCCGAGCCGCCCGGACGAGGTCCCGACGAAGGCGGTGGCGACGACCCGGTCCCGGATCAGCTCGGGGTACTGCGCGGCGAGGGCCATCATGGTCATGCCGCCCATCGAGTGACCGACCAGCGCCAGGGGCCCGTCCGGTGCGGCGGCGTCGAGCACGGCCTTCAGATCGCGGCCGAGCTGGTCGATGGTGACCGGCTCCCGGTCCCGGGTCTGGGCCACGCCCCGCCCGGACCGCCCGTGGCTGCGCTGGTCCCAGTACACGGTCCGTACGACCCCGCGCAGGGCCGCCCGCTGGAAGTGCCAGGAGTCCAGGCTGAGGCAGTAGCCGTGGCAGAAGACGACGGTGACCGGGGCGGGCGCCTTGCGGCCGAAGAGCCGGCGCCGGCGCGGCGAGACGTTCGGGCCGGCGTCGGGCTCGGCCTCGTCGACCTCGTAGTACAGCTCGGTGCCGTCGTCGGCGTACGCCTTGCCGGGGGTGCCGCGCAGGGTGCCGTAGGGGCCCGCCGCGTCCAGCGCCAGCCGGGCCCTGCGGCGCATTCCGCGCCCCACCGTCATCCGTTCGATGGCGACACCGGCCGCCGCTCCCGCGGCGAGCACGCCTATCGCGGCACCGGCGATGCCGGTCGCCCTGCGCCAGCTCCCGGCCGCCCCCGCGGCGGAGGCGGCAGCCGCCGAGGCGACGACGTCCGCCACGACCTCCGCGCTGCTCTCGCTCACGTACCGCTCCTCTTCGCCGTACTACAGTTCGCCTGGATGGGTGCCGCCGCGGAACGGGTCACCCGGGTTCTTGCGCGATCACATGAATGCGCTCACATGGGCGCGTTCACTTGGGGGCGTTCACATGGACGCGTTGACATAGACGCGGGGAACGCGCGTTCCGATGCGTGTGACGATCTCGTACGCGATCGTGCCGCAGGCCTGCGCCCAGTCCTCGGCCGTGGGCTCACCGCGGTCGCCGGGCCCGAACAGCACGGCCTCGCTGCCCACCGGGGGCTCGTCACCGCCCAGGTCCACCACGAACTGGTCCATGGCGACCCGCCCGGCGATCGTCCGCCACTTGCCGCCGACCAGCACCGGGCCGGTGCCCGAGGCGTGCCGCGGGATGCCGTCCGCATAGCCGACGGGCACCAGGCCGAGCGTGGTCTCGCCGGGCGTGACGTAGTGATGGCCGTAGCTGACGCCGTGCCCGGCCGGGGTGCGCTTGACCAGGGCCAGCGAGGCGCTGAGCGTCATCACCGGGCGCAGCCCGAAGTCCGCCGGGGTGCCCAGCTCCGGGCTGGGCGACACGCCGTACAGGGCGATGCCCGTGCGGACCAGGTCGAAGTGGGACTCGGGCAGCGTGAGGGTGGCCGGCGAGTTGGCGATGTGCCGCACCTCGGGCCGTACGCCCTGGTCCTCGGCGTACGCCAGCATCTCCCGGAACCGGGTGAGCTGGGCGGTGACGGACGGGTGCCCCGGCTCGTCGGCGCACGCGAAGTGCGACCACACTCCGGTGACGCGGACCAGCCCCTCGGCCTCCGCGCGCAGGGCGGCACCCACCAGCTCGGCCCAGTCCTCCCCCGGCTGGCAGCCGTTGCGGCCGAGCCCGGTGTCGGCCTTGAGCTGCACGCGCGCGGGGCGCCCCGCCGCCCGGGCGGCCTCGACGACCTCCCGCAGGGCCCACATGCCGCTCAACGAGACGTCGATGTCGGCCTCGATCGCCTGCCGCCAGGGTCCGCCGGGCACCCACAGCCAGCACAGGATGCGGCCGGGCAGCCCGGCCGCGCGCAGCGCGAGGGCCTCCTCGGCCGTGGCCGTGCCGAGCCAGCTCGCGCCCGCCGCGAGGGCTGCGCGGGCACACGGCACCGCGCCGTGGCCGTATCCGTCGGACTTGACGACGGCCATCACGGCGGCGCCCTCGGCCCGGGCGCGCAGGGCCCGCACATTGGCGCGCAGGGCGCCCAGATCGATCTCGGCGCGGGCGCGCAGGGCGGCGGTCGGCACAGCTGGTGTCTCACTCATGGCACCCCCAGTCTCTCAGAGCCACCCTCCGTGGGACGCGGGCCGGGGTCCCGCCGTTGCGTCTCTGGCTGTCACCGGGGTGCGGGTGCACGGGGGCTGGACGCGCAGCTCCCCGCACCCCTGGGGAGTTGCACCACCGTCCGCCACATCACACCGCCCCGGGCGAACCCGCCACCAGGCTTCGGCCGTCACCGGGCCACGGGTTCGCGAGGGCTGGACACACAGCCCCCCGCACCCCTGGGAAGTTGCACCACCGTCGGTCGCGCCGCACCGTCCCGGCCGGCGCCGGTCCCCCCGGACGTGGGCCGGATCGGTCCCGCCTCTCGCCGCTTCCCAGGGCGTTGCACCGCCGTCGGCCACACCCCGGCGGTCCGGTCAGTCCCGTACGTCCCTCCATGCCTGCGGGATGTGTGACGCGACGTCATGTGCCCCCGTGGGCGCGCCCTCCGCGGCGAATCGGCCCGCCAGTCCGTGCAGGTACGCCGCCACGCTCCCGGCGTCCGCCGCCCGCAGCCCCGCCGCCAGCAAGGACCCGGCCAGCCCGGACAGCACGTCCCCGCTCCCGGCCGTGGCCAGCCACGGCGTCCCCGTGGCGTTCACCCGCACCGGTCCGCCCGCGGAGTCGGCGACCAGTGTCGTCGACCCCTTCAGCAGCACGGTCGCCCGGTACACCGCCGCCAGCTCCCGCACCGCGGCCAGCCGGGCCGCCTCGACCTCCTCGCGCCGCACCCCCAGCAACGCGGCGGCCTCCCCCGCGTGCGGGGTCATCAGCGTCGGCGCCGTACGCCGCCGCACCGCGTCCCGGTCGGCCAGCCGCAGCCCGTCCGCGTCCAGCAGCACCGGCACGTCCGCCTCCAGCACCTCGGCGACGGCAGCCGCGTCGTCGCCGGCGCCGGGCCCGACCACCCAGGCCTGCACCCGCCCGGCCTTCGCGGGCCCGGCGTCGGAGACGAGGGTCTCCGGGAAGCGCGCGATGACCGCGTCCCCGGCCGGCCCGACGTACCGTACGGCCCCGGCCCCGCCCCGCAGCGCGCCCGACACCGCGAGCACGGCGGCCCCGGGATAGCGCGCCGACCCGGCGGCGATCCCGACCACCCCGCGCCGGTACTTGTCGCTCTCCCCCGTCGGCAGCGGCAACAGCCGTGCCACGTCGGCGTGTTGCAGAGCCTCCAGTACGGCGTCGGCGGGCGGCGGTTCGAGACCGATGCCGACGAGCCGCACCACTCCCGCGTACTCCCGCGCCGGATCCACCAGCAGCCCCGGCTTGTACGCGCCGAAGGTGACGGTCAGGTCGGCCCGGAGCGCGGCCCCCCGCACCTCCCCGGTGTCCGCGTCGACACCGCTGGGCAGGTCCACGGCCACGACGGCGGCCCGGGACCGCGCCACCACCCCGGCGAGCCGCTCGGCGTCCGGCCGCAGCCCGCCCTTGCCCCCGATCCCGACGATCCCGTCCACCACCAGGTCGGCCCGCAGGACCAGTTCGTCCACAGCGGCCGAGTCCGCGGTGGCCACCGTGCCGCCCGCCCGCCGCAAGGCCGCCAGTCCCCCGGCATGGGCCCGGCCGGGCGTCAGCAGGACGGCCGTCACCCCGGCGCCGCGCCGGGCCAGCCGGGCCCCCGCGTACAGGGCGTCCCCGCCGTTGTCCCCGCTGCCGACGAGCAGCACCACCCGGCTGCCGTACACCCGCCCGAGCAGTTCGGCGCAGGCGGCGGCCAGCCCGGCGGCGGCCCGCTGCATCAGCGCGCCCTCCGGCAGCCGTGCCATCAACGCCCGCTCGGCGGCCCTTACCGTCTCCACGCTGTACGCAGTACGCATGGCACCGAGTCTGCCCCGTAACCCCCACCGCCCACACCCGGGCCGGGACCGGTCAGCCCTCGGCGATCACCACGGCCGAGGCCACGCCCGCGTCATGACTGAGCGACACGTGCCAGGCCCGCACGCCCAGCTCGGCGGCCCGCGCGGCCACGGTGCCCTTCACCCGCAGCCGTGGCTGCCCGGTGTCCTCCACGTACACCTCGGCATCGGTCCACTGGAGCCCGGACGGCGCGCCCAGCGCCTTCGCGAGCGCCTCCTTGGCGGCGAACCGGGCCGCGAGCGAGGCGATGCCGCGTCTGTCCCCGCTGGGCAGCAGCAGCTCCCGCTCCACGAACAACCGGTCGGCCAGGCCCGGCGTCCGCTCCAGGGACGCCCGGAACCGGTCGATCTCGGCGACGTCGATGCCCACCCCGATGATGCTCATGCCGAGCACCCTACGACCCCGCTGACGGACGGCACCGCGACACCACGTCGGACGCCGGGCGCCGCACGACCGCCGGAACCCGCGCTCTACGCTTCCGGCATGACGTCCTCGCATGCCTACCTCTCCGGCCTCTTCTCCCTGGACGGCCGTGTCGCCGTGGTGACCGGAGGCAGTTCCGGTATCGGGCGGGCCATCGCCGGGGCGCTGGCCCGGGCCGGGGCGAGCGTGGTGATCGTGGCGCGGCGGAAGACGGAACTGTCCGCCACGGTGGACGAGTTGACGGCGGACGGCTGCCGGGCCGCCTGGGTCAGCGGTGATCTGGGCACCCGCGACGGGGTGCGCGCGGCGGCCGAGGAGGCCGCGGCCGTCTTCGGTGAGCCCGACATCCTCGTCAACTCCGCGGGGGTCAACCTCCGCCCGCCGATGGACGAGCTGGGCGAGGACGTCTGGGACACCACCATGGCGGTGAACCTGGAGGCCCCGTTCCTGCTCGGGCAGCGGTTCGGCCCCGGCATGGCCGAGCGGGGCTTCGGGCGGATCATCCACGTCACCTCCCAGCAGGCGCACCGCGCCTTCGTGCAGAGCGGCGCCTACGGCGTCTCCAAGGGCGGCCTGGAGTCCCTGGCCCGCTCCCAGGCCGAGGCATGGTCGCCGCACGGCGTCACCTGCAACACCCTGGTGCCGGGCTTCGTGCTGACCCCGCTGAACAGGCGGCTCCAGTCCGACCCCGAGAGGGTGGCGGCGCTGGCCGCGCGCACGATGGCCGGCCGCAACGGCCTCGCCGAGGACTTCGCGGGCGCGGCCGTGTTCCTGGCCGGCCGCGCCTCCGCCTACGTCACGGGCCAGTCCATCCACGTGGACGGCGGCTTCTCCGTCCACTGACGAAACCTCGCTCGACGAGGCCCCGTCCCCTCACTGTCCCCTCACTCCACCGTGACCGACTTGGCCAGGTTGCGGGGCTGGTCCACCTCGTTGCCCCGGGCCGTGGCCAGCTCGCAGGCGAAGACCTGGAGCGGGACCGTGGCCACCAGCGGCTGGAGCAGGGTGGGCGTGGCCGGGATGCGGATCAGGTGGTCGGCGTACGGGACGACCGCCTCGTCGCCCTCCTCCGCGATCACGATCGTCCGCGCGCCCCGCGCCCTGATCTCCTGGATGTTGGAGACGATCTTGTCGTGCAGGACCGACCGGCCGCGCGGGGACGGGACGACGACGACCACCGGCACGTCCTCCTCGATCAGCGCGATCGGGCCGTGCTTCAGCTCGCCGGCCGCGAAGCCCTCGGCGTGCATGTAGGCCAGTTCCTTCAGCTTGAGCGCGCCTTCGAGGGCGACCGGGTAGCCCACGTGCCGGCCGAGGAACAGCACCGTGTCCTTGTCGGCCAGCGTCCGCGCCAGCGCCCGCACCGGCTCCATGGTCTCCAGGACCCGCTCGACCTCCTCCGAGATGCGGGACAGGTCCTTGATCACCGCCTGGATCTCGTCGCCCCACTTGGTGCCCCGCACCTGGCCCAGGTACAGCGCGACCAGGTAGCAGGCGACCAGCTGGGTCAGGAACGCCTTGGTGGAGGCGACGGCGACCTCGGGGCCCGCGTGCGTGTACAGCACGGCGTCCGACTCGCGCGGGATCGTCGAGCCGTTGGTGTTGCAGATCGCCAGCACCTTCGAGCCCTGCTCGCGGGCGTGCCGGAGCGCCATCAGGGTGTCCATGGTCTCGCCGGACTGGGAGATGGCGATCACCAGCGACCGCCCGTCCAGGATCGGGTCCCGGTAGCGGAACTCGCTGGCCAGCTCCACCTCGCACGGGATCCGCGTCCAGTGCTCGATGGCGTACTTGGCGATCAGGCCCGCGTGGAAGGCCGTACCGCACGCCACGATGACGACCTTGTCGATCTCGCGCAGCTCGGAGGGGCTGATCCGCACCTCGTCCAGGGTCAGCGAGCCGGACGGGTCGATGCGCCCGAGCAGCGTGTCGGCGACCGCCTTGGGCTGTTCGGCGATCTCCTTGAGCATGAAGTAGTCATACCCCCCCTTTTCGGCCGCCGAGGCGTCCCAGTCCACGTGGTAGGAGCGGACCTCGGCCGGGCGGCCGTCGAAGCCCGTGACCGTGACGCCGTCGCGCCGCAGTTCCACCACCTGGTCCTGGCCCAGCTCGATCGCCGACCGCGTGTGGGCGATGAACGCGGCCACGTCGGAGGCCAGGAACGCCTCACCCTCTCCAACGCCCACCACCAGCGGGGAGTTCCGGCGGGCGCCGACCACCACGTCCGGATCGTCAGCGTGCACCGCGACCAGCGTGAACGCGCCCTCCAGCCGCCGGCACACCAGCCGCATGGCCTCGGCGAGGTCGGCGGTCGCCGAGAACTCCTCGGCCAGCAGATGGGCGACGACCTCCGTGTCCGTCTCGGAGTTCAGCCCATGGCCGCGCTCGGCCAGTTCGGCGCGCAGCACCGCGAAGTTCTCGATGATGCCGTTGTGGACCACCGCGACCCGGCCCGCGTTGTCCAGGTGCGGGTGCGCGTTGGCGTCCGTGGGGCCGCCGTGCGTGGCCCAGCGCGTGTGACCGATGCCGGTCGTCCCGGCCGGCAGCGGCCGTTCGACCAGTTCCTTCTCCAGGTTGACCAGTTTCCCGGCCTTCTTCGCGGCGGCCAGCCCGCCGTCCGCCAGTACGGCGACACCGGCCGAGTCGTAACCCCGGTACTCCAGCCGCTTCAGCCCGGCCATCACGACATCGAGCGCCGACTGCGACCCTACGTATCCCACGATTCCGCACATGAGCGGCAGCCTACGGGCCGACAACGATCAAAAACGGCCTGAGTCTGCCCGAAATCGGAAATTCCCACCGTCGTACGAAGGCCCGTGGCGGCCGGAACGACGTGCGTGACGGACCCCACCCGCCGTGCCGTTCAAACTCCGTTAACAATGGACTGTGATCTCACCGGTCTCCTCGATGCCCCGGAGCGCCCACCGGCACAGGCCGGAGGCGACTCCCTACGTCGATCTCACCCGCGCCGAGTGGAGCGCGCTGCGCGACAAGACGCCGCTGCCGCTCACCGCCGAGGAGGTGGAGAAGCTCCGTGGCCTCGGCGACGTCATCGACCTGGACGAGGTGCGGGACATCTACCTCCCGCTCTCCCGGCTCCTCAATCTCTACGTCGGTGCCACGGACGGCCTCCGGGGCGCGCTGAACACCTTTCTCGGCGAGAAGGGCTCCCAGTCCGGGACCCCGTTCGTCATAGGGGTCGCCGGCTCGGTCGCCGTGGGCAAGTCCACGGTCGCCCGCCTGCTCCAGGCCCTGCTCTCCCGCTGGCCCGAGCACCCGCGCGTGGAGCTGGTCACGACGGACGGCTTCCTGCTGCCCACCCGGGAGTTGGAGGCCCGCGGCCTGATGTCGCGCAAGGGCTTCCCCGAGTCCTACGACCGCCGGGCCCTCACCCGTTTCGTCGCCGACATCAAGGCCGGCAAGGGCGAGGTGTCCGCGCCGGTCTACTCGCACCTCATCTACGACATCGTGCCCGGCGAGAAGCTCACCGTCCGCCGCCCGGACATCCTGATCGTGGAGGGCCTGAACGTCCTCCAGCCAGCCCTGCCCGGCAAGGACGGCCGCACCCGGGTCGGTCTCGCCGACTACTTCGACTTCAGCGTGTACGTCGACGCGAGCACCGACGACATCGAGAGCTGGTACCTCAACCGCTTCAAGAAGCTGCGCCAGACGGCGTTCCAGAACCCGAACTCGTACTTCCGCAAGTACACCCAGGTCTCCGAGGAGGAGGCCCTGGACTACGCCCGCACGCTCTGGCGGACCATCAACAAGCCCAACCTGGTGGAGAACATCGCCCCCACCCGGGGCCGGGCCACCCTCATCCTCCGCAAGGGCCAGGACCACAAGGTCCAGCGCCTCAGGCTCCGCAAGCTGTAGCGGTACCTGTTGGATGGGCACATGCTGCATCTGCGCCTGATCACCCCCGCGGAGCGGACCGACGAGGTGGTCCGCCTGATCGAGACGACGGTCGGCACCACCCACCTCGTGGTCCTGCCCCGCGCCGCCCGCGACCCCGCCGGCGATGTCGTGCTGTGCGACGTGGCCCGCGAGGCGGGCGACGAACTCATCGCCGGGCTACGGCGCCTCGGCCTGGACGACACCGGCTCGATCGCCGTGGAGACCATCGACCTCTCCCTGTCCCGGCGGGCCGAGGAGGCCGAGGACGAGGCGCCGGGAGAGGGCGCGGACGCGGTGCTGTGGGAGGGCCTGACCGAGGCCACCCACGAGGAGTCGACGCTGTCGGTCACCTACGCGGCCTTCATCACCCTGGCCACGATGATCGCGGCCTGCGGTGTCGTGCTGGACAACGCGATCCTGATCGTGGGCGCGATGGCGGTGGGACCGGAGTTCGGCCCGCTGGCCGGTATCTGCACGGCCCTCGTGCGACGCCGTCCGCGCCTGGCACGGCGCTCGCTGACCGCGCTGCTGGTGGGCTTCGCGCTGGCGATGGCGGTGACGGTCGGCTTCACCCTGTTCATGGACGCCATCGGGCTCTTCCACCGGTCCGACCTGGAGGGCGAGCGCCCCAACACGGCCTTCGTGTACGCCCCGGACGCCTTCTCGCTCATCGTGGCGGTCCTCGCCGGCATCGCCGGCACGCTGTCCCTGACCTCCGCCAAGTCGGGCGCGCTGGTGGGTGTCGCCATCTCGGTGACCACGGTCCCGGCCGCCGCCAACGCGGCGGTGGCACTGGCCTACGGCGACACGTCCCAGACGAGTGGCTCGACGGCCCAGCTCCTGCTGAACCTGCTGGGCATCATCCTGGCGGGAACGCTCACCCTGCTCGCGCAGAAGTACTTCTGGACGAGACAACGGCGGCGCCCCCGCTGAGGGCGACGCAGCCGGTCCGGGGGCGCGGGAACCGCGCGATCGGCCACGGCGGGGCCGCGGCCCGCGCCCGCACAGGTCCCCGCGCCCCGCACCCGGAACTATCCGAGGGCCGACTTCACGGCGTCGGCGAGCCGCCCGGCGACAGAGCGGGCCTGCTCGATGTCGGCGGCCTCGACCATCACCCGCACCAGCGGCTCGGTACCGGAAGGACGCAGCAACACCCGCCCCGTCTCCCCGAGTTCCCGCTCGGCCTCGGACACGGCGGCGGCGAGGTCGGCCGACGTACGCACCCGCGACTTGTCCACGTCGGGCACGTTGATCAGCACCTGCGGCAGCCGCTCCATGACGGAGGCCAGCTCCCGCAGCGTACGGCCGGTCTGCGCGACCCGGGCCGCCAGCAGCAGCCCGGTCAGCGTGCCGTCGCCGGTGGTCGCGTGGTCGAGGATGATGACGTGCCCGGACTGCTCGCCGCCGAGGGCGTATCCGTGCTCCTTCATCTCCTCCAGCACATACCGGTCGCCCACGGCCGTCTGCACGAGCCGGATGCCCGCGCGCTCCATGGCCAGCTTGAAGCCGAGGTTGGACATCACGGTCGCGACGACGGTGTCGGAGCGCAGTGCGGAACGCTCCCGCATCGCCAGCGCGAGCACGGCGAGGATCTGGTCGCCGTCGACCTCCTCACCCGTGTGGTCCACGGCCAGGCAGCGGTCGGCGTCGCCGTCGTGCGCGATGCCGAGGTCCGCGCCGTGCTCGACGACCGCGGCCTTGAGCTTGTCCATGTGGGTCGAGCCGCAGCCGTCGTTGATGTTGAGGCCGTCCGGCTCGGCGCCGATCGTGACGACCTGGGCGCCGGCCCGGGCGAACGCCTCCGGCGAGACCCCCGAGGCCGCGCCGTGCGCTTCGTCCAGGACGATCTTCAGCCCGTCGAGCCGGTTGGGCAGCACCGCGAGCAGGTGGGCGACGTACTGCTCGAAGCCCTCCTCGTACGACCGCACGCGCCCGACCCCGGCGCCCGTCGGACGCTCCCACGGTTCGCCGTGCCGGTGCGCGTCGTAGACCGCCTCGATCCGGTCCTCCAGCTCGTCGGCGAGTTTGTGGCCGCCGCGCGCGAAGAACTTGATGCCGTTGTCCGGCATGGCGTTGTGGCTGGCGGAGAGCATCACGCCGAGGTCGGCGCCGAGCGCTCCGGTCAGGTGTGCCACCGCGGGCGTCGGCAGCACGCCGACGCGCAGGACGTCCACGCCCGCGCTGGCCAGGCCGGCGACCATCGCAGCTTCCAGGAACTCCCCGGACGCGCGCGGGTCCCGTCCGACCACGGCCGTCGGCTTGTGGCCCTCGAAGGTGCCCGCCTCGGCCAGCACGTGCGCCGCGGCGACGGAGAGGCCGAGCGCCATCTCGGCCGTCAGATCCGCGTTGGCGACACCGCGCACGCCGTCCGTGCCGAAGAGTCGTCCCACTTGTCCTCCTGAGGAAGCGTCCTTGCTGCCGGGATGATGGCAGACGCCATGACATCCGATCACACAAGCCTTTGAGCGTCTTGTGTCGTTATACGCCCTTGGCGGGGATAAACGAACGCCCCGACGGCACAAGTGGCGTGCCGCCGGGGCGTTCGGAGTACGAGCAGGCAGCTGCTGATTAGCGCTTGCTGTACTGCGGGGCCTTGCGGGCCTTCTTCAGACCGGCCTTCTTCCGCTCGACCGCGCGGTCGTCGCGGCGCAGGAAGCCGGCCTTCTTCAGCGGGCCACGGTTGTTGTCGACGTCGGCCTCGTTCAGCGCACGGGCGACACCGAGACGGAGCGCACCGGCCTGGCCGGAGACACCGCCACCCGCGATGCGGGCGATGACGTCGTAACGGCCCTCGAGCTCCAGGACCTTGAACGGCTCGTTGACTTCCTGCTGGTGCACCTTGTTCGGGAAGTAGTCCTCAAGGGTGCGACCGTTGATCTTCCACTTGCCGGTGCCCGGGACGATCCGGACGCGGGCGATGGCGTTCTTGCGGCGGCCCAGGCCGGCGGCCGGCTGCGGCTCGCCGAAGCGGGAGGCCAGGGACTCCGAGGTGTACTCGCCCTCGACGGGGACCTCGGACTCGGTGGTGTAGCTGTCGATGTCAAGCTCTTCGAGCGGCTGCTCGGCAGTGGTCTCGGCCACGATTCTCCTCAGATTCTCTTCAGTCTTAGGGGGTGGCCGGACTTACTGCGCGACCTGGGTGATCTCGAACGGCACCGGCTGCTGGGCGGCGTGCGGGTGCTGGTCACCCTTGTAGACCTTCAGCTTCGTGAGCATCTGACGGCCCAGGGAGTTCTTGGGGAGCATGCCCTTGACGGCCTTCTCGATGGCCTTCTCGGGGTTCTTGTCGAGCAGCTCGTCGTAGCGGACGGAGCGCAGACCACCCGGGTAACCGGAGTGGCGGTACGCCATCTTCTGGGTCCGCTTGTTACCGGACAGGTGCACCTTGTCGGCGTTGATGATGATGACGAAGTCACCAGCGTCGACGTGCGGCGCGTAGATCGGCTTGTGCTTGCCCCGCAGGAGGGTCGCAGCGGTGGTGGCGAGACGGCCCAGGACAACGTCCTGAGCGTCGATGACGTGCCACTGGCGCGTCACATCGCCGGGCTTGGGGCTGTACGTACGCACGGTTCGTAGCCTTCGCTTCGAGTGAATGGTCCTAAACAAGGTCACCGAAACGATCACGACAGCCTTGACCCACGGCGGCGACGCAAACCGCGTGCGTGGGGTCGCTGGTCATCGGCCCGGTGGACCGGTGTAAGGGCCCGTCCCGTGAGAATGAGCAAGCCAATACACAACGAAGAAGTAGGTTACCGGGCAGCCCCCGGACGGGTCAAAACGAGGCAGGCCGTCAGAGGGACCCCGCACCACCGGCCCCCCGTCTAAGATGCGCCCCATGAGTTACGGGCAGGGGGGACCCCAGTCTCAATGGGATCCCTGGAAACCGAATTCCCAGCAGCCGTGGAACAGCGGATCCGACGACGGGACCCCCGACTGGGCCGCGCTCGCCGAGGCCTCGGAGACACGGAACAAGCGCCGCAAGCTGCTGTTCATAGCCGGCGGCGCGCTCGCCACCGTCGCGATAGGCACGGCGGTCGCCCTGGCCGTCGTCTCCGCGAACGGCGGTGAGCCGCAGGCCGGTCCCAGCAACCTGCCCGCCAGCGGATCGCTGCCCGGCACGGGCACCGCGACGCCGTCCTTCGCACCCACCAGCGCGCCGCCGCCGCTGGACCCCACGGACTTCATATCCAGCGCCAAGAAGGACACCGCCCCGCTGAGCCCGGACACCCTGTTCCCGGGCACGCAGCTGACCATGGGCGGCACGGTGTACAAGAAGGGCCCGACGGCCGACACCGAGAGCTGTGCCACCGCCGCCGGCGGCACCCTCCCCAAGATCCTCACCGGCAACGGCTGCACCCGCCTGATGCGCGTGACCTACACGAACGGCGACATCGCGGTCACCGTCGGCGTCGCCGTCTTCGACGACGCGGACCGGGCCACCAAGGCCAAGGGCCGGACCGACGACCGGAGCATCGTGCGCTCGCTGTTCGGCAAGGGCGTCAAGCCCTTCTGCGACGGCGCGTTCTGCCGCTCGACCAGGAACGCCTACGGCCGCTACGCCTACTTCACGATCTCCGGCTTCACCAGCGGCAAGGACGTCACGACCAAGGACACCAAGGTGTTCGCCGCCGGCAACGACCTCGCCCAGTTCACCGCCAACCAGATCCACCGCCGCGGCCAGGTCCAGGCCTCGGCCGCCGCCCGGTAGCCGGGCGCGCGCCTACTGCCGCTTCAGCCGGAGCCGCAGCGGCACCACGGCCGACTCCAGCTGGGTGCGCAGGGTCATCTTGGAGGCACCCTCCGTCCGCTCGGCGAACCGGATCGGGATCTCCACGGCCGTGTGCCCGGCGCGTACGGCCTTGTACTTCAGCTCCACCTGGAAGCTGTAGCCCGCGCTGTCCAGGGACGACAGGTCCACGTCCCTGAGCGTCGCCGCCGACCACAGGTTGAAGCCGGCCGTGATGTCCTGGATCTCGGTGCCGAGCACGGCGCGCGCGTACCGGTTGGCGAAGCGGGACAGCAGCACCCGGTGCGCGCCCCACCGCTCGTCCAGCGAGCCGCCCTCGACGTACCGGCTGCCCACGACGAGACCGGCGCCGGAGGCGAGGGCCGCCTCCAGCATGCGGGGCACGGCCTCCACCGGATGGCTGCCGTCGGCGTCCATCTGGACGACGTACGCGGCGCCCTCCGCCAGCGCGGCGGACATCCCGGCCGTGTACGCCCGTCCCAGCCCGTCCTTCTCGGTGCGGTGCAGCACGCTCATCCGGCGCCGCCCGCCGCTGTTGTACCGCGCCGCCAGCTCCTCGGCGATCCGCCCGGTGCCGTCCGGGCTGGAGTCGTCGACGACCTTCAGACGCAGCCCGTCCAGCGGCAGTCCCAGCACCGCCTCGGCCATCCCCGGCAGGTTCGCCGCCTCGTTGTACGTCGGCATCACCACGGTGACCGGCAGCTCGCCCTGTGCCATCAGTGTCCCTCCCCTGCGGGCGCCGGAGTGCCCAGCGCCCAAAGCCGCCAGCCCGCCGCGGTCCAGCGGTCCGCGTCGAGCACCCCTCGTCCGTCCACGATCCGGGGGCGGGCCACCAGCGCCGCGGCCCGTTCCGGGTCGATCGCCCGGAACTGCGGCCACTCGGTCAGATGCAGCACCAGGTCGGCCCCGCGCAGCGCGTCCTCCAGGCTCAGCGCGTACCCGAGCAACGGGAACGCCTTGCGGGCATTGTCCATCGCCTCGGGGTCGTGGACGGTGACATCGGCGCCCTCCAGCCGCAGCCGGGCGGCCACGGCCAGCGCCGGCGAGTCCCGGATGTCGTCGGAGCCGGGCTTGAAGGCGGCACCGAGGACGGTGACCCGGGCGCCGAGCACGTCCGGCCCGCACAGCTCGCGGGCCAGCTCCACCACCCGGTCCCGGCGCCGCATGTTGATCGCGTCGACCTCGCGCAGGAACGTCAGCGGGACGCCCAGTTCGTCGGCGCGGTGCGCGAAGGCGCGGATGTCCTTGGGCAGGCAGCCGCCGCCGAAGCCGATCCCGGCGCGCAGGAACTGCGGGCCGATCCGGTCGTCGTGGCCCAGCGCCTCGGCGAGGGTGCGCACATCGCCGCCGGCCGCCTCGCAGACCTCGGCCATCGCGTTGATGAAGGAGATCTTGGTGGCGAGGAAGGCGTTGGCGGCCGTCTTGACCAGCTCGGCGGTCGGGAAGTCGGCGGTGACGAGCGGGGTGCCGGCGGCGAGGACCGGGGCGTAGACCGCGCGGAGGATCGTCTCGGCGCGGGCGCTTTCCACGCCGAACACCAGCCGGTCCGGCCGCAGCGTGTCCTCGACCGCGAAGCCCTCGCGCAGGAACTCCGGGTTCCAGGCGACCTCGGTGGCGTACGTCCGCGCCAGCCGCTCCGCCGTGCCGACGGGCACGGTGGACTTGCCCACGACCAGCGCGTCGGGCGCCGCGTGCGCGGCCAGGGCGGCGAAGGCGGCGTCGACGTGGCTGAGGTCGGCGGCGCCGGAGTCCGCGCGCTGCGGGGTGCCGACGCACACGAAGTGCACCTCGCCGAAGGACCCGGCCTCGGCGAAGGAGGTGGTGAAGCGCAGCCGGCCGCTCGCGGTGTGCTTCGCGATCAGCTCGGGCAGTCCGGGCTCGTGGAAGGGCACGCGGCCTGCGCTCAGCGCGGCGACCTTCTCCGGGTCGACGTCGACGCCGAGCACGTCGTGGCCGAGTTCCGCCATGCAGGCGGCGTGGGTGGCACCGAGGTAGCCGGTGCCGATGACGGTGAGCCGCAAGGGAACGGCCTTTCTTGCTTCGGATCCTTCGGGTGCGTCAGGCGGTCTTGACCCAGATGCGGTAGTGGCCGGTGCCGCTGGAGTTGCGGAAGGGCAGGTCGGCGAGGAGCCGGTAGTGCGGATTGCCCTTGACCGCGTCCGCGACGACGGCGTCCACCCGGGGGTTGGTGAGACCGTCCAGGACGATCAGGTCGAACTCGCCGTCGCGCAGCGCCGCGCGGTAGGCGGCGTCACCCTTGTGGTACGTGCCCTTCCGGTCCGTGTACTCCAGCGCGAAGACGCCCTGCCACTGCCGGTGGCTGGTCTTGTCGCGCAGGTAGTAGACGGGCACCTCGGGCGTCGAGGCGAGGTAGTGGCCCTTGCGGTCCACGTGGGAGTCGATGACCTGGATCATCTTCGAGGAGTCGGGCCAGACGCCGAAGCGCCAGTCCGCCTGCTGGATGCCGAGGCAGAGCGTCGCCGTCCACAGCATGATGCCGAGCTGGGGGTAGCGGAAGTGCGCTCCGATCAGCCGGGTCACGCCGACACCGGCCATCGGCGCGGCGAAAAGCAGGCCGAAGCCGACGTGCTTGAACAGCGAGACCACGGTCCCCAGGTGCATCTGGTAGGCGGGTGCGAGCAGCGCGGTGCCGCACAGCACCAGCCCGAGCAGGGCCCGCCAGCGCCAGCCGGGGTTGCCGAGCCGCTGGGCGGCCGGCGACTCGTTCATCCGGCTGCGCCGCACGTAGGAGAGGGCGCCGCCGACGGCCGTGAGGAACATCAGGCCGCCCCACTGGGCCGACCGCTGGAGCAGGAAGGCGGCGCTGTCGGAGCCGTGGGCGCGGTTGGTCGTGGTCTGCCGCACACCGTCGAGCAGGTCGGTGCTGTACATGCCGGCCGCCAGCAGGGCGCCGATGCCGAGCGCGAGGAGCAGCATCCGCAGGAATGCCTTGCCGCCCTTGTGCGGCCAGCCGGTGAGCAGGGCGAGCACGACGATAGTCGGCAGGTACAGGGCGGCCGCGTACTTCACGCCGACGGCGAGGACGGCGACCGGCGCGGCGAGCAGCACGGCGGCCACGGGCGCCCGGTCGGTGCGGACGACGATCCAGGTGGCCAGGGCCAGCAGGAACACCGCGGCGGCGTCGTAGGTGGCGAAGTACCCCATGACGACGGTCGACTGGACCACGGCGAAGAGCGCCGCGCCGGCCAGCGCGGCCCGCTCGTTGAAGAGCCGCCGGGTGAAGGAGTACAGCAGCGCGGTGGTGCCCAGCATGAAGGCCAGGCTCAGGACACGGGCCCCGGTGAGCCCGAAGCGGCCGTCGACGGCGGCGGCGAGCACCGGGTACAGCTGCGGCGAGCCGGAGAAGTACGCCCCGTAGTCGATGGGCAGCGGGGTGCCGTGCAGCAGGTGCTGCAACTCGGCGTGTCCGGCGGCCAGGTACAGGGCCTCGTCCTGGAACGCCGTGTTGGACAGCCGCAGCGAGAGCACCGCCTGGACGGCCAGGACGAACAGCAGCACCGCCCGGCTGACCCAGGCGCGCCGCCGGCTGGCGGCCATGTCCCAGCCGACCTCGGGCGTCTCGGGCACGGTGTACCCGGGCTCGGCGGGCGCCGCCGGCTCGGCGACCGTGTGCAGGGCGTACGTCGGCTGGTCGTCCTGCTGCTGGTACGCAGGGGTCCGGGGGTCGTAGTCGTACTCCTGGGGGGCGTCGTACCCCTGGGCGGCGTCGTGGGCCTGGACGGCGTCGTACCCCTGGGGTGTCCCCTGTCCCTGGGCCGTCTCGTAGCCCTGGGACCGGCGCGTGACGTAGCCGTCGGAGTTGAACCAGCCGCCCTGCGGGTCGTCGTCCGCGTACGGGTCGTACGGCTGCGGGACGTAGTACTCGGGTCGTGAACTCATGACGGCTTCCGTACGTCGAAGCCGAACCGGTCGTCGGCGGCCAGGCGCTTGAACTCCTTCAGCGCCAGCGGGCTCGCCTCCAGCCGCCAGTCGGCGCGCTTCTTGTGGTTGAACCAGATGAAGCCGAGCATGTCGTCGTCCGCCGCGACGCCCGCGAACAGGTTGCGGATGTCGGCCCGCCGCCGTTCGCCGGGCACGGCGCCGGTCTCCAGCAGCAGGATCGGCTTCTTGGTGAAGGTGCGGACCCGGTCGCGGGTGGTCCCGAAGACGCTGTCGAAGGAGTTGTCCTCGCCGGCGGTGAAGTAGCCGATCAGTCCGACCCAGTCGACATAGGCGTCGCCCGGGTAGTACGGCTTGAGCTTCACGTCCGGGACCGGGTTGACGATGTTGGGCGACCAGGCCCAGATGACGTTGGTGGCGCCCGCGTCCACGAAGGTCTGGTGGATGTGCCGCCAGGCGGCCACGTACTGGGCCGGGGTCACGTCCTTCGTGCCCCACTTCTCCCAGTGGCCGTTGAACTCGTCCGCGAAGTCGATCACCACGGGCAGGTTCAGCTCGCGGACCGCGGTCGCGTACTTCTTGAGGTACGCGTCCGACTCGCCCGCCGCGATGTCGGCGAGCGGGGTGTCGAAGGGCTCCCAGGACATCAGCGTCAGCGCGCCCTCGGCCCAGGCGTTGCGCACCCCGGTGGCGTCGAAGCCGTCGCCCCAGCCGGCGTAGTACTCGACCAGGTTCGGCTGCTTGCCGGTCATCCTCGTGTACGCGTCGACGTTCTTCATGGAGGTCGGCGCGCCGGGCACCGACGCGCCGAAGTACTTCTTCGCCGGCTTCAGCAGGGGGGTGACGTCGTAGGGGACGTCCTGGCCGGCGCCCGCCGTGGCGTGCGGGGCGGCGGTGCCGCCGGACGCCGGCGAGTCGCCGGAGTCGTCGCCGAGCAGCGAGCAGCCGCTCAGCGCGAGGACACCGGCGAGGACGCCGGCCAGCGCGGCGCGGGCCGGCCGGCGGCGGTGGAACCGGAGCGTACGGCCGCGGCCGGGCCGGGCCGTACGGTCGCTGCGGAATCGTTTCTTCAGTCGCATCAGGCGGCCTCCGCCCCCGAGCGCGGCTGGACCAGGACCCGGCCCACGACCAGCGCGTAGAACAACCCGGAGGACAGGATCAGGGCGAAGTCCGGGGCGTTCATGGTGAACGTCCGGTACACCGCCGCGGTGACCCAGATCAGTGCCGTGCCGCCGCTCCAGGCCCACATCCCGATCCAGAAGCGCCGCGTCTTGTTCTTCTTGGCGCCGGAGGAACCGGTCGGCTGCCAGCCCATCCGGTTCTTGCGCAGGATGTCCCAGATGGCGAAGACGTGCGCCCAGCCGTACATCATGCGGGCCGCCCACGCCTCCAGGCGGTACGGCGCCCGGTGCCACATCGGGAAGACGATCGTGGTGTAGAGGATGCTGGGCAGCACCAGGAGCAGATGCTCCACCTTGAGCTTCTCCGGCATCATCAGCAGCAGCACGATCGGGATGACCGGCGCCGCGAAGGTGAACAGCGCGGTGTGGATGTAGTAGAAGAACCCGGACATGTAGCACAGCCGGCTCGACATCCTGATCTTCGCCTGCCAGAACTTGCGGCTGCCGAGCAGGCTCATCGAGCCCGAGCACCAGCGGTACTGCTGGTTGAAGAAGGCGCCCGCGGTGTCCGGGCACACCCCGGTGGACACCGCGACCGGGACGTACCTCAGGTCCCAGCCGAGCCCGCGCAGGTCGAAGCCGGTGTGCACGTCCTCGGAGTGCTCGATCAGGGTGGTGCCGCCGTTGGTCTCCAGGGCCGCCCGCCGGTAGATCGCGCAGGAACCGACGCAGATGGCGCCGTCACTGCCCTGCCGCGACACCTGCACGGACCGGTAGAACAGCTCCTGCACCGCGCCCGCGCCGCGCTCGATCCAGTTCTGCGAGTCGAGCACCCGGAAGTACTGCGGGGACTGGACGATGCCGATCCGCGGGTCGGCGTCCATGTACGGCAGCAGTTCCTCCAGCAGATCGGCGCGCGGGGTGAAGTCGGCGTCCAGGATGAGGATGTACTCGCCGTCGGACTGGGCGAAGCCGAAGTGCAGGTTGCCGGCCTTCTTGAACCAGCCCCGGTTCTCCCGGGTGCCGTAGCGGAACCCGAAGTCCCGGGCCATCGCGGCCAGCTCCGGGCTCGCGCCGTCGTCCAGCACGAACGGCACGCAGACCCCGGGGTACCGGTCGGCCATGGCCCGCACGTGCCGCCAGGTGTTGTGCAGCACCTCGATGGGCTCCCCGCACACCGGCAGGAACACGTCGACGGACGGGTAGACCTCGGGCCGCCAGTTCTGCACCAGCCGCCGGTGGTGGGCGATGTCGAAGTCCCGGGTGAAGCCGTTCACCCGCAGCGACACCAGGTAGTAGACCACCGTGAACACCAGCAGCGGCGTGTAGATCCACAGCACAGGCGTGGACTGGGCCAGCTTGAACTGGCTCACCACCAGACAGCAGAAGCTGACCAGCGAGCTGATGGTCAGGATCCACAGGTGCCGGTGCGCGTAGGAGTACTTCTCCCGGTCCGTCGGCGGCAGCGGCAGCAGTCCGAGCGCGGGGTTCCCGCCCCGCCCGGCCCGTCGCCGCCCGCCACTCCGGCGCGCCGCGCGCCGCCCCCCGGTCCGCACGGAACCCACTGAAGTCATGCCGTTGTCCAACCCCGGGCGTAACCGGCCGCCCGTCGACCCCCCAGCCAACCCCGGCCACCCCTGTCGAACTTCTGGCCGGGAGGCGCAACTGTATCCGAGAGGTATGGAACACGTAAGGGCTGCCAAGAAGGGTTACGTCCGGTAAGTCCAGACATGTGGCATAAGCTCAGCGAAATGCAACGTAACTAACAGGTTTCGCAGCGCGATGCTCCGGGAAGGGTCCGCTTGTTCCGCGCCTCCTTGCTCCGGGCCGCCAGCAGTTCGTCGGCCGGATAGCCGACCTCCTCCAGCGTCAGCCCGTGCGGCCGTACGACATGCACGGCGGAGTCCCGCACCCGGGCGGCCAGCACCTTCCCGGGCCACTCCGGCCCCCGGTGCCCGTCCCCCACGAACAGCAGCGCGCCGATCAGCGACCGCACCATGTTGTGGCAGAAGGCGTCCGCGCGCACGGTGGCGGTGATGATCCCGTCCTCCCCCCGGACCAGTCTCAGCTCCTGGAGCGTGCGGATCGTGGTCGCCCCTTCCCGCTTCTTGCAGTAGGCGGCGAAGTCGTGCTCCCCGAGCAGCGCACGGGCGGCCTCGTTCATGGCGTCCACGTCCAGCGGCCAGTCGTGCCACAGCACATGGCTGCGCAGCAGCGGGTCCACACCGCCCGGGTTGTCGGTCACCCGGTACGCGTACCTCCGCCACACGGCCGAGAACCGCGCGTTGAAACCGCTCGGCGCCTGTCTGAGCGCCCACACCCGCACGTCCTTCGGCAGCCGGCCGGCGAGCCGCTTGAGCAGCTTCTCGTGATGCTCACGCCAGACACCCTCGGGCAGGTCCACGTGCGCCACCTGCCCGCGCGCGTGCACCCCGGCGTCGGTCCGCCCGGCGACCGTCAGCTCATAGGTCTCCCGGGACCGGGTCACCGTCCGCAGGGCGTCCTCGATCTCCCCCTGCACGGTCCGCCTGCCACCGGCCTGCTTCGCCCAGCCGTGGAAGCCGGTGCCGTCGTACGACAGGTCGAGACGGAGACGGACATGGCCGGGCTGTACTTCGTCACTCACGTACAGATCCTCTCAAGTACGCGAAAGCGGGCCCGCCCCGAAGGGCGAACCCGCTTCCCGCGTCAGGCAGAGCCTCAGGCGTCCTTGGACTCCTCGGCGGGGGCCTCGGTCTCCTCGACCGTGGTCTCCTCGGCCTTGGCCTCCTCGGCCTCCTTGACCGCACGCTTGGTGGCGGCCTCGGCCTCGCCGGTCGCCTGCTGGGCAACCGTCAGCGCCTCGACCAGCTCGATGACGGCCATGGGCGCGTTGTCGCCACGGCGGTTACCGATCTTGGTGATACGGGTGTAGCCACCGGGACGGTTCTCGTACCGCGGGCCGATCTCGGTGAAGAGCGTGTGGACGATGCCCTTGTCCGTGATGACCTGAAGCACCTGACGGCGGTTGTGAAGGTCACCCTTCTTCGCCTTGGTGATCAGACGCTCGGCGTACGGACGCAGACGGCGCGCCTTCGCCTCGGTGGTGGTGATGCGGCCGTGCTCGAAGAGGCTCTTCGCCAGGTTCGCGAGGAGGAGCTTCTCGTGCGCGGCGCTGCCGCCCAGACGGGCACCCTTGGTGGGCTTCGGCATGTTCTTTCTCCTGTGTGTCTGCCCCGGCCGTATCAGGTACCGGGGTCAGTATCCGAGCGAGCGGTTGCTCGTCGGAGATCCGGGGCGTCCCCGAAGGGGCGCCCCGGAAGGGGCGCGGGGAACTGCGCGACCAGCCACAACCGGCCCGCAGAAGCAGTACGGCCTCCCCGCGGAGCGCTCAGTACTGCTCGGTCTCCACGAACCCGGCGTCCGCGTCGTCATCGGCACCGAACGCGTCCGCGGCAGCGGTCGGGTCGAATCCGGGCGGGCTGTCCTTGAGGGCCAGGCCCATGCCGGCCAGCTTCGCCTTGACCTCGTCGATGGACTTCGCACCGAAGTTGCGGATGTCCAGGAGGTCGGCCTCGGAGCGCGCGACCAGCTCACCCACGGAGTGGATGCCCTCACGCTTGAGGCAGTTGTACGACCGAACGGTGAGCTCCAGCTCCTCGATCGGCAGCGCCAGGTCGGCGGCGAGCGCGGCGTCCGTCGGGGACGGACCCATGTCGATGCCCTCGGCGTCGATGTTCAGCTCGCGCGCGAGACCGAACAGCTCGACCAGCGTCTTACCGGCGGAGGCCATGGCGTCACGCGGACGCATCGCCTGCTTGGTCTCGACGTCGACGATCAGCTTGTCGAAGTCGGTGCGCTGCTCGACACGCGTGGCCTCGACCTTGTACGTGACCTTCAGAACCGGCGAGTAGATCGAGTCGACCGGGATACGGCCGATCTCCTGGCCCACCTGCTTGTTCTGCACGGCGGAGACGTAACCGCGGCCACGCTCGACCGTCAGCTCCATCTCCAGCTTGCCCTTGCCGTTGAGCGTGGCGAGGACCAGGTCGGGGTTGTGCACCTCGACACCGGCCGGGGGCGCGATGTCGGCGGCGGTGACCAGACCCGGACCCTGCTTGCGCAGGTACATCACGACCGGCTCGTCGTGCTCCGAGGAGACGACCAGCTGCTTGATGTTGAGGATCAGGTCGGTGACGTCCTCCTTGACGCCCGGCACGGTGGTGAACTCGTGCAGCACGCCGTCGATCCGGATCGAGGTGACGGCGGCACCCGGGATCGAGGAGAGGAGGGTACGGCGGAGGGAGTTGCCGAGGGTGTAGCCGAAGCCCGGCTCCAGCGGCTCGATCACGAACCGGGAGCGGAACTCGTCGACGACCTCTTCGGTCAACGAGGGACGCTGAGCGATCAGCATGTGTGGATCAGATCCTTCTTTCGTGGACGCCCGCTATTTGACGTCCGACGGAGACCGCGCCCGGAAAAGCGCGGGTACTGCAAGGGTACGGGCGGCACGACCCGAAAGAGCCGTGCCGCCCGCGACCAGCGACCTGGGAAGCGTCAGACGCGACGACGCTTCGGCGGACGGCAGCCGTTGTGCGGGGTCGGGGTGACGTCCTGGATGGAGCCGACCTCAAGACCCGTGGCCTGGAGGGAGCGGATCGCGGTCTCACGACCGGAACCCGGGCCCTTGACGAACACGTCGACCTTGCGCATGCCGTGCTCCTGGGCGCGGCGGGCAGCCGACTCGGCGGCCATCTGCGCGGCGAACGGCGTGGACTTCCGGGAGCCCTTGAAGCCGACGTGGCCGGCGGAGGCCCAGGAGATCACGTTGCCGGACGGGTCCGTGATCGACACGATCGTGTTGTTGAACGTGCTCTTGATGTGCGCGTGGCCGTGAGCGACGTTCTTCTTTTCCTTGCGGCGCACCTTCTTGGCAGCGCCCTGACGTCCCTTGGGGGGCATCTACAAACTCCTAGAGGGAGGTGGTCGGTCCTACAGCGAAGACCGTGGACAGGTGTCCGCTGCGGACTACTTCTTGCCCGGCTTCTTCTTGCCGGCGATGGCGCGACGCGGGCCCTTGCGGGTGCGGGCGTTGGTGCTGGTGCGCTGACCGCGGACGGGCAGACCGCGACGGTGACGGAGACCCTGGTAGGTACCGATCTCGACCTTGCGGCGGATGTCGGCCTGGATCTCGCGACGGAGGTCACCCTCGGTCTTGATGTTGTTGTCGACGTACTCGCGGATCGCGACCAGCTGCTCTTCGGACAGGTCACGAACGCGGGTGTTCGGGTCGACGCCGGTCGCAGCCAGCGTCTCCTTCGAGAGGGTCCGGCCGATGCCGAACACGTAGGTGAGGGCGATCTCCACGCGCTTGTCGCGCGGGATGTCGACACCGGAAACGCGTGCCATTCAATGGCTCCTGGTGAATCTTCGGAGGTCTTCCGCAGAACCGGCTCCCGGCCGCCGTACTAGGTACGAACCGGGTCCCCGGCCTCCGAACCGGGGGTGTCGAGCTGGGTGGCTCGGGCTCTGCGTATGAACATATTCAGCTCGCGTCGCGCGAAAACTCTGCGATAGAGGTGCAGAGGGTGATGGTCGTGCGTCAGCCCTGGCGCTGCTTGTGGCGCGGGTTCTCGCAGATGACCATGACCCGGCCGTGACGGCGGATCACCCTGCACTTGTCGCAGATCTTCTTGACGCTCGGCTTGACCTTCATGGGGTGAGGTTCTCCGGGTCAGTGCCATCGCACCGGGCGGGCCCGGGGCGCGGGCAAGATCTACTTGTACCGGTAGACGATCCGGCCACGCGTCAGGTCGTACGGAGACAGCTCCACCACGACCCGGTCGTCAGGGAGGATGCGGATGTAGTGCATACGCATCTTGCCGCTGATGTGTGCCAGGACCTGGTGGCCGTTCTGGAGCTCGACCTTGAACATGGCGTTCGGCAGAGACTCGACGACAGTGCCCTCGATCTCGATGGCACCTTGCTTCTTGGCCACGCTTCGCCCTTCGAATCGACTACCTTGATCGACTCTCAGGCGATCCCTGGGATTCCCTTGCGGGAGCATGCGGACATGCGGGTGCACGAGAGCCGACGAGTCAGTCTACGTCGGCGCACCCGGAAAGGCGAATCGATGAAGTCTGCCCCATGGGGGTGATCCCTATGCGAGCGGGTCGGGAGCGGCCGTGATGCCGTACTCGGCCAGCTTGGCCTTGCCTCCGTCGGGGGCGGTGAGGACCAGCGGCCCCTGCTCCGTCAGGGCGATGGAGTGCTCCCAGTGGGAGGACCAGGTGCCGTCGGTGGTGATGACCGTCCAGTCGTCCGACAGGACCTCGGTGCGCGGAGTGCCCAGCGACACCATCGGCTCGATCGCGAGGCAGAAGCCCGGGACCAGCTTGGGGCCCTTGCCGCGCCGGCGGTCGACGTAGTTCAGCAGGTGCGGGTCCATGTGCATCTCGGTGCCGATGCCGTGGCCGCCGTAGTCCTCGATGATCCCGTACCGGCCGCCGCCCGGCTTGGGCTGGCGGCGGATGTACGTCTCGATCGCCCGGGAGATGTCGACCAGGCGGTTGCCCTGCTTCATGGCCGCGATACCGGCCCACATCGACTCTTCCGTCACCCGGGACAGCTCGATCAGCTCCGGGGCGTGACCGGAGCCCACGAACGCGGTGTAGGCCGCGTCGCCGTGCCAGCCGTCGACGATCGCGCCGCAGTCGATCGAGATGATGTCGCCGTCCTTGAGGACGACGTCGTCGGAGGGGATGCCGTGGACGACCACGTCGTTCACGGAGGTGCAGATGGTCGCGGGGAAGCCGCCGTAGCCCAGGAAGTTCGACTTGGCGCCGTGCTCGGCGAGCACCTTGCGGGCCACCTCGTCCAGGTCCTTGGTGGTGGCGCCCGGCACCGCGGCCTCGCGCGTGGCCGCGTGGATGGCGGCTACGACCAGGCCCGCCGCCCGCATCTTCGCGATCTGCTCGGGGGTCTTGATCTGCACCATGGGGGGCCTGCGCTCTCCGTCACTCACATCGACTGGGTACCTGTACAACAGTACGGCCGCGGCACCCTCGGCAGGGCACCGCGGCCGGAAGGGCCGGGAGCTACTTCTCGGCCTTCTCGCGCTTGAGGGCCTCCAGCGCCCGCCGCGTGATCTCGTCCACCGGGCCCAGGGAGGAGATCGTCACGACCAGGCCCTGCGCCTTGTAGTAGTCGATGATCGGCTCGGTCTGCGTGTGGTAGACCTCCAGCCGCTTGCGGACGGTCTCCTCGGAGTCGTCGTCGCGCTGGTACAGCTCGCCGCCGCAGACGTCGCAGACACCCTCCTGCTTCGGCGGGCTGTACGTCACGTGGAAGACGTGGGAGGAGTCGTTCCGGCAGATGCGCCGGCCGGCGATGCGCTTGACGACCTCGTCCTCGGGGACCTCCAGGTCCAGCACGGCGTCCAGCGTGATGCCCTCGGTCCGCAGCAGCTCGTCCAGCGCCTCCGCCTGCGAGACGTTGCGCGGGAAGCCGTCCAGCAGGAAGCCGTTCTCCGCGTCCGGCTGCTCCATGCGGTCCTTGGCCATCGCGATCGTCACCTCGTCGGGCACGAGGTTGCCGGCGTCCATGTAGGACTTCGCGAGCTTGCCCAGCTCCGTCTGCCGACTGATGTTGGCCCGGAACAGGTCGCCCGTGGAGATGTGCGGGACACCCAGCTTCTCAGCGAGCCGGACGGCCTGCGTTCCCTTACCGGCACCCGGCGGCCCGACGAGGACGATACGCATCAGCGGAGGAACCCTTCGTAATTGCGCTGCTGGAGCTGGCTCTCGATCTGCTTCACCGTCTCGAGGCCGACACCCACGATGATCAGGATGCTGGTCCCGCCGAAGGGGAAGTTCTGGCTTGCTCCGAAGCCCACCAACGCCAGTGTCGGTACGAGAGCGATCAGACCCAGATACAGCGAACCCGGCCAGGTGATCCGGTTGAGCACGTAGCTCAGGTACTCAGCGGTCGGTCGGCCAGCCCGGATGCCCGGGATGAAGCCACCATACTTCTTCATGTTGTCGGCTACTTCCTCGGGGTTGAAGGAGATCGCCACATAGAAGAACGCGAAGAAAACGATGAGCAAGAAGTACGAAGTGATGTAAATCGGGTGGTCGCCCTTGGTGAGGTTCTGCTCGACCCAGGTCTTCCAGCCCGACTTGCCTCCCGCGAACTGCGCCACGAGCGCCGGGATGTAGAGCAGCGAGGAGGCGAAGATGACGGGAATCACACCCGCCTGGTTCACCTTGAGCGGGATGTACGTGGACGTGCCACCGTAGGAACGGCGTCCGATCATGCGCTTCGCGTACTGCACCGGGATGCGGCGCTGGGCCTGCTCGACGAAGACGACGAGCGCGACCATGACCAGGCCCACCGCGATGACGGTGCCGAACTCGATCCAGCCGCCGGCCAGCGTGCCCTGCTTCTTGATGGCCCACAGCGCGGACGGGAAGGTCGCGGCGATCGAGATGAACATCAGGATCGACATGCCGTTGCCGATGCCGCGGTCGGTGACCAGCTCGCCGAGCCACATCACGACGGCCGTGCCCGCGGTCATGCAGATGACCATGGTGATCGTGGTGAAGATCGCCTGGTCCGGGACGATGCTCGTGGCGACCGAGCAGCCGCTGAAGAGCGCGCCGCTGCGGGCGGTGGCGACGAGGCCGGTGCCCTGGAGGATGGCGAGCGCCACGGTGAGGTAGCGGGTGTACTGCGTGATCTTCGCCGTGCCGGCCTGGCCCTCCTTCTTCAGGGCTTCCAGGCGCGGGATGACCACGGTCAGCAGCTGAAGGATGATGCTGGCCGTGATGTACGGCATGATGCCGAGCGCGAAGACCGTGATCTGCAGCAGCGCGCCACCACTGAACATGTTCACGAGGCCGAACAGGCCCTGGTTGCCCTGGGCCTCGTTCACACAGGTCTGGACTGCCTTGTAGTTCACGCCGGGGATCGGGACGTGGGTACCGACCCGGTAGACCACGATGATGCCCAGCGTGAAGAGCAGCTTCTTGCGCAGGTCGGGCGTCCTGAACGCCCGGGCGAACGCGGTGAGCACGGTGCCTCCTGCGACCCCCGCGCAACTGCGTCAAGGGTGACGGTCTGAGTTCGACGAATACGAAAAAGAACAGTGCAGGCCACCTTACCGGCGACACTGCCCCCCTAGGAACGACCAACCGGGGATACCTCATTGTGAGGTATCCCCGGTCGGGATCGTTTACGTCATCGAGAAGTCGTCCGAAGGACTCAGACGAGCTCGGTGACCGTGCCGCCGGCGGCGGTGATCTTCTCCTTGGCGGAGCCGGAGACGGCGTCGACCGTCACCTGGAGCGCCACGGAGATCTCGCCCTGGCCGAGGACCTTGACGAGGCTGTTCTTGCGAACGGCACCCTTGGCGACGAGACCCTCGACGGTGACCTCGCCACCCTCCGGGTACAGCGCGGCCAGCTTGTCGAGGTTCACGACCTGGTACTCGGTCTTGAACGGGTTCTTGAAGCCCTTCAGCTTCGGGAGGCGCATGTGCAGCGGCATCTGGCCGCCCTCGAAGCGCTCCGGAACCTGGTAGCGGGCCTTGGTGCCCTTGGTACCACGACCGGCCGTCTTACCCTTCGACGCCTCACCACGACCCACACGGGTCTTGGCGGTCTTGGCGCCCGGGGCGGGACGGAGGTTGTGGATCTTGAGCGGGTTCTGCTCCGCCATGATCAGTCGACCTCCTCGACCGTCACGAGGTGGCGGACGGTGTGCACCATTCCGCGGAACTCGGGGCGGTCCTCCTTGACGACCACGGTGTTGATCCCCTTGAGACCAAGCGACCGCAGGGTGTCACGGTGGTTCTGCTTGCTGCCGATGTAGGACTTGACCTGCGTGATCTTGAGCTGCGCCATGATTACGCACCCGCCCCGGCACGCGCACGCAGCAGGGCCGCGGGAGCGACGTCCTCGAGCGGCAGACCACGGCGGGCCGCGATCTCCTCGGGACGCTGAAGACCCTTCAGGGCCTCCACGGTCGCGTGCACGATGTTGATGGCGTTGTCGGAGCCGAGCGACTTCGACAGCACGTCGTGGATACCGGCGCACTCCAGCACGGCACGCACCGGACCACCGGCGATAACACCGGTACCCGGGGACGCGGGCTTGAGCAGCACGACGCCGGCAGCCTTCTCACCCTGGATGGGGTGCGGGATGGTGCCCTGGATCCGGGGGACCTTGAAGAAGTGCTTCTTGGCCTCCTCAACGCCCTTGGCGATGGCGGCCGGCACCTCCTTGGCCTTGCCGTATCCGACACCCACGGTGCCGTCACCGTCGCCCACCACGACCAGCGCGGTGAAGCTGAAGCGACGACCACCCTTCACAACCTTGGCGACGCGGTTGATCGCGACGACGCGCTCGACGTACGCGGTCTTCTCGGCGGCAGCAGCGCCGCCGTCACGGCCCTTCCGGTCCCGCCGCTCGCCGCCACCGGCACCGCTTCCGCGGCGCTGGGGTCCAGCCATTGGATTACCTCTCTCTTTCCGCTAGCTACAAGCGGCTCAGAACTTGAGCCCGGCTTCGCGGGCGGCGTCCGCCAGGGCGGCGATGCGCCCGGCGTACTGGTTGCCACCACGGTCGAACACGACGGCCTCGACACCGGCGGCCTTGGCACGCTCGGCGACCAGGGCGCCGACCTGCTTGGCCTGCGCGGACTTGTCGGTCTCGCCGCCACGGATCGACGCGTCCAGGGTGGACGCCGACGCCAGGGTGTGACCCTTCAGGTCGTCGATCACCTGCGCCACGATGTGGCGGTTGGAGCGGGTCACGACCAGACGGGGACGCTCCGCCGTACCGGAGATCCGCTTGCGGATCCGGATGTGACGGCGCTTGATCGCGGCGCGCTTGTAGGCGTCGCCCTTGAGGATCTTCTGCCCGTATGCCATGGCTTACTTACCCGCCTTTCCGACCTTGCGGCGGATGACTTCGCCCTCGTACTTGACGCCCTTGGCCTTGTACGGGTCGGGCTTGCGCAGCTTGCGGATGTTGGCCGCAACCTCGCCGACCTTCTGCTTGTCGATGCCCTCGACCGAGAAACGGGTCGGGGTCTCCACCTTGAAGGTGATGCCCTCGGGGGCCTCGACCAGGATCGGGTGGCTGTAACCGAGAGCGAACTCCAGGTTCGAACCCTTGGCGGTCACTCGGTAACCGACACCGCTGATTTCGAGCTTCTTCACGTAACCCTGGGTCACGCCGGTGATCATGTTCGCCACCAGCGTGCGGGAGAGGCCGTGCAGGGCCTTGCTCTGACGCTCGTCGTTCGGGCGGGTCACCTGGAGGGTGCCGTCCTCGCCCTTAGCGATGTCGATCGGCGCGGCAACGGTGTGGGTCAGCGAGCCCTTGGGGCCCTTGACCGCGACCGTCCGGCCGTCGATGGTGACGTCCACGCCGGCGGGAACCGCGATGGGGAGCTTGCCGATGCGCGACATAGCTGTTTCCTCCGTTCCCTTCTGCTACCAGACGTAGGCGAGGACTTCCCCACCCACGCCCTTCTTGCCGGCCTGCTTGTCGGTGAGGAGCCCGTGCGACGTGGAGATGATCGCCACGCCGAGGCCGCCGAGCACCTTCGGCAGGTTGGTGGACTTCGCGTACACCCGGAGACCGGGCTTGGAGATCCGCTTGATGCCCGCGATGGAGCGCTCACGGTTGGGGCCGAACTTCAGCTCCAGGACGAGGTTCTTGCCGACCTCGGCGTCCTCGACCTTCCAGCCCGTGATGAAGCCCTCCTGCTGGAGGATCTCCGCGATGTGAGACTTGATCTTGGAGTGCGGCATCGACACCGAGTCGTGGTACGCCGAGTTCGCGTTCCGCAGACGCGTCAACATGTCTGCGATCGGATCAGTCATGGTCATGAATTGGCCTGTGGCCTTTCTCGCCGGGGTTTCCTATATGCGCCATCCCTCTCCCCGTACATGGACGGGACGGGTGCGGCGCGGGGACCTACGGCGTAGTAAGTCGTTCAGGGCGGCAGAGGCCCAACCCTCCTAGCCTAAGCCATGAGGGCAGGCGCCCCTGCCGTCCCGGTTGCTTACCGAGAGGTCCAGGTATCCCTAAAAGTCGGGATTACCAGGAGCTCTTGGTCACGCCCGGCAGCTCGCCACGGTGAGCCATCTCACGAAGGCACACGCGGCACAGGCCGAACTTGCGGTACACGGAGTGGGGGCGACCGCAGCGCTGGCAGCGGGTGTAGCCACGCACACCGAACTTGGGCTTGCGAGCAGCCTTCGCGATGAGAGCCTTCTTCGCCATCTCGCTCACGCCTCCTTGAACGGGAAGCCGAGGTGACGGAGAAGGGCACGGCCCTCTTCGTCGTTGGTCGCCGTGGTCACCACGGTGATGTCCATACCCCGGACACGGTCGATCTTGTCCTGGTCGATCTCGTGGAACATGACCTGCTCCGTGAGACCGAAGGTGTAGTTGCCACGGCCGTCGAACTGCTTGGGGGACAGGCCGCGGAAGTCGCGGATGCGCGGCAGCGCGAGCGACAGGGTGCGGTCCAGGAACTCCCACATGCGGTCGCCACGAAGCGTGACGTGGGCACCGATCGGCTGACCCTCACGCAGCTTGAACTGCGCGATGGACTTGCGGGCCTTGGTGACGGCCGGCTTCTGACCGGTGATCGTGGTGAGGTCGCGGATGGCGCCCTCGATCAGCTTGGAGTCGCGGGCGGCGTCGCCCACACCCATGTTGACCACGATCTTGACGAGGCCCGGGACCTGCATGACGTTCTCGTACTTGAACTCGTCACGCAGCTTGCCCGCGATCTCCTCGCGGTACTTCTGCTTCAGACGCGGAGTGGTGGTGGTAGCCATCAGATGTCCTCACCCGTCCGCTTGGCAACGCGGATCTTGTTGCCCTCTTCGTCGAAGCGGTAGCCGACACGCGTGACGACCTTCTGGCCGTCCTTCTCCACGACCAGCTGGACGTTGGACACGTGGATCGGGGCCTCGGTGGTCACGATGCCGCCGGCCTGGGAACCGCTGGCGGTCGGACCGGCCTTGGTGTGCTTCTTGACCCGGTTGACACCCTCGACCAGGACACGCTCCTCGCGCGGGTAAGCGGCAATGACCTTGCCCTGCTTGCCCTTGTCCTTGCCGGTGATGACCTGGACCAGGTCGCCCTTCTTGATCTTCATGCTTACAGCACCTCCGGAGCCAGCGAGATGATCTTCATGAACTTCTTCTCGCGCAGCTCACGCCCGACCGGGCCGAAGATGCGGGTGCCGCGAGGGTCGCCGTCGTTCTTCAGAATGACGGCGGCGTTCTCGTCGAAGCGGATGTACGAGCCGTCCGGGCGGCGGCGCTCCTTGACGGTGCGAACGATGACCGCCTTGACGACGTCACCCTTCTTCACGTTGCCACCGGGGATCGCGTCCTTGACGGTGGCGACGATGACGTCACCGATGCCCGCGTAGCGGCGACCGGAGCCACCGAGCACACGGATGCAAAGGATCTCCTTCGCACCAGTGTTGTCGGCGACACGCAGTCGCGACTCCTGCTGGATCACGTCTATCTCCTGATCGTCTGCCGGTTCCCGGCAGGGGCTGCCCTTTCAGGGGGAGCCCCTGCCGAGCCTGGCGGAACTGACCTGCGGGGTCTGCCCCGCAGGAATACCTTGCGTAAGGAGTTCCCTTACGGAACTACTTGGCCTTTTCGAGGATCTCGACGACGCGCCAGCGCTTCGTCGCGGACAGCGGCCGGGTCTCCATGAGGAGGACGCGGTCGCCGACGCCCGCAGCGTTCTGCTCGTCGTGGGCCTTGAGCTTGTTCGTACGGCGGATGACCTTGCCGTACAGCGCGTGCTTCACACGGTCCTCGACGGCGACGACGACGGTCTTGTCCATCTTGTCGCTGACGACCAGACCCTCACGGGTCTTGCGGAAGCCTCGGGCTTCGGTGTTCTCAGTCACGTTGCTCTCGCTCATCAGGCGCTCTCCACCGTCTCGATGCCCAGCTCGCGCTCACGCATCAGGGTGTAGATCCGCGCGATGTCCTTGCGGACGGCCTTCAGCCGACCGTGGTTCTCGAGCTGACCCGTCGCCGCCTGGAAGCGGAGGTTGAACAGCTCTTCCTTGGCCTCGCGGAGCTTCGCCAGAAGCTCCTCGTTGCCCAGCTCGCGCAGCTCGGACGCCTTGGTACCGGCCGACATCACGCTTCACCTGCCTCGCGCTTGACGATCCGGCACTTCATCGGCAGCTTGTGGGCCGCACGCGTCAGCGCCTCACGGGCGATCTTCTCGTTGGGGTACGACAGCTCGAACATGACGCGTCCGGGCTTGACGTTGGCGATCCACCACTCCGGAGAACCCTTACCGGAACCCATGCGGGTCTCGGCCGGCTTCTTGGTGAGGGGACGGTCCGGGTAGATGTTGATCCAGACCTTGCCGCCACGCTTGATGTGACGGGTCATCGCGATACGAGCCGCCTCGATCTGGCGGTTCGTCACGTAGGCCGGGGTCAGCGCCTGGATGCCGTACTCGCCGAACGCAACCTGCGTCCCACCCTTGGACATACCGTTGCGCTTCGGGTGGTGCTGCTTGCGGTGCTTGACCCTACGGGGGATCAGCATGACGGTCAGGCCTCCGTTCCGGTGCTCTCAGCCGGAGCGGCGGCGGGAGCCTCGGCCTTGGGGGCCTCGGCGCCGGCAGCCTGCTGCGGCTTGCGACCGCGCCGCTCGCCACCGCGGCCACCACGGGCCGGGCGGTCGGCGCCACCGCGGGCCGGGCGGTTACCCGCACGGGCGGCAGCGTTCTCGGCGCGGACCTCGGCGATGTTCTTGACGTCGCCCTTGTAGATCCAGACCTTCACACCGATGCGGCCGAAGGTCGTCTTGGCCTCGAAGAAGCCGTAGTCCACGTTCGCGCGGAGCGTGTGCAGGGGCACACGGCCCTCGCGGTAGAACTCCGAGCGGGACATCTCGGCGCCGCCGAGGCGGCCACCGCACTGGATCTTGATGCCCTTGGCGCCGGCCTTCATGGCGGACTGCATGCTCTTGCGCATGGCCCGACGGAAGGAGACGCGGGAGGAGAGCTGCTCGGCGACGGCCTGGGCCACGAGCTGAGCATCCGTCTCGGGGTTCTTGACCTCGAGGATGTTCAGCTGGACCTGCTTGCCCGTGAGCTTTTCGAGGTCACCGCGGATGCGGTCGGCCTCGGCGCCACGGCGGCCGATGACGATGCCCGGACGAGCGGTGTGGATGTCCACACGCACGCGGTCACGGGTGCGCTCGATCTCGACCTTGGAGATGCCGGCGCGCTCCATACCGGACGTCATCATCCGACGGATGGCGACGTCTTCCTTGACGTAGTCCTTGTACAGCTTGTCGGCGTACCAACGCGACTTGAAGTCGGTCGTGACACCGAGCCGGAACCCGTGCGGGTTTACCTTCTGGCCCATTACCGGGTTCCTTCCTTGCTGCTGACGACCACGGTGATGTGGCTGGTCCGCTTGCGGATCCGGTAGGCACGGCCCTGGGCACGCGGACGGAACCGCTTCAGGGTCGGGCCCTCGTCGACGTAGGCCTCGGAGATGAAGAGGCTGTCGACATCGGTGTGGTCGTAGTTGTGCGCGGCGTTGGCGATGGCGCTGTCCAGCACCTTGCCCACCGGCACCGAGGCGGCCTGCGGAGCGAATCGCAGGACGGCCTGGGCCTCCGTGGCGTCCATGCCACGGATGAGGTCCACCACGCGGCGGGCCTTCATGGGCGTGACGCGGATGTACCGCGCCTGGGCCCTGGCTTCCATGGTTGTCCCTTCAGTTACTTACGTGTCTGAATGCGATCCGCTGCTAGCGGCGCTTCGACTTCCGGTCTTCCTTGACGTGGCCCCGGAAGGTGCGCGTCGGCGAGAACTCGCCGAGCTTGTGGCCGACCATCGACTCGGTGACGAACACCGGGATGTGGGTCTTGCCGTTGTGCACCGCGATCGTGTGGCCGAGCATGGCCGGGACGATCATCGAGCGACGGGACCAGGTCTTGATGACGTTCTTGGTGCCGGCTTCGTTCTGCGTGTCCACCTTCTTCATCAGGTGGTCGTCGACGAAGGGCCCCTTCTTCAAGCTACGAGGCATCTCAACCCGTCCTTAGCGCTTCTTGTTCGTCTTGCGGCGGCGGACGATGTACTTGTTCGACGCCTTCTTGGGCGAACGAGTACGGCCTTCCTTCTTGCCCCACGGGGACACAGGGTGGCGACCACCGGAGGTCCGGCCCTCACCACCACCGTGCGGGTGGTCAACCGGGTTCATGACCACACCACGGACGGTCGGGCGAACGCCCAGCCACCGCTTGCGGCCCGCCTTGCCCCAGTTGATGTTGCTCTGCTCGGCGTTGCCGACCTCGCCGACGGTGGCGCGGCAGCGCGCGTCCACCATGCGGATCTCACCGGACGGCATACGGAGGGTCGCCATGGCGCCCTCACGGGCGAGCAGCTGCACCGAGGCACCCGCGGAGCGGGCGAACTTGGCACCGCCACCGGGACGGAGCTCGATCGCGTGGATCGTGGTACCGACCGGGATGTTGCGGAGGGCCAGGTTGTTGCCCGGCTTGATGTCGGCCCCGGGACCGTTCTCCACGGTGTCGCCCTGCTGGAGGTTGCGCGGGGCGAGGATGTAGCGCTTCTCGCCGTCGGCGTAGTGCAGCAGCGCGATGCGCGCGGTGCGGTTGGGGTCGTACTCGATGTGCGCGACCTTCGCCGGCACGCCGTCCTTGTCGTGACGACGGAAGTCGATCACACGGTAGGCGCGCTTGTGTCCGCCACCCTGGTGGCGAACGGTCACACGACCGGCGTTGTTACGGCCGCCCTTGCTGTGCAGGGGACGGACCAGCGACTTCTCCGGCGTGGACCGCGTGACCTCGACGAAGTCGGCGACGCTGGCGCCACGACGGCCCGGCGTAGTCGGCTTGTACTTGCGGATTCCCATTTCTCAGTCCTCGTCCGATATCGGACGATCCGACCCGCTTACGCGGTCGGACCGCCGAAGATGTCGATACGGTCGCCCTCGGCGAGGGTCACGATCGCGCGCTTGGTGCCCGCGCGCTGGCCGAAGCCGGTGCGGGTCCGCTTGCGCTTGCCCTGGCGGTTGATCGTGTTGACCCCGGTGACCTTGACGTCGAAGACCGCCTGGACGGCCTGCTTGATCTGGGTCTTGTTGGCGTTCGGGTCGACGATGAACGTGTACTTGTTCTCGTCGAGGAGCGCGTAGCTCTTCTCGGAGACGACCGGCTTCAGCAGGACGTCACGGGGGTCCGTGTACGACTTGCTGAGCGGGGTCTCGACGGTGTTCTTGCCCTCGGCGGCGTGACGGCGCGCCTTGGCGACGCGCGCGGCCTTGGCGGCCTTGGCGGCCTTCGAGGCAATGGCGGGGTGACGGATGGCCATCAGACCTCGCTCCCTTCGGTGTCGTTGGCCTTGTTCGGGCCGGCGACGAAGGACTCGAAAGCGGTCTGGGTGAAGACCACGTCGTCCGAGACGAGAACGTCGTACGTGTTCAGCTGGCCCGGCTCCAGGATGTGGACCTGGGGCAGGTTGCGGGCGGACAGCCACGCGGCCTCGTCGGCGCGGTCGACGACCAGGAGCAGGTTCTTGCGCTCCGAGATCTTGCCGAACAGCGACTTGGCGGCCTTGGTGCTGGGGCTCCCGCCCTCGACCACGCCGGAGACGACGTGGATGCGGTTGTGACGCGCCCGGTCGGTGAGGGCACCGCGCAGGGCGGCGGCCTTCATCTTCTTCGGGGTGCGCTGCGAGTAGTCGCGCGGCACGGGACCGTGCACGACGCCACCACCGGCGAACTGCGGCGCGCGGGTCGAACCCTGGCGGGCGCGACCGGTGCCCTTCTGGCGGTACGGCTTCTTGCCGCCACCACGGACTTCACCGCGGGTCTTGGTCTTGTGCGTGCCCTGACGGGCAGCGGCCAGCTGCGCGACGACGACCTGGTGGATCAGCGGAACGCTGACCTTGGCGTCGAAGATCTCCGCGGGGAGCTCGACGGAACCGGCCTTCTCGCCCGCCGGCGAAAGGATGTCAACAGTGCTCATCGGTTACCTCAGGCCCCCTTGGCCGCGGTGCGGACCAGGACGAGGCCGCCGTTCGGACCGGGAACCGCGCCCTTGATGAGCAGCAGACCCTTCTCCGCGTCAACGGCGTGGACGGTCAGGTTCTGGGTGGTGACCCGCTCGTTGCCCATGCGACCCGCCATGCGGAGGCCCTTGAACACACGGCCCGGGGTGGCGCAGCCACCGATGGAACCGGGGGAGCGGTGCTTGCGCTGGGTGCCGTGTCCGGCGCCGAGGCCACGGAAGTTGTGGCGCTTCATGACACCGGCGAAGCCCTTGCCCTTGCTCTTGCCGGTGACGTCGACCTTGACGCCGGCCTCGAACACCTCGGCGGTGATCTCCTGGCCGAGGGTGTACTCGCTGGCGTCAGCGGTACGGATCTCGACGAGGTGGCGGCGCGGGGTGACGTCGGCCTTGGCGAAGTGGCCCTTGAGGGGCTTGTTCACCTTGCGCGGGTCGATCTCGCCGAAGGCGATCTGGACCGACTCGTAGCCGTCGACGTCGTTCGTACGGACCTGGGTGACGACGTTGGGGCCGGCCTTGACGACGGTGACCGGAACAACACGGTTGTTCTCGTCCCACACCTGCGTCATGCCGAGCTTCTCGCCCAGGATGCCCTTGATCTGCTTAGCCATTCTCAGCCCACCAGCCTCAGAGCTTGATCTCGATGTCGACACCGGCCGGGAGGTCGAGTCGCATCAGAGAGTCAACGGTCTTGGGGGTCGGGTCGAGAATGTCGATCAGGCGCTTGTGCGTGCGCATCTCGAAGTGCTCGCGCGAGTCCTTGTACTTGTGCGGCGACTTGATGACGCAGTACACGTTCTTCTCAGTGGGCAGCGGCACCGGGCCCGCGACCGACGCACCGGTACGGGTCACCGTCTCGACGATCTTCTTCGCCGAGGAGTCGATGACCTCGTGGTCGTAGGCCTTGAGCCGGATGCGGATCTTCTGTCCCGCCATGGCTACTCAGTAGTCCTGTCTCTTCTCACGCTCTGGAACCCGGTGGTTCCTGCTTCCTCGTTCTCCGACCCACGCGGTCGGGTGTGTCGCACTCCCGCTGACACGGATGCCCCTTGTTCGAACATCCCTGCGGGATTGACACGGCCCTTCCGGAACCGCGGACCGGGGACCTCGGGCCCACCGGGCGCCTGGCCGGTGCCGCGCCCACGCTTCCCGGAAGATTCCCGTACGTCCGTCCCAGTGCTGCCCGAGGGCAGTTAGGACGACGAGTACTGTGGGACTCGCTTCCGGTCCTCCCGGCGGGAGGCGCGCAGCATCAACACTCGACCGAGCAACTCGGACAGTCTGCCATATGGGGCAGCGCCTCCGCCAATCGAGCCGAAGAGATTACCCCGAAGGTGACGTAGGTCAAACCGGGGTCGGCGGGCAGGGCCGGTCCAGCCGGTCTACGCGTGCTCGTCCCCCGCCCGCAGGCTCTCCAGCGGCCCCAGGTACAGCTCCGGCAGCCCGCCCGTGTCGATCAGCAGGCGCTGCACCACCACCGTCGGGTCCACCATCCAGACCTTCAGCCGGTGGACGCCCGGCTCCGTCACGGTGTGCGTGGTCGCCGTCGCGTTGACGTTGTCCGAGGTGTGCCGGGCCCAGACCGTGTTCAGCGCGCCGTCGTCCGCGCCCGCCGTGATGTCCACGGTCCGGATCGGGCCGTCGTCCAGCGAGACGCCGTAGCGCAGGCCGAAGACGCCGGGGACGGCCGGGTTCCGGGGGGACAGATGGGCCCAGACCGTCACCTCGCCGGGGGCGGACAGCAGCGTCACCTCGTACTCCAGGCGAGGTGTGTCGCCGCCCGGGGTACGGCTCGGGGACGTCACCGGCCACGGGGTCATGCCCGCGCCGGTCCGTCCGATGCCGTCGATACGGCGCCACGGCCCGACCGCCCGGTCGTAGTGCCCGGCGTCGATCGCCACGTAGCCGCCGGCCTCCACGAAGCCCCGCGGCTCCACCCCCGACGGGCGCTCCGCCACGCACCGCACCGGCACCGCCGTCCCCGCCCCGCGCACCGTCAGGGTCGCCTCCGCCCGGTCGGCGGGCAGCCGTGACCAGTCCACCCGTACCTCCAGGCGGACCTGCTGGTCCACCCGGCCGCGCGGGCGGTCCACCCGCAGCCAGGGCGCCGAGACCGAGACCTCGTACGGGAAGGGCGTACGGCCCCGGTTGAAGATCTCCACGTACTGCTGCGGGCGGGTCTGGTACGGGCTGAACGGCGGCAGGGACGCGGTCGAGGAAGAACCTCCCGGCCACCACTCCCCCGCGTCCTGCGCGCCGTCCACCGACACGCCCAGCTCCGCCGCCCCGGGCACGTCGATGCGCCGTACCGCCGGGAAGAGGACGTCGGGCAGGGCGACGTTGTCCTTCTCCGGCTGCTGCCAGCCCGCGTTGGGGCCGTAGCGGTCGACGTCCCCGTAGTCGATGTGGGGCTGGGTCTGGAAGCCCTGCCATTTGCCGTCGGCGACACGGGAGTTGAAGCGGTCGGCGAGGGCGAGGTCCTGTCCGAGGGCGGCTTCCGCCTGTGCCGCGCGGTCGTTCGTCGCGGCCCGGCCCTGCGCCGCGTACAGCAGGTTCGTGAACTCCGCTTCCCGCAGCGCGTACAGGTTCGCGGTCGCCGTGACCGCGTAGCCGGCCAGTTCGAACCACGCGTCCCGCAGCCGCTCCGGCAGTCTGCGCTCGACGCGTTCCGCGCGGCGGCCCAGCGCGCGCCACTCCTCGGTGACCCGTTCCAGTTCCCGGTGCGCGAAGTAGTACGGGCTCTGCCGGTCGTCGTACACGACCTGGTCGCCGGAGAGGGTGATCCGGCGGTTCAGCAGCTCCGGCTTGCGGCGGGCCTGGAGCCGGCCGTAGGCCGCCAGCAGCGACGCGATCTCCTTCGCCTGCGCCTCGCCGAAGTTCTGGCGGGCGTAGCGCTCCTCCCACGCCCCGAGACGCTCCAGCGGCCAGGCGTCGGGATTCCAGGCGTAGTCGAGGAAGAACTCCGTCGGCAGTTCGTTGCCCTTCAGGTCACCGACGTTGACCACCCACAGGCCGTGGTTGCCGTAGGCGTGGGCCTGGTGGAGCTGGTCCCAGACGTTCCGGAGGTTCGCGGTGTCGACCCACTTGTAGTTGCGGCCGGCGCCGACGTAGTCGAAGTGGTAGTAGAGGCCGTACCCGCCGGCGCGGGAGCCGTCCGGGTGCTTGCGGATGTTGCCCCAGTTGTCGTCCGTGAGGACCACGGTGACGTCGTCCGGGGCGCGCAGGCCCCGGTCCCAGTAGCGCTGGACCTCCTTGTAGAGGGTCCACACCTGGGGGGTCTCGGCCGCCGGCCTGCCGGTCACCTCCTCGATGATGCGGCGCTGGTCGGCGATGATCTGCTGCATCAGTTCGATGCCGTCGCCGTCGGGCAGGCCGGTGTCGCCGTTGCCGCGCATGCCGAGGGTGACGACGCCCTCGAAGCCCTGGTCGACCATGCGCTGGATGCCGGCGCGCCAGTACGCGCGGATCGCCTCCGGGTTGCGTCGGTACGACCACTCGCCCGTGCCTTCGTAGGGGTCGGTCCCGGAGCCGGCGTGCCGGTTCCACTCCTCGATGCCCCGCATCATCGGCGCCTCGTGGGACGTACCCATGACGATGCCGTACTCGGCCGCGCGCCGGTGGTTGTCCGGGTCGTCCTCCGCGAACGCCCGGCCCCACACCGCCGGCCACAGGTAGTTGCCCTTCAGGCGCAGCAGGACCTCGAAGACCTTCGCGTAGAAGTCGGCGGTGAAGCCGCCGGGGTAGCCCGGTGCCTTCCCCTGGCCGAAGTAGGCCGGTGCCCAGGTGCCGAGCGCCGGGTTCTCGTCGTTGATGAAGACGCCCCGGTACTTCACCGCCGGCGTCCCCTGGGTGAAGCGGCCGGCCTTCACCCAGACCGCGTCGCGCCGGGCCGGCGGTACGTCGTCCCACCAGTGCCAGGGCGAGACCCCGATGCCGTACGAGACGTCGTACGCCCCGAAGATCGTGCCCCGCGGGTCGCTGCCCGCGATGACGAACGCCCGCTCCACACCGGGCATCGGGTGCTCCACGACCGTCTGGAGCGAGGTCTCCCAGCTGCCCCGCACGCCCGTGACGTCGAGCTTCCCGGACCGGATCAGGCCGTCGACGAGCGGGCTGCGGCCGATCGTGCCGAGCAGGACCGGGTAGCGGCCGATCGTCGTGCCGGGGCGGACGCCGGTCACGCGCGCGAGGTCGTCCCGGAGGTCCCCGGCCACCCGCACGACCCCGGGGTGGTCCTCCGCGCTCACCACCACGGGGGCGCCGACCAGGGAGAACACCCCGCCCGTGAACGAGATGTACGCCCCCGGGTCCGTCACCTGGAGCCCGTCCCCCGGAGCGGCGGACGCGGTCCCGGGGACCCCCACGGGCATCGCGGCCAGTCCGGCGCCCAGGACCGTCCCGCCGAGCACCGTCCTGCGGCTGACGTGCGCAGACGACATACCTCACCCCTCCAGCCCCTCCGGCATCTATTTGCTCACCGGCATGACAAATAGTGGGGGGACGCGGCGCCGGGGGGAACGGGTCGTACGCGCCGAATAGTTTCGGAGCCGTCAGTACGCCGCGCCCGCGAGCATGAAGGACTCCTCCGGCACCAGATTGTCGGCGCTGAGCAGGTTGCCGCCCAGCGGGAGGCCGATCGCCCTGCGCTGCGCTCCGATCCCCGGGTCACGCACCGACACGGTCAGGGTGTAGGCCGGCTGTCCGGTGATGGTGTTCGAGGAGTCGATCGGCGCCTGGAGCCGCCGCATCACGTCCCTCGCGTCCTGCCCGGGGCACAGCGCCTCCAGCGGCAGGGACAGCTCGGCGCTGTCACCGGTGCCGGACTTCGGGGCGGAATCCCAGGTGACGGGCAGGCCGTGCGCTCCGCCGACCAGCCCCCGCGGCCCCTCGATCTCCACGGCGACACCCTCGCCGCCCAGGGTCCGCGACAGCTCCGGCGACCCCTTGGGACCCGGTGCGAAGAGCAGGCCGATGGTGAAGCGGCCGGGGGCGCGGGACGGCTTCTCGTAGCCGTAGGAGCCGAGGACGAGCCGCGGGCCGGGCACCGGGGCCGGGGACTCCGCCGCAGGGGGTGCCGACGCGGACGCGGGCAGCGGGAAGTAGTGGTAGCCCTTGACCCCGCACCGGTCGCCGTCGGAGAAGCCGCCTCCCGGCAGCGCGATCGTGCGGGCCGGGCCCGTCACGGCCGAAGCGCCCCAGGAGAACAGGCCCTGCTGCCACGCCATGGCGATCACCACGGCCCCCACGGCCAGCCAGGGGACGACGGTTTGCAGCCCCGCGTGTATCAAGGTCCTCTTCCTCACCCGGAGAACCGTATGCGGTCCCCCGGCGGGCCACACGAAGAGGCCCGGTGGGGCACGCGAAGAGGCCCGTGGACATACGAAGAGGCCCGTACGACCGGAGTCGTACGGGCCTCTCGCAGGTCGAGACCTTCGGGTCAGGGACTGACCCTCAAGCCATCATGCCCCAAGCAAGCGGAACTTACTTGACGATCTTGGTGACCTGGCCGGCGCCCACGGTGCGGCCACCCTCACGGATGGCGAACTTCAGGCCCTCTTCCATGGCGACGGGCTGGATGAGCTCCACCTTCATCTCGGTGTTGTCACCCGGCATGACCATCTCGGTGCCCTCGGGGAGGGTCACCACGCCGGTCACGTCCGTCGTGCGGAAGTAGAACTGCGGACGGTAGTTGTTGAAGAACGGCGTGTGGCGGCCACCCTCGTCCTTGGACAGGATGTAGGCCTGCGCCTCGAACTCGGTGTGCGGGGTGACCGAGCCCGGCTTGATGATGACCTGGCCGCGCTCGACGTCCTCGCGCTTGATGCCACGGAGGAGCAGACCGACGTTCTCACCGGCCTGGCCCTCGTCGAGCAGCTTGCGGAACATCTCGATGCCGGTGACCGTGGTGGTGGTCTTCTCGGTCTTGATGCCGATGATGTCGACGGTCTCGTTGACCTTGAGGACACCACGCTCGATACGGCCGGTGACGACCGTACCGCGACCGGTGATCGTGAAGACGTCCTCGATCGGCATGAGGAACGGCTTGTCGACGTCGCGCTCCGGCTGCGGGATCGACTCGTCGACGGCCTTCATCAGGTTGAGGACGGAGTCCACCCACTCCTGCTCGCCCTCAAGGGCCTTGAGCGCGGAGACCTTGACGACCGGAACGTCGTCGCCGGGGAACTCGTACTCGGAGAGGAGCTCACGGACCTCGAGCTCAACGAGCTCCAGGATCTCCTCGTCGTCCACCATGTCGGCCTTGTTCAGGGCGACGACGATGTACGGAACGCCGACCTGGCGGGCCAGGAGCACGTGCTCCTTGGTCTGCGGCATCGGGCCGTCGGTGGCGGCGACCACGAGGATGGCGCCGTCCATCTGCGCCGCACCCGTGATCATGTTCTTGATGTAGTCCGCGTGACCCGGGCAGTCGACGTGGGCGTAGTGACGCGCCTCGGTCTGGTACTCGACGTGCGCGATGGAGATGGTGATACCGCGCTGACGCTCCTCAGGAGCCTTGTCGATGTTGTCGAACGGGGTGGCCTCGTTCAGGTCCGGGTACGCGTCGTGCAGCACCTTGGTAATGGCGGCCGTGAGGGTCGTCTTACCGTGGTCGATGTGACCGATGGTGCCGATGTTGACGTGCGGCTTAGTCCGCTCGAACTTCGCCTTCGCCACTGGGGTCCTCCTGTGGAGTGGTTCTGTACGCCTTACTTCATCGGCGCCAGGTGATCTTTGCTGTAAAGGCCCGGAACCCGGGGCAAACGCTCGCGATTGCGGACGTTTGCCCCTGGAGGCTCCGGAGTCAAGCCTACGGCGTGTGAACGCGGTGCGTTACTCGCCCTTGGCCTTCGCGATGATCTCCTCGGCGACGTTCCGCGGAACCTCGGCGTAGGAGTCGAACTGCATCGAGTAGCTTGCGCGACCCGACGTCTTGCTGCGGAGGTCGCCGACGTAGCCGAACATCTCCGACAGGGGCACGAGGCCCTTCACGACGCGGGCACCAGCCCGCTCCTCCATGGCCTGGATCTGGCCACGGCGGGAGTTGATGTCGCCGATGACCTCACCCATGTAGTCCTCGGGCGTGGTGACCTCGACGGCCATCATCGGCTCAAGGAGCACAGGGCTGGCCTTGCGCGCGGCCTCCTTGAAGGCCTGCGAACCGGCGATCTTGAACGCCAGCTCGGAGGAGTCCACCTCGTGGTAGGCACCGTCGAGCAGCGTGACGCGGACACCGGTCATCTCGTAACCGGCGAGGATGCCGAACTGCATGGCCTCCTGCGCACCGGCGTCGACCGAAGGGATGTACTCCTTCGGCACGCGGCCACCGGTCACCTTGTTGACGAACTCGTACGAGGCGTCGCCGCTCTCGATCGGCTCGACCGCAATGATGACGCGGGCGAACTGACCGGTACCACCCGTCTGCTTCTTGTGGGTGTACTCGACCTTCTCGACCGCCTTGCGGATGGTCTCGCGGTACGCCACCTGCGGCTTGCCGACGTTGGCCTCGACCTTGAACTCACGGCGCATACGGTCGACGAGCACCTCGAGGTGCAGCTCGCCCATACCGCCGATGATGGTCTGGCCGGTCTCCTCGTCCGAGTGGACCTGGAAGGACGGGTCCTCCTCGGCCAGGCGCTGGATCGCGACGCCCAGCTTCTCCTGGTCGCCCTTCGACTTGGGCTCGATGGCGACCTGGATGACCGGCGCCGGGAAGTCCATGGACTCCAGGATCACCGGCTGCTTGTCGTCGGACAGCGTCTCACCGGTGGTGGTCTGCTTCAGGCCCATGACGGCGACGATGTCGCCGGCGCCCACCGACTCGATCTCCTCACGCTTGTTGGCGTGCATGCGGTAGATCTTGCCGATGCGCTCCTTCTTGCCCTTGACGGAGTTCAGCACAGAGCTGCCGGACTCCAGGCGGCCGGAGTACACGCGGACGAAGGTGAGCTTGCCCAGGTGCGGGTCGCTCATGATCTTGAACGCCAGCGCGGACAGCGGCTCCTCGTCGGACGGCTTGCGCTTGATGACCGTCTCCGGGTCCTTGACGTCGTGGCCCTCGATGGCCTCGATGTCGACCGGGGACGGCAGGTAGCGCACGACCGCGTCGAGCAGGGGCTGGACGCCCTTGTTCTTGAACGCGGTGCCACAGAACACCGGGGTGACCGTGGTGCCGGTGCCCTTGCCGGAGGCGATGGTGATACGACGGATCGCGGCGTACAGCTGCTCCTCGGTGGGCTCCTCGCCCTCCAGGTACAGCTCCATGATCTCTTCGTCGTTCTCGGCGACGGCCTCGACCAGCTTGCCGCGCCACTCCTCGGCGGCCTCGGTGTGCGTGGCGGGGATGTCGACGGTGTCGTACATCTCGCCCTTGGTCGCCTCGGCCGACCAGACCAGGGCCTTCATCTTCACCAGGTCGACGACGCCCTTGAAGTCCGCCTCGGCACCGATCGGCAGCTGCATGACCAGCGGCTGCGCGCCCAGACGGTCGGAGATCATGTCGACACAGCGGTGGAACTCGGCACCGGTGCGGTCGAGCTTGTTGACGAAGCAGATACGCGGAACGCCGTAGCGGTCCGCCTGACGCCACACCGTCTCGGACTGGGGCTCCACGCCGGCGACGCCGTCGAACACCGTGACAGCACCGTCGAGCACGCGCAGGGAGCGCTCCACCTCGACGGTGAAGTCGACGTGACCCGGGGTGTCGATGATGTTGATGGTGTGGTCGACGTCTTCCAGCGACCAGTGACAGGTGGTGGCAGCAGAGGTGATCGTGATGCCACGCTCCTGCTCCTGCTCCATCCAGTCCATGGTGGCAGCGCCGTCGTGGACCTCACCGATCTTGTAAGACACACCGGTGTAGAACAGGATCCGCTCGGTGGTGGTCGTCTTGCCCGCGTCGATGTGGGCCATGATCCCGATGTTTCGGACCCTGGCCAGGTCAAGTGAAGTGGTAGCCATAAGGCTTCAGTCTTCTCTCGGTCTCGATGTGGGTAGCGACTACCAGCGGTAGTGCGCGAAGGCCTTGTTGGACTCGGCCATCTTGTGGGTGTCCTCGCGCTTCTTCACGGCCGCACCGAGGCCGTTGGAGGCGTCGAGAAGCTCGTTGAGGAGGCGCTCGGTCATGGTCTTCTCGCGACGGGCGCGGGAGTAACCGACCAGCCAGCGCAGCGCCAGGGTGTTGGCACGGCCGGGCTTGACCTCGACCGGCACCTGGTAGGTGGCGCCACCGACACGGCGGGACTTGACCTCAAGGGTCGGCTTGATGTTCTCAAGAGCGCGCTTGAGCGTGATGACCGGGTCGTTGCCGGTCTTCTCGCGCAGGCCCTCCATGGCGCCGTAGACGATGCGCTCGGCGGTGGAGCGCTTGCCGTTCAGCAGCACCTTGTTGATCAGGGAGGTCACCAGAGGAGAGCTGTAGACCGGGTCGATGATGACCGGGCGCTTCGGGGCGGGGCCCTTACGAGGCATTCTTACTTCTCCTTCTTGGCGCCGTAACGGCTGCGAGCCTGCTTGCGGTTCTTGACACCCTGGGTGTCGAGCGAGCCGCGGATGATCTTGTAGCGAACACCCGGCAGGTCCTTCACACGGCCGCCGCGCACGAGCACGATGGAGTGCTCCTGCAGGTTGTGTCCCTCACCCGGAATGTAAGCGGTGACCTCGATGCCGCTGGTCAGACGCACACGCGCGACCTTGCGGAGGGCCGAGTTCGGCTTCTTCGGGGTGGTCGTGAACACACGCGTGCAGACGCCACGACGCTGAGGGGAACCCTCGAGTGCGGGCGTCTTGTTCTTCTCGACCTTGTCCTGCCGGCCCTTGCGGACCAGCTGCTGGATCGTAGGCACTACTTCTCCGGTTTCTGTGTGCCGATGGGTACAGCTAACCTGGAACGTCGCCGACCCACGCGGTCGGGTGTGTCGAATCCGTCAGACTCCCGCCGCAAGACGGAAAGGGCGCAGATTACGGTGGCCGGTCGCGGCTCGCCATGCGGTTTGCAGGCACGCACAGGAGCCAGGGCACACCCCAGGCACAAGGTCTGAGCGTACCTACCTCATTCGCTGCGGTCAAAACAAATGGGGTGGGCAGCGACACGCCAGCTCTTGACAGGGCCGGCATTCAACCGGCTGAGTGCGCCAGGTAGTCACGGATCAGCTTGACGTCTTCTTGATCCTTCCGCCTCCCCAGCCGCTCCTTCCAGGTCAGGACCTCATACAGCGGCGAGAAGGGAATCCCCTCCACCAGTTCCGCGCTCTCGATCATCCGATCGGGATCGGGGGACCCCGGCAGCCAGCGGTCGAAGACCTCTATGTCTCCGTCGAAGAGCGACACCAGGCGGCCGAACCCGGAAGGCGGCACCTCCGGATCCCCGAGCCGCAGGACGGCCTCCCAGGCGTCTCCCCTGGCGACGACATCCAGATCGTGTACGACGCTCCGCAGGCCGTGCGCGAGGAGCGGGCCGCTGCCTGCCACCACGTAATCGGCGGTCGGCAGCTTGAGCGAGCACAACTCACGGATCAGAGGGTGGCCGGCCAGCTCCAAAGCATCTCCCCGGCTCCTAGAGGACTGGCAGCCCGACCGCCGAGCGTGCGGCCATGCTCATCGCCAACGCTGCTATGACACTGGCCAGGGTACCGATCAGAAAGTATTCGGACGCGTGCTTGCCGTGTTCGGCACTCGGGACCCGGGCCAGTGACTTCGCCGCGAGGACCAGGGCGGCCGCTTCTGGCTGGCCGGCTGCGAGGAAGGCGAAGAGAAGCCCTCTCTCTAGTCTCCCGATGGCCGACCCGCCGTTCATGAACTCCATCGCGGCCGATCGCTGAGGTCCCTCCTCCAACGCCTCTATCTCGCGCCGGACCGGCTCTGTAGCGGTCTTCGCCAGCGTGCCGCCCCCGAAGACCGCGATGAGCAGCGCGGAGACGAACACGGCCGTGCGGTCACTTCTGAGTAGTTCCACCAGGAGGGAGAACGACCTTTCGCCGACAGTCCAGCCGGACAGGAGCAGCGCCGCCGCGAGAGCGGCCATACCGAGTCGCCTCGGCGGGGCAAGCGCCCCGGACGTCCACAACCGCATATCCGGGAATCCCGACCGCCAAGGGTTCTCGGGGCGCTGCCAGAGCATCACCCCCAGAGCCGCCAGGACGGCCGCGGAGAGTGCGATCCAGGGCCGCAGGCGATCCATGTAGGGGAAGACGGTGTAAGCGCTCCAGACAAGCACCACGACGGCCGCCGGGCCGGGCCGCGTGCGCTGCCAGCCCAGCCCCAGAGGCACCACCAAGGCGGCCGTCAGACCGAAGAAGACACGGGCCGTCTCCACCAGATATTCCCCCAACACCCTTTTCACACTGGGCACTTGGCCTGCGGAGAACATCGTGCCCGAACACGCCGAAGGGCGGCCACCCCGCAAGGAGTGGCCGCCCGTCAGTTCAAGCTGCTCGCTTACTGGTTGTACGGACCGTAGTCGTAGTCCTCCAGCGGCACGGCCTGGCCGGAGCCCGTGCCGAACGGCGAGTAGTCGATGTCGTCGTAGCCGACGGCCGAGTACATCGCGGCCTTGGCCTCCTCGGTCGGCTCGACCCGGATGTTGCGGTAGCGGGACAGACCCGTACCGGCCGGGATGAGCTTACCGATGATGACGTTCTCCTTGAGGCCGATGAGCGAGTCCGACTTGGCGTTGATCGCCGCGTCGGTGAGGACTCGCGTCGTCTCCTGGAAGGACGCCGCCGACAGCCAGGACTCGGTCGCCAGCGAGGCCTTGGTGATACCCATCAGCTGCGGACGACCGGAGGCCGGGTGACCGCCCTCCTGGACCACACGACGGTTCTCCTGCTCGAAGCGGGAGCGCTCGACCAGCTCGCCGGGCAGCAGCTCGGCGTCGCCGGACTCGATGATCGTCACGCGGCGGAGCATCTGCCGGATGATGATCTCGATGTGCTTGTCGTGGATCGACACACCCTGCGAGTTGTACACCTTCTGGACCTCGCCGACCAGGTGGACCTGGACGGCACGCTGACCCAGGATGCGCAGCACGTCGTGCGGGTTGGTGGCACCCACGGTGAGCTGCTGGCCCACCTCGACGTGGTCGCCCTCGCGGACCAGGACCTTGGCACGCTTCGAGATCGGGTACGCCGTCTCGTCGCTGCCGTCGTCCGGGGTGACGACGATCTTCTTGGTCTTCTCGGTCTCCTCGATCCGGACGCGGCCGGAGGCCTCGGAGATCGGGGCGACACCCTTCGGGGTACGGGCCTCGAAGAGCTCGACGACACGCGGCAGACCCTGGGTGATGTCGTCACCGGCCACACCACCGGTGTGGAAGGTACGCATCGTCAGCTGGGTACCGGGCTCACCGATGGACTGGGCGGCGATGATGCCGACCGCCTCACCGATGTCGACCAGCTTGCCGGTGGCCAGCGAGCGGCCGTAGCACATCGCGCAGGTACCGACGGCGGACTCGCAGGTCAGGACCGAGCGGGTCTTGACCTCCTCGACGCCACGGCCGACGAGCTCCTCGATGAGGACGTCGCCCAGGTCGGTGCCGGCCGGGGCCAGCACCTGGCCGTCGACCACGATGTCCTCGGCGAGGCAGCGCGCGTACACGGACGTCTCGACGTCGTCCGCCTTGCGCAGCACGCCGTCGGCGCCACGGTCGGCGATCCGCAGCCGCAGGCCACGGTCGGTGCCGCAGTCCTCCTCGCGGATGATGACGTCCTGGGAGACGTCGACCAGACGACGGGTGAGGTAACCCGAGTCGGCGGTACGCAGAGCGGTGTCCGCCAGACCCTTACGGGCACCGTGCGTGGAGATGAAGTACTCCAGCACGGACAGACCCTCACGGAACGAGGCCTTGATGGGCCGCGGGATCGTCTCGTTCTTCGCGTTCGACACCAGACCACGCATACCGGCGATCTGCCGCATCTGCATCATGTTTCCTCGGGCACCCGAGTCAACCATCATGAAGATGGGGTTCGTCTTGGGGAAGTTCTCGTTCATCGCCTCGGCGACCTCGTTGGTCGCCTTGGTCCAGATCGCGATGAGTTCCTGAGTGCGCTCTTCCTTGGTGATGAGACCGCGCTCGTACTGCTTCTGGACCTTCTCGTCCTGCGCCTCGTAGCCGCGGACGATCTCCTTCTTCGCCTCGGGAACGACGACGTCGGAGATGGCCACGGTGACACCGGAACGGGTCGCCCAGTAGAAGCCGGCCGCCTTCAGGTTGTCGAGCGTCGCCGCCACGATGACCTTCGGGTAGCGCTCGGCGAGGTCGTTGACGATCTCGGAGAGCTGCTTCTTGCCCACCGAGTAGTCCACGAACGGGTAGTCCTCGGGCAGCAGCTCGTTGAAGAGCGCGCGGCCCAGGGTGGTGCGCAGGCGGAAGGAGTCACCCTGCTGCCACTCGGGCTCACCCTCCTCGCGCGCCGGCGGGGTCCAGCCGCGCGGCGGGATGGTGCCCACCGGGAAGCGGATGTCCACGGCCGACTGGAGCGCGAGCTCGCCGGCGTCGAACGCCATGATCGCCTCGGCCGTGGAGCCGAACGCGCGGCCCTCGCCCTTGGTGTCACGCAGCTCGCCGTCGGTGGTGAGGAAGAACAGACCGAGGACCATGTCCTGGGTCGGCATCGTCACCGGACGGCCGTCGGCCGGCTTGAGGATGTTGTTCGAGGACAGCATCAGGATGCGGGCCTCGGCCTGCGCCTCCGCGGACAGCGGCAGGTGCACGGCCATCTGGTCACCGTCGAAGTCCGCGTTGAACGCGGTGCAGACGAGCGGGTGGATCTGGATGGCCTTGCCCTCGACCAGCTGCGGCTCGAAGGCCTGGATGCCGAGGCGGTGCAGGGTGGGCGCACGGTTCAGCAGCACCGGGTGCTCGGCGATGACCTCTTCGAGGACGTCGTACACGACGGTGCGACCGCGCTCCACCATGCGCTTGGCGCTCTTGATGTTCTGCGCGTGGTTCAGGTCGACCAGGCGCTTCATCACGAACGGCTTGAAGAGCTCCAGCGCCATGGCCTTGGGCAGACCGCACTGGTGCAGCTTCAGCTGCGGGCCGACGACGATGACGGAACGCGCCGAGTAGTCGACTCGCTTGCCGAGCAGGTTCTGACGGAAGCGACCCTGCTTGCCCTTCAGCATGTCGGACAGCGACTTCAGCGGACGGTTGCCGGGGCCCGTGACCGGGCGACCACGACGGCCGTTGTCGAAGAGCGCGTCGACGGCCTCCTGGAGCATGCGCTTCTCGTTGTTCACGATGATCTCGGGGGCACCGAGGTCGAGGAGGCGCTTCAGGCGGTTGTTGCGGTTGATGACACGGCGGTACAGGTCGTTCAGGTCGGAGGTCGCGAAGCGGCCACCGTCCAGCTGCACCATCGGACGCAGGTCCGGCGGGATGACCGGGACGCAGTCCAGGACCATGCCCTTGGGGCTGTTGGAGGTCTGGAGGAACGCGGAGACGACCTTCAGCCGCTTCAGGGCACGGGTCTTCTTCTGGCCCTTGCCGGTGCGGATGATCTCGCGGAGACGCTCGGCCTCTTCCTCCAGGTCGAAGGACTCCAGGCGCTTCTGAAGCGCCGCGGCGCCCATCGAGCCGTCGAAGTAGGTGCCGAAGCGGTCGCGCAGCTCGCGGTAGAGCAGCTCGTCGCCCTCCAGGTCCTGGACCTTGAGGTTCTTGAACCGGTTCCACACCTCGTCGAGGCGGTCGATCTCGCGCTGCGCGCGGTCGCGCAGCTGCTTCATCTCGCGCTCGGCACCCTCGCGCACCTTGCGGCGCACGTCGGCCTTGGCGCCCTCGGCCTCCAGCTCGGCCAGGTCGGACTCAAGCTTCTTGGCACGGCCCTCCAGGTCGGCGTCCCGGCGGTTCTCGATCTGCTGACGCTCGACCGAGACGTGCGCCTCCAGGGAGGGCAGGTCGCGGGTACGACGCTCCTCGTCGACGTACGTGATCATGTACGCGGCGAAGTAGATGACCTTCTCAAGGTCCTTCGGCGCCAGGTCCAACAGGTAGCCGAGGCGCGAGGGGACACCCTTGAAGTACCAGATGTGCGTGACGGGGGCGGCCAGCTCGATGTGGCCCATCCGCTCACGGCGCACCTTGGCACGCGTGACCTCGACGCCACAGCGCTCGCAGATGATGCCCTTGAAGCGGACGCGCTTGTACTTGCCGCAGTAGCACTCCCAGTCCCGGGTCGGACCGAAGATCTTCTCGCAGAAGAGTCCGTCCTTCTCGGGCTTGAGGGTGCGGTAGTTGATGGTCTCGGGCTTCTTGACCTCGCCGTGGCTCCACTGACGGATGTCGTCAGCGGTGGCCAGGCCGATCCGGAGCTCGTCGAAGAAGTTGACGTCGAGCACTATGCGTCAATCCCTCTCAGGGTCGTTAAGTCTGTGGTCTGAAACGGGGGCCTGGGGGTCGGCGGGGCCCTTGTGGGTCAGGGCCCCGCCGGACTCCCGTCAGACCTCTTCGACGCTGCTCGGCTCGCGCCGGGACAGGTCGATACCGAGCTCCTCCGCAGCGCGGAAGACGTCCTCGTCGGTGTCGCGCATCTCGATGGACATACCGTCGCTGGACAGCACCTCCACGTTCAGGCAGAGCGACTGCATCTCCTTGATGAGCACCTTGAAGGACTCGGGGATGCCGGGCTCGGGGATGTTCTCGCCCTTGACGATGGCCTCGTAGACCTTCACGCGGCCGGTGACGTCGTCGGACTTGATGGTCAGCAGCTCCTGGAGGGCGTACGCGGCGCCGTAGGCCTCAAGGGCCCACACCTCCATCTCACCGAACCGCTGGCCACCGAACTGCGCCTTACCACCCAGCGGCTGCTGGGTGATCATCGAGTACGGGCCGGTCGAGCGGGCGTGCAGCTTGTCGTCGACCAGGTGGTGCAGCTTCAGGATGTACATGTAGCCGACCGAGATCGGGTCCGGGAACGGCTCACCGCTACGGCCGTCGAACAGCCGCGCCTTACCGGTCGGGAGCACCATGCGCTCGCCGTCCCGGTTCGGGATGGTGTGCTGGAGCAGACCCGCCAGCTCGTCCTCACGGGCACCGTCGAAGACCGGGGTCGCGACGTTGGTGCCGGGGGCGACCTGGTCGGCGCCGATGACCTGGAGGCGCTGGGCCCACTCCTCCGCGAGGCCGGAGACGTCCCAGCCGCGGCTGGCGAGCCAGCCGAGGTGGATCTCCAGGACCTGTCCCGGGTTCATTCGGGACGGCACACCCAGCGGGTTGAGGATGATGTCGACCGGGGTGCCGTCCTCCAGGAACGGCATGTCCTCGATCGGCAGGATCTTGGAGATGACACCCTTGTTGCCGTGACGGCCGGCGAGCTTGTCACCGTCGGTGATCTTGCGCTTCTGCGCGACGTAGACGCGGACCAGCTGGTTCACGCCCGGCGGCAGCTCGTCGCCCTCCTCGCGGTCGAAGACGCGCACACCGATGACCTTGCCGGTCTCGCCGTGCGGCACCTTCAGCGAGGTGTCACGCACCTCACGGGCCTTCTCACCGAAGATCGCGCGCAGCAGGCGCTCCTCCGGCGTCAGCTCGGTCTCACCCTTCGGGGTGACCTTGCCGACGAGGATGTCACCGGCGATGACCTCGGCACCGATGCGGATGATGCCGCGCTCGTCCAGGTCGGCGAGGACCTCCTCGGAGACGTTCGGGATGTCCCGGGTGATCTCCTCGGGGCCGAGCTTGGTGTCACGGGCGTCGACCTCGTGCTCCTCGATGTGGATCGAGGAGAGGACGTCGTCCTGCACGAGGCGCTGCGACAGGATGATCGCGTCCTCGTAGTTGTGACCCTCCCACGGCATGAACGCCACGAGCAGGTTCTTGCCGAGGGCCATCTCGCCGTTCTGGGTGGCCGGGCCGTCGGCGAGGACCTGGCCCTCGACGACACGGTCGCCCTCGTTGACGATGACCTTCTGGTTGACCGAGGTGCCCTGGTTGGAGCGGGCGAACTTGGCCAGGCGGTACGTGATGTACGTGCCGTCGTCGTTGGCGGTGGTGATGTAGTCCGCGGAGACCTCCTGGACCACACCGGCCTTCTCGGCCTTGACGACGTCGCCGGCGTCGACGGCGGAGCGGTACTCCATGCCGGTACCGACGAGCGGGGCCTCCGACTTAATCAGCGGAACGGCCTGGCGCATCATGTTCGCGCCCATGAGGGCACGGTTGGCGTCGTCGTGCTCGAGGAAGGGGATCATGGCGGTCGCGACCGACACCATCTGGCGCGGCGAGACGTCCATGTAGTCCACGTCCTCGGGGCCGACGTAGTCGACCTCGCCGCCACGACGGCGGACGAGCACGCGGCTCTCCTCGAACCGGAGGTCGTTCGTCAGCGGCGCGTTGGCCTGCGCGATGACGAAGCGGTCCTCCTCGTCGGCGGTCAGGTAGTCGACCTCGTCGGTGACCTGGCCGTCGATGACCTTGCGGTACGGGGTCTCGACGAAGCCGAACGCGTTGACCCGGCCGTAGGAGGCGAGCGAGCCGATCAGACCGATGTTCGGGCCTTCCGGCGTCTCGATCGGGCACATACGGCCGTAGTGCGACGGGTGCACGTCACGGACCTCGAAGCCGGCCCGCTCACGGGAGAGACCACCCGGGCCGAGAGCCGACAGACGGCGCTTGTGGGTGAGACCCGACAGCGGGTTGTTCTGGTCCATGAACTGGGACAGCTGGCTGGTGCCGAAGAACTCCTTGATGGAGGCGACGACCGGCCGGATGTTGATCAGGGTCTGCGGCGTGATCGCCTCGACGTCCTGGGTCGTCATCCGCTCGCGGACGACACGCTCCATACGCGCCAGACCCGTGCGGACCTGGTTCTGGATGAGCTCGCCGACGCTGCGCAGACGACGGTTGCCGAAGTGGTCGATGTCATCGGTCTCGACGACGATCGTGTCGCCGTTGTCACCGGTGGTCTCCGTCTCGCCGGCGTGCAGCTGCACCAGGTACTTGATCGTCGAGATGATGTCCTCGACGGTCAGGATGCCCGCGTCCAGCGGAGCGTCGGCGCCCAGCTTCTTGTTGACCTTGTAGCGGCCGACCTTGGCGAGGTCGTAGCGCTTGGGGTTGAAGTAGAGGTTCTCCAGCAGCGTCTGCGCGGCCTCACGCGTGGGAGGCTCGCCCGGGCGCAGCTTGCGGTAGATGTCGAGCAGCGCGTCGTCCTGGCCCTGGGTGTGGTCCTTCTCCAGGGTGGCGCGCATCGACTCGTAGTCGCCGAACTCCTCAAGGATCTGCTCGGTCGTCCAGCCGAGCGCCTTCAGCAGCACGGTGACCGACTGCTTGCGCTTGCGGTCGATACGGACACCGACCATGTCGCGCTTGTCGATCTCCATCTCCAGCCAGGCACCCCGGGACGGGATGATCTTGGCGGAGAAGATGTCCTTGTCGGACGTCTTGTCGATGCTGGAGTCGAAGTAGACACCGGGGGAACGGACCAGCTGGGACACCACGACACGCTCGGTGCCGTTGATGACGAAAGTGCCCTTGTTCGTCATGAGCGGGAAGTCGCCCATGAAGACGGTCTGGGACTTGATCTCGCCGGTCTCGTTGTTGGTGAACTCGGCGGTGACGAAGAGCGGGGCGGCGTACGTGAAGTCGCGCTCCTTGCACTCGTCGATCGAGTTCTTGGGCGGCTCGAAGCGGTGGTCCCGGAACGTCAGCGACATCGACCCGGAGAAGTCCTCGATCGGGGAGATCTCCTCGAAGATCTCCTCCAGACCGGACTTGGTGGGGACGTCCTGACCGTTCTCAAGAGCCTCCTCGACCCGAGTCTGCCAAGCGGTGTTGCCGAGCAGCCAGTCAAAGCTCTCGGTCTGCAGCGCGAGCAGGTTCGGAACCTCGAGGGGCTCCTTGATCTTTGCAAAGGAGATGCGCAGCGGGGCGGTGCTGGCGCCGTTGTTCGTATTCGCGGTCGAGGCAGTGCGCGAGGCGGCCAAGAGGGGGTCCTTCCGAGGGCTCGGACTCACTACGCGCGTACCGGTCCCTCTCCCATACACAGGGACGGAAACCCCAGGCCAGGGGGGCTTAGGTCGACTGTGCTCAAGTGAGGGCAGACCCCTGGTGACGGGCAGGGGACAGCTAACAGGCAGCGCAAAGGGTCAGTGTAGCCACTTGGCACACTGATGTCCAGTGCGGGTTTTCGAAGACCCTCGTTGCCCTCAACGCCCTTGTCAACGCCCTCGGCATGCCTGCCCTCAACGCACGTTGATACTGCCCTCTTCGTCGCCGATCCATGCCTCGGATTCGGATCCTTGTGACGACGCGTCCTGAGAATTGCGCGCTGCGTGCGGTTCGTCAAGGGTTCCTTGCCCGAACCGGAGCAACGGGAGACACGACGAAGATCACCTTACCCCTCACGAACAGAGGTGCAAGGCAGCCCAGGCCGGACCCCGGGGAACGCCGAAGGGCGACCACCCGGATGGATGATCGCCCTTCGGTGCGTTCGCGTTACAGCCCTAGGGGGCCGTTTCGACGGTCGCGAAGGTCTTACTTGACCTCGACGGACGCGCCGGCGCCCTTGAGGGCCTCGGCGGCCTTGTCGGCCTGCTCCTTGTTGACCTTCTCGAGGACCGGCTTCGGGGTGCCGTCGACGAGGTCCTTGGCCTCCTTCAGACCCAGGGAGGTCAGCTCACGCACGACCTTGATGACCTGGATCTTCTTGTCGCCGGCGCCGGTGAGGATGACGTCGAACTCGTCCTTCTCCTCCTCGGCAGCGGCCTCGGCGCCACCGGCGGCACCGCCGGCAACGACGACCGGGGCAGCGGCGGCAGCGGTGACGTCGAACTTGTCCTCGAAGGCCTTCACGAACTCGGAGAGCTCGATGAGGGTCATCTCCTCGAACTGGGCAAGCAGCTCGTCCTGGGTGAGCTTCGCCATGATGGCGGTCCTTCCACTCAAATCGGCAGGTGCCGGATGTACTGGATAAGGCGGGCGTACGTCGGCCCGCTGCGACCCGCGCCGTTGGTGCGGGTCAGAAAGCGAGCCGAATTACTCGGCACCGCCCTGCTCGGCCTGCTTGGCGCGCAGCGCGTCCACGGTGCGGACGAGCTTCGACGGCAGCGCCTGGAAGACGGAGGCAGCCTGGGACTGCTTCGCCTTGAAGGCACCGGCCAGCTTGCTGAGCAGAACCTCGCGGGACTCAAGGTCCGCAAGCTTCTTGATCTCGTCGGCGGAGAGGGCCTTGCCCTCAAGGACACCGCCCTTGATGACGAGATTGGGGTTGTCCTTGGCGAAGTCACGCAGACCCTTCGCCGACTCCACCGGGTCACCGGTGACGAAGGCGACGGCCGTCGGTCCAGCGAAGAGCTGGTCCTCCAGCGTGATCCCGGCCTCCTTGGCCGCAATCTTGGTCAGCGTGTTCTTCACCACGGCGTACTGGGCGTTCTCACCGAGCGACCGGCGCAGCGTCTTGAGCTGCGCCACGGTGAGACCGCGGTACTCGGTCAGCACGGCGGCGTTGGAGCTGCGGAACTTGTCCGTCAGCTCCGCAACCGCGGCAGCCTTGTCGGGCCTCGCCATAGAGCCTCGGCCTCCTTCCGGGTGATTCGGACCGCGCGGACCCGAAGGAGGACTGGGGAAAACGAAACGCCCCGGCGCAGGCGCACGGGGCGGACTCGACCGGCCGCACACACGCTCGGCGCGCGCGCTCCGGGAGTTCTTCCACTGTCACCTGCGCGGGTCGCCCACTTTTCAGCGGATCCTTCGGCCACCGCACCCTCGTTCGAGAGCGCGGCAACGACCAGCGGTCTTTGGCTTCTCGAAGAGAGTACGGGACGGGGGCTCCATCGAGCAAATCGGCCGTTTACGACCGCTCCGGCCGGGGCACAGCGGGCTCCGCCGGCCGGGCGGGCAGGGTGAAGGGCGGCAGGCCCTCCGAGGGGCGCTGAGCGCGCCTCGGAGGGCCGTGAGGGCCGCCGGGGTCAGGGAGGTCAGGAGGTGGTGCCGGTGCCGCCCGTCAGCGTGCCGCCGGACTTCAGCATGTCCGCGAAGTCCTTGGTGTCGCCGGCCGGGGGTGCCTCGGCGGTCACCTTCACGCCGTAGTCGCTGTAGAAGGAGGTGTTGGTCATGGCGCCGTTGGCCGTGTCGGCCTTCTCGGTCTTCTTGACCAGCAGGTCCTGGTCGTTGATCCAGATGTCGACGGTGTCGGTGGTGACGCCGGCCTGGCTGAGCTGCTTCTTCAGGGCCGACAGCTGCTCGGCGCTGAGGTCGCTGGTCCTGCCCGCGAGGTCGGCGACGTTCAGCGTGCCCGAGTAGTGGGTGGTGTGGACGCCGGAGACCGTCTCCTCGCCGACCTTCTTGACGTCACCGGAGGCCAGCAGCATCTTCACGGACTGGTTCGGCGTGGCGTTCTGGATCTGGTCCTTCATGTACGAACCGGAGGCGCCGCCGAGCTTGGCGAGGTCGTCGTAGGAGTACTTGATCCAGTGCTTGCCGCCGCCCGCCTGCTGGGCGTAGGCGTCGCTCATGTGCGCGTAGTAGGCGTCCGGCAGGTACCGGGCCTCCATCGACTGCGTGCCGGCCTTCTTCATCAGCTCGGCCATCTGGCCGCCGGTGTAGGTGATGGTGAGGTTGCCCTTGAGGCCGTCGCCCCAGGTGAGGGCGCCGTTCGCGGTCATCGACATGAGGTCGCCGATGGACGTGGTGGAGCGCACCTTGGCGGAGTCGGCCTTGTCGGTGGACTTCTCGGCGGAGCGCAGGGCGGCGATGGGGCTGACGTGCGCCGCGGTCTTGCCGGCCGCCTTGTCACCGCCGTCCTTGCCGGAGTCGGAGGAGCCGCACGCGGCCACTCCGGTCAGGGCGGCCACCACGGCTGCGGAAAGGGCCACCCGGCGCACGGTCGTGCTCATCATCTGCTCCCACCCCTGATGCGTGTCCTGTGCCTGCACGGTATGCCAGGCCACTGACAGTCGTGCGAAAAGTCGCACAAAGAAAGGACGGGCCCGGAACCTCGAAGGTTCCAGGGCCCGCCCTCTTCTTCACGCGTACCTGACGCGGCTACCGGGCTGAGCTACGGGCTCAGACGGCGGCCGGGTCCTCCTCGACGAGGAGGTTGCGGGTGCGGTTCGGGTCGACCGGGATGCCGGGGCCCATGGTGGTGCTGACCGCGGCCTTCTTGATGTAGCGGCCCTTGGCGGCGGACGGCTTCAGACGGAGGATCTCCTCCAGCGCGGCGCCGTAGTTCTCCACCAGCTTGGAGTCGTCGAAGGACGCCTTGCCGATGATGAAGTGCAGGTTCGAGTGCTTGTCGACGCGGAACTCGATCTTGCCGCCCTTGATGTCGGTGACGGCCTTGGCGACGTCGGGGGTGACGGTGCCGGTCTTCGGGTTCGGCATCAGACCACGCGGGCCGAGGACGCGGCCGAGGCGGCCGACCTTGCCCATGAGGTCCGGGGTGGCGACGACGGCGTCGAAGTCCAGACGGCCCTTCGCCACCTCGTCGATCAGTTCGTCGGAGCCGACGATGTCGGCGCCGGCGGCCTCCGCGGCCGCAGCACGGTCACCGGTCGCGAAGACCAGGACCCGGGCGGTCTTGCCGGTGCCGTGCGGAAGGTTCACGGTGCCACGGACCATCTGGTCGGCCTTGCGCGGGTCGACACCCAGACGGAAGGCCACCTCGACGGTCGCGTCGAACTTGGTCGTGGAGGTCTCCTTGGCCAGACGGACGGCCTCGAGCGGGGCGTACAGCTTCTCCCGGTCGACCTTGGCGTCCGCAGCGCGGAGAGCCTTGCTGCGCTTGCTCACAACTTGCTCCTGTGTGTTCTGAAGGAGTCGTGGTCCCTGGGCCGAGCAGGCCCTGCCACGTGCGACCGGCTACGGCCGCATGACTACTGGGGGGTTGGGGTCAGCCCTCGACCGTGACGCCCATGGAACGCGCGGTACCGGCGATGATCTTCGCGGCGGCGTCCAGGTCGTTCGCGTTCAGGTCGGCCATCTTGGTCTGGGCGATCTCGCGGACCTGCGCCTCGGTGATCTTGGCGACCTTGGTCTTGTGCGGCTCGCCGGAGCCCTTCTCGATGCCCGCGGCCTTGAGGATCATCTTCGCGGCCGGCGGCGTCTTGGTGATGAAGGTGAAGGAGCGGTCCTCGTAGACCGTGATCTCCACCGGGATGACCCAACCGCGCTGCGACTCGGTCGCGGCGTTGTAGGCCTTGCAGAACTCCATGATGTTGACGCCGTGCTGACCCAGCGCCGGGCCGACCGGCGGAGCCGGGTTGGCGGCGCCGGCCTGGATCTGGAGCTTGATGAGCCCCGTGACCTTCTTCTTCTTGGGAGGCATAGCTCTCCGGGTCCTTTCGGTTCGGGTCCTGCCCGCCTCCGGGGACCACCCGGATGCAGGCATACCGCACAACGATAACGGGTATAGATGCGCGGCCAAAAACCGTGCAGGTCAGGAGGGCTGAACCAGCCCGCCTGACCTGCACGGAAGCGGTACGTCCAGAAATGGACTAGTTCTTCTGGATCTGGTCGAAGGAGAGCTCGACCGGCGTCTCGCGGCCGAAGATCTCCACCAGGCCCTTGACCTTCTTCGAGTCGGGGTTGATCTCGTTGATGGTCGCCTGAAGCGTGGCGAACGGGCCGTCCGTGACGGTGACCGAGTCGCCGACCTCGAAGTCCAGCACCTGGACCTCGACCTTGCGCTGCGGGGCGGGCTTGCCCTCGGCCTCGGCGGCCTCGCGAGCGGCCTTCTCCTCGGCCTCCGGGGCGAGCATCTTGACGATCTCGTCCAGGGTCAGCGGGTACGGGTCGTAGGCGTTGCCGACGAAGCCGGTGACACCCGGGGTGTTGCGGACGACGCCCCAGGACTCGTTCGTCAGGTCCATGCGGACCAGGACGTAACCCGGCAGCTTGTTCTGCTTGATCGTCTTGCGGTCGCCGTTCTTGATCTGGACGACCTCCTCCTGCGGCACCTCGGCCTGGAAGATGTAGTCCTCGACGTTCAGCGAGACGGCGCGCTGCTCCAGGTTGGTCTTCACGCGGTTCTCGTAGCCGGCGTAGGTGTGGATGACGTACCACTCGCCGGGCAGGGTGCGCAGTTCCTCGCGCAGGGCCTCGACCGGGTCCACCGGAGCGGCGGGCCCTTCCTCGGCGGCCTCCGCGACGGCGGCCTCCTCGTCGGCCTCGTCGGCCTCTTCGTCCTCGTCCTCGGCGTGCAGGGCGGCCTCCTCGGCCGGCTCACCCGCCTCGGCCTCGGCAGCCTCGAACTCGTCCTGCTCGTCCGCGCCCTCGACGATGTCGAGCTCGTCGTCCACCGTCTCGGCAGCCAGCCCTCGGGGCTCGGTGGCGTCGTCGTTCAGGTTCGGGTCAGACACGATGGCTGCTTCTTCCTGGATACATAGGGGTGGAACATGCGAAAACGGGCGCCGGTACCACGGCGCCCTTCGCTCTTGGCTCAGCCGAAGACGTACTTGGCCGCGTGGTTGAGCCCATAGTCAATCACGGTCACCAGGGCGATCATGATGGCGACGAAGAAGATCACCACGGTGGTGTACGAGGTGAGCTGGTTGCGCGAGGGCCAGACGACCTTGCGGAGCTCCGCGATGATCTGTCGGTAGAAGGTGGCCAGGCGCTTGAGCGGGCCCTTCTTGGCGCGCTTGCCGCCCTTGCGAGCCCTCTTCTTGGACTCGGACACCTCGTCCTGGGCATCAGGCGTGTCGATGGAGCCCACGGCGTCCGTCATTGTCCTCACCTGATCCCGGGTCGTGGCCGTGCCGCGCCCGGTTTCTGAGCCGCACGGCGGTGCATTGCTGTACGTACATGCGCACACATCCTGGCGGTGTGTGTAGCAGGGCCGGAGGGACTTGAACCCCCAACCGCCGGTTTTGGAGACCGGTGCTCTACCAATTGAGCTACGACCCTTTGTGTGTCCCCCAACGTACCGCATCCGACCGGGTGCCCGGTGTGCACCGGCTCGGCGGCGGCTGCTGAAGGCCAACGAGGTGAGAGTGTACGTGGTCCGGGCCCCGGCGTCGAACAGAAAGTGCCCGTACGGGGCCGTGTGACCAAAGATCGTCCTGGCCGGGGCCCGGATTCGGACCCGTGTTCACGCCTCGACCCTTCCTGTTCAGTCTGTGAAACCCGTGTGCCGGGGTCATTTCCGGTCTGGAACGATGGGCCGCATGAGCGCTGCAACCCCTCCCACCGAGCGCCGGGTCTCCGCCCGAGTCGGCGCGATCTCCGAGTCCGCCACCCTCGCCGTGGACGCCAAGGCCAAGGCCCTGAAGGCCGCCGGGCGTCCGGTGATCGGCTTCGGCGCCGGTGAGCCCGACTTCCCGACCCCGGACTACATCGTCGAGGCGGCCGTCGAGGCCTGCAAGAACCCCAAGTACCACCGCTACACCCCGGCCGGCGGCCTCCCCGAGCTGAAGGCCGCCATCGCCGCGAAGACGCTGCGCGACTCCGGCTGGGAGCCCGACGTCTCGCAGATCCTGGTCACCAACGGTGGCAAGCAGGCCATCTACGAGGCGTTCGCCGCGATCCTCGACCCGGGCGACGAGGTCATCGTCCCCGCGCCGTACTGGACGACGTACCCGGAGTCGATCCGCCTGGCCGGCGGTGTCCCGGTCGAGGTCGTCGCCGACGAGACGACCGGCTACCGCGTCACGGTGGAGCAGCTGGAGGCGGCACGCACGGAGAAGACGAAGGTGGTCCTCTTCGTCTCCCCGTCCAACCCGACCGGCGCGGTGTACTCCGAGACCGAGACCGAGGCGATCGGCCGCTGGGCCGTCGAGCACGGCCTGTGGGTGCTCACCGACGAGATCTACGAGCACCTGGTCTACGGCGAGGCCGCCGCCGTGTCCCTGGCGGGGCTCTTCCCCGAGCTGCGCGACAAGTGCATCGTGGTCAACGGCGTGGCGAAGACGTACGCCATGACCGGCTGGCGCGTGGGCTGGGTCATCGGCCCGAAGGACGTGGTCAAGGCCGCGACGAACCTCCAGTCGCACGCCACCTCGAACGTCTCCAACGTCGCCCAGGTGGCCGCGCTGGCCGCCGTCTCCGGTGACCTCGACGCCGTGGCGACGATGCGCGAGGCCTTCGACCGGCGCCGCAAGACCATCGTGCGGATGCTCAACGAGATCGACGGCGTGCTCTGCCCGGAGCCGGAGGGCGCCTTCTACGCCTACCCGTCGGTCAAGGCGCTGCTCGGCAAGGAGATCCGCGGCAAGCGCCCGAAGGACACCGTCGAGCTGGCCGCGCTGATCCTGGAGGAGGCCGAGGTCGCGGTCGTCCCGGGCGAGGCCTTCGGCACGCCGGGCTATCTGCGGCTGTCGTACGCGCTCGGTGACGAGGACCTCGTCGAGGGCGTGAGTCGCATCCAGAAGCTGCTGGCGGAGGCCAGGGACTGAGTCGTCCATTTCTGGACAGGGGCACCTACGGATTCCCGGAGGTGCCCCTGTTCGTTTGTGCGAGCAAGAGCACGTGAGGGGAAACGGCTACCGGGACAGCGGGGACATACGGCAGGATCTGGGAATGGAGCGTGTACGTGATCTCTCTGGGCTGCCGAAAGCCCATCTGCACCTGCACTTCACCGGCTCGATGCGACCGGGCACCGTCCTGGAACTGGCCGACAAGTACGGCATCCGGCTGCCCGACGCGCTGACGGAGGCGCTGACCAGCGGGGAACCGCCGAGACTGCGGGCCACGGACGAGCGGGGCTGGTTCCGTTTCCAGCGGCTGTACGACGCCGCGCGCTCCTGTGTGCGCGAGCCCGAGGACATCCAGCGCCTGGTCCGGGAGGCCGCCGAGGAGGATCTGGCGGACGGCTCGGGCTGGCTGGAGATCCAGGTGGACCCGACGTCGTACGCGCCCCGGCTGGGCGGTCTGATCCCGGCCCTGGAGATCATCCTGGACGCGGTGGACACGACCTCGCGGAAGACCGGGCTCGGCATGCGGGTGCTGGTGGCCGCGAACCGGATGAAGCACCCGCTGGACGCGCGCACGCTGGCCCGGCTGGCGGTGCGCTACGCGGACCGGGGTGTGGTCGGCTTCGGGCTCTCCAACGACGAGCGGCGGGGCATGGCGCGGGACTTCGACCGGGCCTTCCACATCGCGCGGGAGGGCGGTCTGCTGTCGGCCCCGCACGGCGGCGAGCTGACCGGCCCGGCGTCGGTCCGGGACTGCCTGGACGACCTGGACGCCACGCGGATCGGGCACGGGGTGCGGGCGGCGGAGGACCCCCGGCTGCTGAAGCGGCTGGCCGACCGGGGCGTGACCTGTGAGGTGTGCCCGGCGTCGAACGTGGCGCTCGGCGTGTACGAGAAGCCGGAGGACGTGCCGTTGCGCACGCTCTTCGAGGCGGGCGTCCCGATGGCGCTGGGCGCCGACGACCCGCTGCTGTTCGGCTCCCGGCTGGCCGCCCAGTACGAGATCGCCCGCCACGCCCACGGCTTCACGGACGCCGAACTCGCGGAGCTGGCCCGGCAGTCGGTGCGCGGGTCGGCCGCCCCGGAAGAGGTCAAGAAGCGGCTGCTGGCCGGCGTGGACGACTGGCTGGCGCGCCCGGCGGCCTGAAGTGGGCGTACGGCGGACAGGGCTTGGAGGAGACCATCACCTCGACGGGGTGCCCGCCGCCGGGCGGATCGGCCAGGGGCAGGAACGACCCCAGGTACGCCATACGCCCTTCGCCGGCACGGTTGTGGTACGGCCCCCGGCCCGCCGCGTCCGCGAAGCGGGTGGCCGTCTCGGCGAACGCCTGCCGGTGACCGAAGAGGAAGAAGGTACGCGCGTGCGTGGCGTGCCGCAGGTCGCCCCGGAAGTCCGCCCGGTCCCGGCGCCCGCTCCAGGCGGCGGCGTCCCGCGCGGTGCGGGCCTCGTCGGTGCGGACGGTCAGGGGCGCGCCCTGGCGTGGTCTGCGGCGCAGTTCGGGCCACTGGCTGGGGCGCGGGCCGAGGCGTTCGTGGACGAGGACGAGGTCGACCAGCTCGCCGACGCCCTCGTCGGGCGGGACGCCGTCGCGCAGCGGCACGTGGACGACGGTGTGCGGGGAGCGGGCGGCGAAGGAGAACAGGCCGGCGAGCCGGTTCAGCCCGTCGTGGTCGCCGAGCAGCGTGCCGACGGGGTCGGGGGCGCGCAGCGAGGTGTGGCGCAGGGTGTGCCGGGGCCGGACGATCCGGTGCTCGTGCGGTCCGGTGCGGGGCCGGAACTCGCGCAGCCTCAGCCGCATGGGGGACGCCTCATGCGCGGTGCCTCATGGCGTCAGGGTCGTGGGTCGTCCGGCGTGTCCGCAACGGAGATTCCGCCCACCAGGGTCGCCGCCAGGCGGGCGGCGAACTCGTCGACGGGCGGGCGTTCGCGGGTCTCGGTGGCGTCGTAGGCGAACGCGCGCTGGGCGCAGGCGCCGAGGAGGAGTGAGGCGGCGGCGTAGGTGTCGGCGTCGGCACGGACGCGGCCGGCGGCCTGTTCGGCGCGCAGGTAGGCGTCCAGGCCCTCGATGGGCAGGTGCGGGCCGGAGCCGATCGCGCGCAGCGCCTCGTCGTGACGGCGTTTGAGCTGGGTCTCGGCGTACAGGGAGGCGGCGATCGGGAAGCTCTGCTCGTAGAAGAGGGCGGCCTGGCGGGCGATCTCGGTGAGGTTCCCCGCGAGCGTGCCCCGGCCCGGTGCGGCGGCGAGGCCGCTGAGCAGCGGGGTGAGGCGGGGCAGGCGCTCGGTGAGGACCCGTACGAACAGCTCCTCCTTGCTGTCGAAGTACTTGTAGAGGGCCGCTTCGGAGCAGCCGGCCGCGCGGGCGATCTCCTTGGTGGTGGCGCGGGCGAGTCCGACCGTGAGCATGAGTTCGTGGGCCGCGTCGAGGATGCGCACACGCGCCGGCTTCGTCTCCATGGGGCTCCGATCGGGGCTTGACGGGCGGGTGAGTGTTTACCCACCCTAGAGGCGGCATGTGGTGAGTGAGCACTCACCCACCACGTCCGCGGACGAGGGGAGTCGGACGTCACCATGAAGCTCACTGTCTTCGGCGCCACGGGAGGGATCGGCCGGGAGCTGGTCGGCCAGGCCCTGAACGCCGGTCACGAGGTCACCGCGGTCGTACGGGACCCGGCCCGGCTCGCCGTCACCGGCGACCGTCTGGAGGTCGTCCGCAGCGGCCTGACCGGTCCTGAGGAACTGCGGCCCGCGGTGCGGGGCCGGGACGCCGTCCTGTCGGGCCTGGGCGCGCGCAGCCGCAAGGACGCCGGGGTGGCCGCCCGGCTGACCCGTACGGTCCTGGCCGCCATGGAGGCGGAGGGTGTACGCCGGCTGCTGGTGGTGAGCGCCGCGCCGGTCGGCCCGGCCCCGGCGCACGACGGCCCCCTGGACCGAGGGGTGCGGCACCTGGTGTCGGCGATCCTCAAGGACGTCTACGCCGACCTGCGCGAGATGGAGGCCGAGCTGGCCCGCAGCGGCACCGACTGGACGTCCGTACGGCCGCCCCGGCTCCAGGACAAGCCGCTCACCGGCCGCTACCGCACCGTCGTCGGCGGCTTCCCGCCCCGGGGTCGCTTCATCGCGCGCGCGGACGTCGCGCACGCGATGCTGTCGATGATCGACGCGAGGGAGACCCTGAAGCAGGGGGTCGGGGTGGCTTACTGACCCCGTGCTGTCCGGGAGCCGCTCCCTGAAAGCTCCCGGAGCCGCCGCAGAGCCTCTCGGAACCCCGCTCCTAGAGGCTGACGCCGACGGTCACCGGCTCGTTGACCAGGGTGACCCCGAACGCCTCGCGGACGCCGGCGACCACCTCGCGGGCCAGGGCGAGCAGGTCCTCCGTGGTGGCGCCGCCCCGGTTGGTGAGCGCGAGGGTGTGCTTGGTGGAGATGCGGGCGGGGCCGGTGCCGTAGCCCTTGGTGAAGCCCGCCTTGTCGATCAGCCAGGCCGCGGAGGTCTTCGTACGGCCCTCCCCCGCCGGGTAGGCGGGCGGCTCGACGTCCTCGCCCAGCCGTTCGCGCACGCGCGCGTGGAACGCGGCGAACTGCTCCTCGGTGAGGATCGGGTTGGTGAAGAAGGAGCCGGCCGACCAGGTGTCGTGGTCCTCGGGGTCGAGGACCATGCCCTTGCCGGCGCGCAGCTTCAGCACGGTCTCCCTGGCGTCGGCCAGCGGCACCCGGTCCCCGGGCTCCACCCCGAGGGCTCGGGCCGTCTCGGCGTACTTGACCGGCGCGGACAGCCCGCCCGCGTCCTCCAGCTCGAAGCGGACCCGGAGCACGACGTAGCGCTCGGAGTCGGCCTTGAAGCGGCTGTGGCGGTACGAGAAGGCGCACTCCTCGTTCGTCAGCGTGACGGTCTCGCCGGCCCGCCGGTCGTAGGCGATCACCTCGGTGATCGTCGAGGAGACCTCCTGGCCGTAGGCGCCCACGTTCTGGATCGGCGTGGCGCCCGCGGATCCGGGGATGCCGGCCAGGCACTCGATCCCGGCGAGCCCGGCCTCCACGGTGCGGGCGACGGCGTCGGTCCACACCTCGCCGGCCGCGAGCTCCAGGGTGGTGCCGCGTAGCTCGACCCCGCGCGTGGCGATGCGCAGTGCGGTGCCGTCGAAGCCCTTGTCGCCGATGACCAGGTTCGATCCGCCGCCGATGACCAGCAGCGGGGTGCCGCTGTCGTCGGCCTCGCGGACGGCGGCGATCACCTCGGCGTCGGTGGCGGCGGTCACCAGCCGCGTCGCGGGACCACCCAGCCGGAAGGTGGTCAGCGGAGCAAGGGGGGCGTCGTGGAGTACCTGCACGGGCCCAAGACTACGAGACGGGTCGGCGGGGGCCGCGCCGGCAGGAGGGCGGGGAACGCGGCACGCGCGCGTGCAGGCCCCTCCCCCGCTCCGCCGCCGTGTGCACACGCGTCGCCGTGCCCGGAAACAGCACGCACGCGCGCGTGGGCCTTCCTGCGGGCCGTGGGTCCACGCGCGCGTGCGGTGCCGTCCCGGCGGCTACGCCAGTCGCCGCGTCGCTTCCTCGCAGCTCACCGGGAGTTCACCGGCGGAGGCCCGCCACGTGGCGAACCGGACGTCCCGCATCTGGTCCGCCACGGCCCGGGACGTCGGCCGGTGGGCGCCGGTGGGCTCCGGAGCGGGCGAACTCCTTGAGTGCGGCGGCCGACTCCCAGGCGGACAGGGTCCAGAAGGTCCGCCGCAGGGGCTGCGCCCCGAGGGTGGCCCCGTAGGCGCCGGGCGCGCGGCCGCCCTGCCGCCGGACGGCCGGTGTGCGGACGAGGAAGCGGAGGGCGCCCCCCAGGGTGCGGATCCCGAAGCGCGAGGCGAAGACGCGCGCCTCGGCGCCGGCCGGCGGGGAGTTCGGCACGGTCCGGGGGAGCGTGGGCATCGCGGGCTCCTTGCGCGGGGGTGGCGGGTCAGCGGGAGGCGGTTTCGAGGACCGGCGCGGGCGCCTCCCCGGCCGCGAGGACGGCGCTTTCGCGGCCGGGGATCACCAGGGCCGCGACCGCGGCGAGGACGACCACCGCGGAGCCGGTGACCAGGGCCGGCCGCAGACCGTCCACGAAGCTCTGCGCGGACTCGTAACCGCCCCGCGCGGAGAAGATCGACGACATCACCGCGATGCCGAGCGCGCCGCCCACCTCGCGCAGCGCGTTGTTCGCGCCGGAGGCGATCCCCTGCTCCTGCGGACGGACGCCGGACATGACCAGGCTGGCGGCCGGCGCGAAGTACAGGGCCATGCCGACGCCGCTGACGATGAGACCGGGCAGCTGGACGGCGTAGGAGGCGTCCGTGGTGACCACCCAGGACATGTAGCCGAGCCCGGCGGCCTGGAGGAACAGGCCCGCGGCGACGACCGGCCGGCCGCCGATCCGGTCGGAGAGGAGCCCGGCGACGGGCGCGACGAGCATCGGCATGCCGGTCCACGGCAGCATCCTCAGCCCCGCCTCGGTGGGCGAGTAGCCGAGGACGCCCTGCATGTACTGGCTGAGCAGGAAGATCGACCCGAACATGCCGACGAACATCAGCAGGCTGGCCGCGTTGATCCCGGAGAAGGCCCGGGAACGGAACAGCCGCATGGGCAGCATCGGGTGCGCCGTGCGGGAGCTGTAGCCGACGAAGCCCGCGAGCAGCGCCCCGCCCGCGCCGAGCGCGGTCAGCACCACGGAGTCGGTCCAGCCGTCGGCGGGCCCGCGGACCAGGCCGTAGACGATCCCGAAGAGCCCGCCGCTGGCGAGGAGCGTGCCGGGAAGGTCGAGGCGGGCGCCGGTGCCGCGGGACTCGGCGAGGCGCAGCCGGGCGAGCGGCAGCGCGGCGAGGCCCAGGGGGACGTTCAGCCAGAAGATCCAGTGCCAGGAGACGTGCTCGGTGAGGCTGCCGCCGATCAGCGGCCCGGAGGCGACGGCCAGTCCGTTCACCGCGCCCCAGATGCCGTACACCGTCCCGCGCCTGGCCGCGGGCACGGCCGCCGTGAGCAGGGTCAGCGTGAGCGGCAGCATCACGGCCGCGCCGACGCCCTGCACCGCGCGGGCGGCGATCAGGGAGTCGATGCCGGGCGCCATGGCCGCGGCGGCGGACGCGCCGGTGAAGACGGCGAGTCCGGCGATGAACATCCGCCGGCGTCCGAAGCGGTCGCCGAGCGCGGCGCCGAACATCAGCAGGACGGCGAAGGTGAGCGTGTACGCGCTCACGGTCCACTCCAGGTCGTCCAGCGCCCCGCCGAGGTCCTCACGGATGGAGGGCAGGGCGGTGGTGACGACGAGGTTGTCCAGGGACGCCATGAATCCGGCGACGCTCGTGATGACGAGGGCCCATACCGCGCTCGCGCGCGACGGGGTGGTGGTGCCGGGTGGTGCTGTCTGCTGTGCCATCGCTTCCCCCAGGGATCTTAGTTAGTTATTGCTGACTAACTTTCTTGGGCATGCCAGTGCCCGCCGAGGCGACGGGGCCAGGCCCCTACACCTCCAGGCGGCCCGTGACCCGGGCCGACGGATAGAGCCCCTCCCACACCCGGTGCTCGGGCGGAAACCCCATGGCCACCAGGCAGTTGATGAGCATCCCGTGAGCCAGGAAGGCGGTCGTCTCGTCGACGTCCGCGCCGAGCGCGAGCCGCACGGTGTCCCACAGCCGCATCCAGCCGGCCCGTACGCTCTCGCCGAACTCCCGGTCACCCTCCTGCTCCGCGGCGGCCACGGCGATGTACATCTGCATCTGCATGATCAGCCACTCGGGCCGCTCCGCGATGACCTTGGTGTACGCGTTCGCCATGGCGTGCAGGGCCTCCTCGCCCCGCAGCCCCTCCGAGGCCTCCTCGAAGGTCCGGATGGTGTCGTCCACGCAGCGTTCGGCCGCCGCCAGGAAGATCGCCTTCTTGCCCGGGAAGAGCCGGAAGAGGTACGGCTGCGAGACACCGACCCGCCTGGCGATGGCCTCCGTGGAGGTGCCGTGGTACCCGCCGCGCGCGAACTCGGCGGTCGCCGCGCGGATGACGCTCTCGCGTCGCTCCTCTGCGCTCATCCTGGGCATGCGGGAAAGTTAGTACTCAATCACTAACTTCGTCAAGGCGGGGGGTGTGCGTGAGGAACGGCATGCGCAAGGGGCACCCCGCCCATGCGTAAGGGGCGCCCCGCGAAGGAGGACGCCCCTCACACGCACCGCTTTGGCACGTCAGGCGAGCCGTACGACCGCCCGGGACATGCCCAGCACCTTCTGGCCGGCGCTCATCGCCGTCAGGTCCACCCGTACGGTGTTGTCGTCCAGCTTGGCCCCGACCTTGCCGCTGACCTCGATCAGGGCGCCCTGGTCGTCGTTGGGGACGACGACGGGCTTGGTGAAGCGGACGCCGTACTCGACGACCGCACCCGGGTCGCCGACCCAGTCGGTGACCACGCGGATCGCCTCGGCCATGGTGAACATGCCGTGCGCGATGACGTCCGGCAGGCCCACCTCCTTGGCGAACTTCTCGTTCCAGTGGATCGGGTTGAAGTCCCCGGAGGCGCCCGCGTAGCGCACGAGCGTGGCGCGGGTCACGGGGAAGGTCTGCGCCGGCAGCACGGTGCCGACCTCGATCTCGTCGTAGGCGATCTTCGCCGTCATCGGGTTCTCACGCCTCCTCGGCCGCGCGGGCCACGAGCTTGGTCCAGGCGGTCACGACGTGCTCGCCGGCCTCGTCGTGCACCTCACCGCGGATGTCCAGGACGTCGTTGCCCGCGAGGGACTTGATCGCCTCGATCGTGGAGGTGACCGTGAGCCGGTCGCCGGCGCGCACCGGGCGGGCGTAGGCGAACTTCTGGTCCCCGTGCACCACGCGGCTGTAGTCGAGCCCCAGCTGCGGGTCCTCGACGACCTGGGCGGCGGCACGGAACGTGATGGAGAACACGAAGGTCGGCGGGGCGATCACATCGGAGTGACCGAATGCCTTGGCGGCCTCGGGGTCCGTGTACACCGGGTTGGTCTCACCCACCGCCTCGGCGAACTCGCGGATCTTCTCCCGGCCCACCTCATAGGGCGCGGTGGGCGGGTAGGTCCGTCCCACGAAGGACTGGTCGAGCGCCATGGCCCGGCACCTCCTGATGTCTGCTGTGGCTGGCCCCAAATTAGCGGGAAACCGGCCGCGGAACGCGCACGGGGGCGGCGCGGCGGGGTGGGTACGGCGGGCTGGGTGCCGAGCCGGTGAAACGCCGTGAGGCCGCCCCCTTGGAAGGGGACGGCCTCACGGACGAGCCTGTTTATCGCGTTTCGCGGTGCGCGGTGTGCGCGTTGCAACGCGGGCAGTGCTTCTTCATCTCAAGACGGTCCGGGTTGTTACGCCGGTTCTTCTTGGTGATGTAGTTCCGCTCCTTGCACTCCACGCAGGCCAGCGTGATCTTCGGGCGGACGTCGGTGGCAGCCACGTGAGTGCTCCTATGCCGAACGGGTGGACTGATTTAACGCAAGAAAGAGTAGCCGATCGAAGGACCGACCCCGCAATCGGCTACTGTCAGTAGCGGTGACCGGACTTGAACCGGTGACACAGCGATTATGAGCCGCTTGCTCTACCGACTGAGCTACACCGCTTTGATGCGATCGGTCCCGCCTCGCGACGGGAACCTCTCACACCAGAGCCCCAATACGGAATCGAACCGTAGACCTTCTCCTTACCATGGAGACGCTCTGCCGACTGAGCTATTGGGGCGAGCGATGAAGACATTACACGGTCCGCCGCCGTTCACCCAAATCCGTATCCCGCCGCCCGCCGGAACCCTCCCCACAGCCCGCTCGGCAGTCCCTTGAGCCCCGGTGGGCGCCCGGTAGACGCGACGCGATCGCCGCCGCCACGCGCGTGGGTGTGGGCGTGCGGGCGCCTGCTGCGCGGCGCCGTCGCGCGGCTGCGGCCCGCCCGCGCGCGTGGGTGACCAAGGCCCGGGGAGGCGTCGCCACCGGCGCTCCGGTCCACCCGCTCGCGGGTGAGCGACGCGTGTGCCTCCTGGGGCGGGCCACGCCGGTACGACTATTGCGCTCCTGCGCGTCCCGCGCGGCTCGTCGCCCTAGGCTCGACTCACTCTGCGTGATCTTGGGCGGTGGACGGCCCCGATTCCCCACGCCGGCCCGCCCGCCCCCCGGCCCCACCCTGGAGCGCGATGCCCGACAGCCAGCCGCAGCCGCAACCGCCGTCGAACTCGTCGGGGTCCTCCGGACCGTCCGACCAGGCCGCGCTCCTGCTCTGCGGGGCGCGCCTCACCGACGGCCGAACGGTGGACGTACGGCTGGGCGGCGGGCGCATCGAGGCCGTGGGCACCACCGGCAGTCTCGCGCCGGGCCCGGCCCGGACGAGCGCCACGCGCGTGGACCTGAGCGGCTACCTGCTCCTGCCGGCACCGGCCGAACCGCACGCCCACGGCGACACCGCCCTGTCGGCCGAGCGCCCCGGCCCCGCGTCGTACGCCCCCGAGGACGTCCAGCGCCGGGCCACGGAGGCGGCCCTGCTCCAGCTCGGGCACGGCGCGACGGCGGTACGCGCGCACGTGCGCGTGGGCGACGTCCAGGGGCTCGGCGCACTGGGCGCGGTCTTGCAGGCGCGACGGTCGCTGCGGGGGCTGGCGGAGCTGACGGCGGTGGCGATGCCACGGCTGCTGACCGGGGCGGCCGGGGCCGACGGGCTCGCGGTGCTGCGGGACGCGGTGAAGATGGGCGCCTGTGTGGTGGGCGGCTGCCCCGACCTGGACCCCGATCCCACCGGCTACGTGGAGACGGTCCTGGAGGTGGCCTCCGAACACGGCTGCCCGGTGGACCTGCACACGGACGCCGCCGACCCGGCCCGGCTCTCCCGGCTCGCGGCCATGGCGGGGGGCCTGCGCCCCGGCGTGACGATCGGACCGTGCGCCGGTCTCGCGCGCCTGCCCACCGAAGCCGCCTCCCGCGTCGCCGACCAGCTCGCGGCGGCCGGAGTGACGGTCGTGTGCCTGCCCCAGGGCGGCTGCGGCGGCGCCGATCGGCGGGGCACGGCACCGGTACGGCTGCTGCGGGCCGCCGGGGTGCGGGTGGCGGCCGGCAGCGGTGCCCTGCGCGACGTGTCGAACCCCGTCGGCCGCGGCGACCCGCTGGAGGCCGCCTACCTCCTCGCCTCCGCCCACGGTCTGCGCCCCGAGGACGCCTACGACGCCGTGTGCGCCTCGGCACGCGCGGTGCTGGGCCTGCCGGAGGTCCGCGTGGAAGCGGGCTTCCCGGCCGAACTGCTGGCCGTACGCGGTGACCACCTCCCCGGTGCGCTGTCCCTGGCCTACAGCCGGATCGTCGTCCACCGCGGCCGAGTGGTGGCCCGCACGAGCGCGGTCCGCGAGTACTGCAACTCGGCGGCGACAGCGGAACTGGGCCTGCCGCGGCAGGGGCGGGGGGAACTGTCGTGAGCGGCGGGACAGTGCGGGAAGCCGGTGGGAGCGGGTTGGCGTGGGGCGGTGCGGGAGCCGGCCGGGGCTGTGAGACCTCGTGGGGGCGGCGCGGAGCGCTTCGTGGTGGCGCGGGTGTGTGCAGCCGGTGTGCAGTCGGCGTGCAGTCGTGAGGCGGTGTCGGCGGGTGCGCTGGGGGCGCGGAGGGGGGCGTGTGCGGGCGGAAAACGGGGTGTCTGGGGGGGGCACGCTTGGGGCGCGCAGGGGGCGTGTGCGGGCAGTGGAACGGGGTGTCCGGGGGCGCATGTGGGCAGCGGAACGAAGTGCCCGGACGGCGCGTGATCGTTCCCCGTTCGCGGCGGGCTCGCTCCGCGCGCGGGTCGTTCGCTGCGTGCCGGGCGGGCGTCGGGGAGCCGTGCCCACCGGCGAACCGCCCCTTCGCACACCGGCGCCCGTCCGCGCGTACGCCCCGAGCCGCGCTGGTGAGCGTCCGGGAGTGAGCGGGCGCGGGCGCGCCTTCGGGGTGCTCCGGACGCGGCGGTCAACTCGTGCGGCGGATGCGGCTCTCCGGGCGTACGGTCGGTTCCATGCGCATTGTCATCGCTGGTGGTCATGGTCAGATCGCGCTGCGGCTGGAGCGTGTGCTCTCCGCGCGCGGGGACGAGGTCGCGGGCATCATCCGCAAAGCCGAGCAGGGCGACGATCTGCGCGCGGCCGGTTCCGAACCGGTCCTGCTCGACCTTGAGTCCGCCTCGGTGGAGGAGGTCGCGGCGCACCTCCAGGGCGCCGACGCGGCGGTGTTCGCGGCCGGCGCGGGTCCGGGCAGCGGTGCGGCCCGCAAGGACACGGTGGACAGGGGCGCGGCGGTGCTGTTCGCGGACGCGGCCGTACGCGCGCGTGTGCGCCGCTTCGTGGTGGTGTCCTCGATGGGAGCGGATCCCGCGCACCAGGGGGACGACGTCTTCGACGTGTACCTGCGTGCCAAGGGTGAGGCCGACGCCTACGTCACCCGGCAGGAGGCGCTGGACTGGACGATCCTGCGCCCGGGCGCGCTGACGGACGAAGCGGGCACCGGCCTGGTCCGGCTGGAGGCGCACACGGGGCGCGGCTCGATCCCCCGGGACGACGTGGCGACCATCCTCGCGGAACTGGTGGACACGCCGGCGACGGCCGGTCTCACGCTGGAGCTGATCAGCGGTTCGACGCCGGTGTCGGTGGCGGTGAAGTCGGTCGCCGGGAACTGAGCCGGGCGGCCGGCCGTTGACCGGTCAGGCCCGCCTCGCCCCTTCCTGACCGTCAGCGCCCGCGTACTGACGAGCCGTAGGAGACCTCGACCCGCCTGCTGTCGGCCCGTCAGGGCTCAGAACAGCGGCAGCTGCCCGGGGAATTCGGGCACGGCGTAGCCGTCCAAGGACGGTTGCACCGCCCCGAGTTGCGCCGGCTGTCGCGACCCGGCGCAGGAGACGAGTTCCCCGTTCTCCCGTGCCCCGGGCGGGTCGTGCCGTGCGAAGCGGCCCGCGACGACGGCGATGTCGCGGTGGCACACGGGACAGGTTCTGCGTCGGGAGGACATGCCGTCAGTGTGCCCGAGCGGGCGTTCGGCGCACCTCTCCCGGCCGACGACGGCGGCGTGATCAGGTCCGGGTCTCCGCCTCCCACCGGTCGGGGCCCACTCCGCGCCAGTCGATCAGCGGTGAGTCGGCCACCTCCTCCGGCTCGATCTCCAGCCCCGCCCGGCGGAGGAACTCCACCAGGTCCCGCACGTTGTGCGCGAGGCCGAGGATCTCGCCGTCCACCCGTACCCGGCGACCGCCGGTCGGGGACGGCAGGTGCACGATGATGGGACGTTTCCCGGCCATGGCTCCAGCATCATCCGGACCGGCCGGGCCCGCACCCGGGCCGGTCATTCGAGAATCCCCAGCGCGGTGTCCGGCCGGCACAGCGGGCACGCGGGGACTCCTTCTTCGGTGAGGGCCCGTACCGCCTGCTCCCGGCCGACGCCTTTCGCCCGCCCGCCGCCGGCGCCCGTACAGCCGCCGACGTGGACGTACACCGCGCTCCGGCCGCTGAGACCGCGCTCGATGGCCCACTCCGCGGCGGCCTTCCGGGCGCCGAGACGGCGCTGCCGTTCGGCCTCCCGGCGTTCCTCGTCGGCGATCCACCGGTCCATCAGCGCGAGTTGCCTGGCGGCCTGGTGTTCGACGACGCGGCGGGCGAAGCGCAGCATGTCGAGACGCGTCAGCGGACGGTCCTCGTTCACGCGTTCGATTCTAATGAGGTGCGAGGGCGCGGCGCGACCAGCGGTACCCCGGTCCCGCCCACGGCACCCGGAGACAACGACGAAGGCCCCGTGACCTGCTCTCGCAGATCACGGGGCCTCGCTCCCGTGTGGCGGCGCCAGGATTCGAACCTGGGAAGGCTGAGCCACACCGCCGGGTAGTGCTGCCGCTTCGAACCCGCTTTCGGCGGTGCTCCCCGGCAACGACGTAAACAATACCCGATGCCCGGGGGTGCTTCGCCACCCGATTGATCTCCACCTGGCGGGGCGCGGGGTGGCTAGGCTGGTGCGGATGCGGCCCGGTACTCCACCGGGCCCGGCGGTCGCCGCCGCGCACGCCGGCACGCACCCGATACGCACCCCGATACAAGGAGCCACAGGACATGGCCGACTCCAGTTTCGACATCGTCTCGAAGGTCGAGCGGCAGGAGGTCGACAACGCCCTCAACCAGGCCGCCAAGGAGATCTCGCAGCGCTACGACTTCAAGGGCGTGGGGGCCTCGATCTCCTGGTCCGGTGACAAGATCCTCATGGAGGCGAACTCCGAGGACCGGGTGAAGGCTGTCCTCGACGTCTTCCAGTCGAAGCTCATCAAGCGCGGCATCTCGCTGAAGGCGCTGGAAGCGGGCGAGCCGCAGCTCTCCGGCAAGGAGTACAAGATCTTCGCGTCGATCGAGGAGGGCATCTCCCAGGAGAACGCGAAGAAGGTGGCGAAGATCATCCGCGATGAGGGTCCCAAGGGCGTGAAGGCCCAGGTCCAGGGCGACGAGCTGCGCGTCAGCTCCAAGAGCCGCGACGACCTCCAGACCGTCATCGCCCTGCTGAAGGGCAAGGACTTCGACTTCGCGCTCCAGTTCGTGAACTACCGGTAAGAGGTAAGAGAGAGAAGGGTGGGCACCCCGCGCCCCGTGGTGCGGAACCGTGCGGTGCGCAACCGTGCGGCGTGGTGCCCACCCTCGCGCTGCCGCGCCTGCCGTGCTGCCGCGCCGCGCGCTCAGTCGCGTGAGTTGCCGAACAGGATCCGGTAGACGATCAGCAGCACCAGGGAGCCGCCGACGGCCGCGGCCCAGGTGGCGCCGTCGTAGAAGTGCTTGCTGATGGGGTGGTCCAGCCAGCGGGCCGATATCCAGCCCCCGATGAACGCGCCCGCGATGCCGATGAGGGTCGTACCGATGAAGCCGCCGGGGTCGCGTCCCGGCAGGAGGACTTTGGCGATGGCTCCGGCCAGCAGTCCCAGGATGATCCAACCGATGATGCTCATGCCGTGAACCTGCCCTTCCGCGCTGTGTCCGCACCGTCGGTTCCGTGTGAGTTCTCGCTCCCGGACCCGCTGCGCGTCGCGCGCGTGTTCGTGCCGTGTCGATGAAGAGGACGTCACAGGTCCACCCGCCGGTTGCCGCGATCAGTAGGGTGCGGCGCATGACACGTACCGACGCCGGGCTGCGGCGCACCCTGGGCGTGCGGGACGCCGTGGTCGTCGGCCTCGGCTCGATGATCGGCGCGGGCGTCTTCTCGGCCCTCGGGCCGGCCACACGGGCGGCCGGGTCCGGGCTGCTGGCGGGCCTTGCCCTCGCCGCCGTGGTGGCCTACTGCAACGCCATGTCCTCGGCCCGGCTCGCCGCCCGCTACCCGGCTTCCGGCGGGACGTACGTGTACGGCAGGGAGCGGCTCGGCGATTTCTGGGGGTACCTGGCCGGCTGGGCCTTCGTGGTCGGCAAGACGGCCTCCTGCGCAGCCATGGCGCTCACCGTGGGCGCGTACGTGTGGCCGGGGCAGGCGCACGTGGTGGCGGTCGCGGCGGTGGTGGCCCTGACCGCCGTCAACTACGGCGGCATCCAGAAGTCCGCGTGGCTGACGCGGTCGATCGTCGCCGTCGTCCTGGCCATTCTCGCGGCCGTGGTCGTGGTGTGCCTGGTCTCCGGGCAGGCCGACGCGGGGCGGCTGGACATCGGGCTGTCGGCGGGGGCCGACGGGGTGCTCCAGGCGGCTGGGCTGCTGTTCTTCGCGTTCGCCGGGTACGCGCGGATCGCCACCCTCGGGGAGGAGGTGCGCGATCCGGCGCGCACGATCCCACGGGCGATCCCGTTGGCCCTGGGGATCACGCTGGTGGTGTACGCGTGCGTGGCCGTCGCCGTGCTCGCCGTCCTCGGCGCGGGCCGGCTCGGGCAGGCGGCGGCGCCGCTGGCCGACGCGGTGCGGGCGGCCGGGGTGCCGGGGCTCGTGCCCGTGGTGCGGACCGGAGCCGCGGTGGCCGCGCTGGGCTCACTGCTCGCGCTGATCCTCGGGGTCTCGCGTACGACGCTCGCCATGGCCCGGGACGGGCACCTGCCGGGCGCCCTGGCAGCCGTGCACCCGCGCTTCCGCGTGCCGCACCGGGCGGAACTGGCCGTGGGCGCGGTGGTCGCCGTACTGGCCGCGACGGTGGACGTGCGCGGCGCGATCGGCTTCTCGTCCTTCGGTGTGCTGGCCTACTACGCCGTCGCCAACGCCGCCGCCTGGACGCTGAGCACGGCCCCGCGCTCGCGGACGGTGCCCGCGGTGGGCCTGCTGGGCTGCGCCACGCTGGCGTTCGCGCTGCCCCCGGCCTCGGTGGCCGCGGGCGCGGGCGTCCTCGCGGTGGGCGGGGCGGCCTACGGCGTACGGCGGTGGTGGGCGGGGCGTTACGCGGGGTGACGTACGCCGGAAGGGTCGATCCTCGGGCTCCCGGCTCCAGGCACCGTCAAGAGCGGCCCCGCCTGCGCCCGAGGACCGACAGCAGCGCGCACCGCTCCCCGCGAGAGCGCTCCGCTTCCTCCTGAGCGCGTGCTCCGCTGATACTGGCGGTAGCAGGCATGCCGACCGAGCTGCCTGGAGAGGTACCGGTCATGAAGGTGTTCAACCTGCTGCTCAACATCTTGTGGCTCGTCTTCTGCGGGCTCTGGATGGCGATCGGTTACCTGGTCGCCGCCCTGATCTGCTTCGTCCTGATCGTCACCATCCCGTTCGGCATCGCGTCGCTGCGCATCGCCGGGTTCGTCCTCTGGCCGTTCGGCCGTACCACCGTGCAACGGCCCGACGCCGGAGCGCCGTCATGCGTCGGCAACGTCATCTGGATCGTCTTCGCGGGCTGGTGGCTCGCACTGGCCCACCTGATCACGAGCATCCCCCTGTTCCTGTCGATCATCGGGATTCCCTTCGGCTGGGCGAACCTGAAGCTCATTCCCATCTCGCTCATGCCGCTGGGACAGGAGGTCGTGCCCACGGACGAGGCATTCGGCGGACGCTGAACTCACCGCCTCATTGCCTCGGTCTCCCTTGCCGCGGTTCAACTGGATGCAGCCCGAATAATGTCCGACAATGGGTTTATGCTCAGTTCGATCCGTACGGGTACACAGCACACCAAACACCCCTTGACGGTGTTCGCGCTCGGCCTTCTCCTGGCCGGCTCCGCCGCGTTAGGCGCTCCGGAAACCGCCTCGACGGCAGCCCCGGCTCATGTCCCCTCGCATTCCCACCAGTCGGACCGCGGCTGTGACGAGGTCTGGGGGGACGGCGGCTGTGACACCTAGGCGGCCACGGTACCGCTCGGATGAATATCATTCAGGCTGTCGACGAGAATCACGGGCAGCACATGTGAAGGCTTGGGTACCTGAATGAGAAAAGGTACGTAGACTATTTCGCCGCGCCTGTACTCCGCCTTCCAGGAATTCCGATAACACACGACATCGTCCGGGTTTCCCCGCGTCGCATAACACCGAGTCGCCGAATTCACGAGTGAGCCACTTGCTTCACTGATCGTGGCATCCCATACACCCAGGGCTGTCCAGCAGGTCGCCGCCGCCACTGCAAGGACGCCTCTGCGCAAGGCCGCTTTCTGCATCGTCATCACCCTGTGAGCCGCAGGCAGGCGGAGCGCCGCGAGGCGCGAACGCGACAGTCCGGCGGCCAGGGAATTTCGGAGACCTGGCCGCCGAACCCTCAAGTTCAGCCGTTGTTGTTGTTATTGTTGTTGTTCCCGCCACCGCCGTTGTTGTTGTTATTGTTGTTGTTCCCGCCACCGCCGTTGTTATTGTTGTTATTGTTGTTGTTCGCACCTCCGCCGTTGTTATTGTTGTTATTGTTGTTGTTCGCACCTCCGCCGTTGTTATTGTTGTTATTGTTGTTGTTCGCACCTCCGCCGTTGTTATTGTTGTTATTGTTGTTGTTCGCACCTCCGCCGTTGTTATTGTTGTTATTGTTGTTGTTCCCGCCTCGCCCGTTGTTGTTGTTGTTATTATTGTTGTTCCCACCCCTGCCGTTGTTGTTGTTGTTATTGTTCCCGCCCCGCCCGTTGTTGTTGTTATTATTGTTGTTGTTTCCGCCTCGCCCGTTGTTGTTGTTATTGTTGTTGTTGTTTCCGCCCCTGCCGTTGTTGTTGTTATTGTTGTTGTTGTTGTTTCCGCCGTGGTTGCTCGGCGCCATCGCGTGGGTTCCGGTGGGTGCCGGGGTGGCGAAGGAGCTCGACGGCACCAGGGCGCCTCCCGCAGCCAGAGCTGCCGATGCGGCTACCAGGGCCGCACGCTTGGCGTACTTGTTCGTCATGATGTTTCCTTTCCGCGGGCATGGACGTCGTGGATCGCAGTCCATTTCGGTGCCGGATCGGTTCCCGGGAGTTTCAGGTGCTGCATGCACCGCCAGAGTCGTTCCGGAGGCACATGACAGGTGGCGCGCTCGGCGCGGAACGCCCGGTGCCGCGAACTCGGATACCCGGGTCCGACACTCTTCGGCCAGCATGCCCAGCCGTGGTCGGCGGGCGCATCGGGTGAGCACCCCAAGTTCCACCCGGGCCACCCCACCTCGTAGTCCGGCGCACCCCACGTACCGCCCGGCAGTCCGCGACAAGACCCCACCCGCCCGGGGGCCTTGATCGGGTCTGGATCTTTTGCGCGGCTCCGGCCACCGGAGGAAACTGACTGGTGATGGACCTTCTAGAGCGAGAGGCCGTACTCCAGGACCTCACCGGTCACCTGAAGGCAGCCGTGAGTGGCCCCGGACGCCTGGCCCTTGTCCGCGGCGAGGCCGGCATCGGCAAAACCGCCGTCGTCCACCGTCTCGCCCAACTGGCCGATCCCCACGTCCGGGTCGTGATCGGCGCCTGCGACCCGCTCGCCTCCCCCCGGCCCCTGGGTCCTCTGCTGGACCTGGCTCCGCGCCTGGGCCGGGAGGCGCGCACCGCCCTGACGGGCACGCTGACCGGCTCCGGCCGTTCTGACGAGGTCTACGACTGCCTGCTCGCCGACCTGAGTGCCTACCCCAGCCTGCTGGTCGTCGAGGACATCCACTGGGCCGACGAGGCCACGATGGACCTGCTGCGGTACCTGGCCCGACGCCTGCCGAACGTTCCGGCGCTGGTCCTGGCCACGTACCGCGACGACGAGATCGGCCGCACCCACGGCCTGACCGCCCTCCTCGGCACCCTGGCCGGCTATCCCTGGGTCTACCGCCACGATCTGGCCCCCTTGAGCCGCGAGGCCGTCGCCCGGCTGGCCACAGGACGCACCGTGGACACCGAGCAGCTGTACCGCCTCTCCGCCGGCAACCCCTTCATCGTCGCCGAGATCCTGGCCGCGCCCGCCGACCCCATCCCGGCCACCGTGCGCGAGGCCGTCGCCGGCCGCCTGGCGGGCCTGTCGGGCGCGGCGCGCAGGGTGGTCGACGTCCTGGCCGTCCTGGGGGCCCGGGTCCCGCTGCCCCTGCTGGCCGGCATCCTGCCGGCCCCGGAGGAGGCCCTCGACGAGGCCGCGGCCTGCGGCATCGTGCGCACCCACGGACAGGTGACGGAGTTCCGCCATGAACTGACCCGGCTGGCGGTGCTGGAGGCCGTGCCTGCCGCCTACCGTCTGCGGGTCCACCGGCAGGTGCTGGCGGCGATGCGGTCCGGCCCGGTTGCCGCGGAGGATCTGCCGCTGCTGGCGGATCACGCCGACGGCGCCGGGGACCCGGCCGCCGTGTTGGAGTACGCGCCCGCGGCGGCCGTCCGTGCCGCCGCGCTGGGCGCGCACCGGGAAGCCGCCGGCCAGTACGCCCGTGCCCTGCGGTACGCCGACCGCCTGCCGCCCGAGCGACACATCTCTCTGCTGGAGGGCCATTCCCAGGCCTGTCTCCTGTCCAGCCAGCTCGACGAGGGGATCGCCTCGTGCCGTACGGCGGTGAGGCTGCGCCGTGCGCTCGGCGACCGGTCGCATGAGGGCGATGACCTGCGCTGGCTGTCATGCTGGTTGTGGCCGGCCGGGCGGGCCGCCGAGGCCAGGCAGACCGGCCTGGACGCGGTGCGGGTACTCGAAGGGCTGACACCGGGCAGGGAGTTGGCCAGGGCGTACCTGAACCTCTGTCAACTGGCCTGCTACGCGCATGAGGGCGTGGCGGTGGTCGCCGCCTACGCCGAGAAGGCGATCGCTGTGGGTGAGCGCTCCGGCGATGCGGGGGTGGTTGTCCAGGCGCGCTTCCATGCCGCGGCGGCACGCTTGCTGAGCGAAGGGCACGGCTGGGAGGACTGCGAGCAGGCGGTGTCCGACGCGAGGGCGCGTGACCTGTCGCCGGACACGGGCTCCATGACGCTCGTCCTGTGCTGGCTGGCCGCGTTGCGGCGGGATGCCGCCCGGTCGACCGCGGCCGTGAGCCGGGCGGAGACCTACTGCCTCGATCGCGGCCTGCCGGCCTACCTGCTGTGCGCGAGGGCCTGGGGCAGTTGGGGGCTGCTCCACCGGGGCCTGTGGCCGCAGGCCGCCGATGTCTCGGAGAAGGTCCTGTCCCACCCCGGCTCGCCCCCGGTCGCCCGGGCCCTGGCGTTGACCGTGCTGGGCCTGGTACGGGCCCGCCAGGGCAGGCCCGAGGTGTGGCCGCTGCTGGACCGAGCGGCGAGCCTGGTCGATCCGGAGTGCCTGCTCGACACGGGCCTGGGGTGGGAGGCCCGGGTCGAGGCGGCCTGGCTGGCCGGTGATCACGAGCAGGTTCAGGCCGATGGCCGACGCGGTCTGGCCGCGCTGGCGAACCGTACCCATCCCTGGCTGTCCGGTCCCCTGGCCTGTTGGGTCCGCCGTGCCGGAGGAGAGCCTCCGCAGGCCCCGGCGGCCGGACCGTACGCGCTGGAACTGGCCGGCGACTGGGCCGGCGCCGCGGCACGATGGGACGGGCTCGGCTGCCCGTACGACGCCGCGCTGGCCCGTCTGTCCGGTGACGCGCCCGCGCTGCGCCAGGCCCTGGCCGCCTTCGAGGGCCTCGGTGCCCGGCCGGCCGTGGCTCGCACCCGCTCTTTGATGCGTGTCCGCGGTGTCCGCCCGATCCGGCGAGGCCCGCGGCCGGCCACCCGGGCCAATCCGTACCGGCTCACCAACCGGGAGATGGACGTCCTGAAGCTGCTGGACGAGGGCCTTTCGGACGCCGAGATCGCCGCCCGCCTCTACATCAGCCCCAAGACGGCGGGGCATCACGTGGGGGCCGTACTGATCAAGCTCAACGTCCACACCCGCCACGAAGCCGCCCGCAAACTCCACCATCCCGAGCGCGAATAGGGCTCCGCGACGGATTCGTCACCTCAACTGAATTTGCAGTTGAGGTTCTGGCTGCCGGTGAAGGTGTTGTTCCCCTGTGCGGCCTGCCCCGTCGGGTGACAGATCTGGAGGAGTGGCGGGATGCCCAGAAGCGAGAGAAGTCCCCCGCCGCCTTGCGCCTGGGTTCCGGCGAGGATGTTGTTGTTGTTGGTGTTGGTAGTCGTGTTCCTGTCCCCGTTGTTGTTGTTATTGTTGTTGTTGTTCACCCCATTACCGGCATTGTTGTTATTATTGTTGTTGGTGTTATTGCGGGTGGTCGTGTTCGTAGTGCTCTGCGTGTCGGAGCCTCCCTGCCCCCCGCGGTAGGGGGCCTGGAGCAGTGACGTGACGCCCAGGCGTGACAGGAGCCCCCCGTCGCCCTGAGCCTGTGCGCCGCCGGCGCTGAAGAGCACCACCGTGATCGCGGCGGTACTGATCGCGGCGAACCGCTTGGTGAGCTTCACTCGGCCAACCTTTCGTCGTCCCTGGTGCCGCATTCTCGAAGGACAGGATGACGACGACGGGCCTTGGACAATCCTCAGGCGCGCGGTGACGCCCGCGTTTTCCCCCGGACAGCCTCAGGATTCCACGCGGCTCACGAGGCCGGAAACAACGGCCACCGAAACGGTGAATACGGCCTTCATCGGTGGCCGCCCGCCATCTTTTCGAGCCGGGCGATGCGCTCTGCCATCGGCGGGTGCGTGGAGAACATCTTGGACAGTCCCTGGCCCGGACGGAAGGGATTGGCGATCATCATGTGGCTCGCCGTCTCGATCCGGGGCTCGGGGGGCAGCGGCAATTGCCGGGTGCCCGTCTCCAGCTTGCGCAGGGCGCCGGCCAGGGCGAGCGGGTCGCCGGTGAGCTGGGCGCCGGAGGCGTCCGCCTCGTACTCCCGGGAGCGGCTGATGGCCAGCTGGATCAGGGTGGCGGCGAGCGGGCCGAGGATCATGATCAGCAGCATGCCCAACAGGCCGGGGCCGTCGTCGTCGTCCGAGCGGCCGACCGGGATCAGCCAGGCGAAGTTGACCAGGAACATGATCACCGAGGCGAGCGCGCCGGCGACCGAGGAGATCAGGATGTCCCGGTTGTAGACATGGCTCAGTTCGTGGCCGATGACGCCGCGCAGCTCCCGCTCGTCCAGCAGGCGCAGGATGCCTTCCGTGCAGCACACGGCCGCGTTGCGCGGGTTGCGGCCCGTGGCGAAGGCGTTCGGGGCCTCCGTCGGCGAGATGTACAGCCGGGGCATGGGCTGGCGGGCCTGCGTGGACAGTTCCCGCACCATCCGGTACAGCGCCGGCGCCTCGAACTCGCTGACCGGGCGGGCGCGCATCGCGCGCAGGGCCAGCTTGTCGCTGTTCCAGTACGCGTACGCGTTCGTGCCCAGAGCGACCAGGACCGCGACGACGAGTCCCGCGCGGCCGAAGAAGCTACCGATGACGATGATGAGTGCGGACAGTCCCCCGAGGAGTACGGCGGTCCTGAGCCCGTTGTGCCGGCGGTGCACGGTACGCCCTCCAAGTCGTGCAGCTGGGGAACACTCTGATCCAGTGGACCCTCCCGCTGATGACAACGCCAGCCGGCGGCCACGAGTTCCCCGGTGCGTACGGCGGTGCGCGACGGCCGTCCGGGTGACGTGCGGGTTCGGCCACGCGCGCGTGCCGGCACGAGTGCCCCACACGCGCGTGGCGACTCCTCAGAACAGTCCGCCGGCCGCGAAGCGGAGGACCAGCTGGGGTGCTCCCGAGAGGGCGACGGCGACGGCTCCGGTGAGGGCGAGGGTGGCGGTGACGGGCGCCGGGACGCGGTGCCGGGCGGGCTCGCCCTCGGGGGCGCGGAACAGCAGGGCCGTCCACTGAAGGTAGTAGAAGAGGGCGATCACGACGTTGACGGCCATCACGACGGCAAGCCAGCCGAGGCCCGCGTCGACGGCCGCCGAGAACACGGTGACCTTGGCGAACAGGCCGATGATGCCCGGCGGCAGCCCGGCCAGGCACAGCAGGAAGAAGGCCAGCAGGAGCGCGCCGATCGGATGGGTGGCGTACAGGCCCCGGTAGTCGCTGATCCGGTTCAGGGCGCGACTGCGGCCCACCAGGGCGGCCACCGCGAAGGCGCCGAGGTTCACGGCGGCGTACATCAGGGCGTACGCGACCGTGGAGCCGATCGCCTTCTGGGCGTCCTTGGTGTACCCGGCGGCGGCGATCGGCACCAGCAGGTAGCCGGCCTGGCCGACGGAGGACCAGGCGAGCAGCCGTACGGCGCTGTACGCGCGCGTGGCCTGCTGGCGCAGGGCGGCGACGTTGCCGACGGTCATGGTGAGGGCGGCCAGGGCGGCGAGCGCGGGCCCCCAGACGTCGGCGTACGACGGAAACGCGACGACCGTGACGAGGATCAGCCCGGAGAACCCGACGGCCTTGCCGACGACGGACAGGTACGCGGCGACGGGCAGGGGCGCGCCCACGTAGGTGTCGGGCACCCAGAAGTGGAAGGGTACGGCGGCCGTCTTGAAGGCGAAGCCGACGAGGGTGAGGACGACGCCGGCCTGGGCGAGGGTGTGCAGCTGTCCGTCGACGTGCGGGAGGCGCTGGGCGACCTGGGTGAGGTAGAGGGTGCCGGTGGAGGCGTAGACGAAGCTGATGCCCATCAGGCTGACCGCGGTGGCGGTGACCGAGGAGAGGAAGAACTTCAGGGCGGCCTCGGAGGACCGCTTGTCGCCGTGCCGGATGCCGACGAGCGCGAAGGCCGGCAGGGAGGCGACCTCCAGGGCGACGATCAGGGTGGCCAGGTCCCGGGAGGCGGGCAGCAGGGCGGCACCGGCCGCCGAGGACAACAGCAGGAACCAGAACTCGCCCGCGGGGACGCGCCGCCGCTCGTCGTCCAGGTGGGTGACGGAGAGCAGGGCCGCCAGCAGGGCGCCGCCGAGGACCAGGAACTGGATGACGAGGGTGAAGTGGTCGGCGGTGTAGCTGCACGCGCGTGCGGGGCCGGTGAGGCAGAAGGTGCTGCGGTCGCCGTCCAGGAGGGGCAGGAGCAGCAGGGTCGCCGCGGCGAGGCCCGCGACCGAGATCCAGCCGAGCAGGGCCTTGCGGGGCTCCGGCAGGAACAGGTCGGCGACGAGGACGACGAGCGCCACGACGGCCGCGAGGGTGGGCGGGGCGATCGCGAGCCAGTCGACGGACTGGACCAGCGACTCGGCAAGCGGCTGGGCGCTCATCGGGTGCCTCCTGCGAGGAGCTGCTGCACGGCCGGGTCGGTCAGGCCGAGCAGGGCCTTCGGCCACAGTCCGGCGAGGACGGTGAGGGCGACGAGCGGGGTCCAGGCGGCGAACTCGTACCCGTGCACGTCGGCGAGCTTCGGCACCTCCCGCTCCGCGTCGCCCATGCAGACGCGACGGACCACGATCAGCATGTACGCGGCGGTGAGCAGGGTGCCGAACGCGCCGATCGCCATGAAGGTGAGGAAGGCGGGGCGGCTGAGGTCGGCGGCGGGCCGGAACGCCCCGAACAGGGCCAGCATCTCGCCCCAGAACCCGGCGAGTCCGGGCAGGCCGAGGGAGGCGACGGCGCCGAAGGCGAGCAGGCCGCCGAGGCGCGGGGCTCTGCCGTACAGGGCGGCGCCGGTCTGGAATCGATCCGGCGCGACGGAGCCGCTCGGTGAGGGGTGGTGGTCGGGCGACGGGAGGGCCAGGGTGTCGAGGTCGGTGGTGCCGGTGCGGTCCTTCAGGGCGCCGACCAGGAAGAACAGCAGGCCGGTGATGAGGCCGTGGGCGATGTTGGCGAACAGGGCGCCGTTCACGCCGGTCGGGGTCATGGTGGCGACGCCGAGCAGGACGAAGCCCATGTGGCCGACGGAGGAGTACGCAATGAGGCGCTTGAGGTCGCCCTTCGCGCCCCGCTTGGCGAGGGCCAGGCAGGCCAGGGACCCGTAGATGATCCCGACGACGGCGAACGCGGCGAGGTACGGCGCGAACGTGTGGAAACCGTCCGGCGCCACCGGCAGCAGGATACGGACGAAACCGTACGTACCCATCTTGAGCAGGACACCGGCCAGCAGGACCGAGCCGACGGTCGGCGCGGCGGTGTGGGCGTCGGGCAGCCAGCTGTGCAGCGGCCACATCGGCGCCTTCACCGCGAGCCCGATCCCGATCGCCAGAACGGCGATGACCTGCACGGATGCGGTCAGCGACCGGCCGTTGTCAGTGGCGAGTGCCACCATGTCGAATGTGCCCGCCTTGATTCCGATCAGGAGCAGGCCGAGCAGCATGACCACGGAACCGAGCAGCGTGAACAGGATGAACTTCCACGCGGCCCGGGTCCGGCCCTCGCCGCCCCAGCGGGCGATGAGGAAGTACATCGGGATGAGCACCATCTCGAACGCGAGGAAGAACAGCAGCAGGTCGAGGACGGCGAAGGTCGCGAGGGTGCCGGCCTCCAGCAGGAGCAGCAGGGCGACGAACGCCTTCGGGGACGGGCCCGACGGCGGCTTGAAGCAGGAGTAGAGCGCGCAGAGGAAGGTCAGCAGCGCGGTCAGGACCAGAAGGGGGAGGGAGATGCCGTCGATGCCGAGGTGGATCCGCACGTCGAGTGCGGGGATCCAGCTGATGTCGGTCGTGGCCTGCATCTTCGACGGGTGGTCGTGGTCGAAGCCGAGCGCGAGGACGATCGCGGCGATGAGGACCGCGCCGGTCACGGTCACGCCGTGCCGGAGCACGGCCTGCTCGGGCGATTTCCCCTTCAGTCCGGGCGGGGCCGGGAGGAGAGCGGCGACGGCGCCGAGGAGCGGGCCGACGACGACGAATGCCAGAAGGAACTGCATCACGGACTCGTTGATATCGATCACGCCTGCTCACACTCCCGTGGCGACGAGGAGGACGGCGACCGCCAGGACGACGGTGCCGGCGAGCAGCGCGCTCACATAGGTCTGCACATTTCCGGTCTGCGCCCGCCGCACGGCGGCCCCGAGCAGCCGGGGCAGGGCGGCGGCGCCGTGGACGTAGGTGTCGACGACCTCGCGGTCGAGGAACCGGACGAGACTCGCCCCGGCCTGGACCGGGCGGACGAACAGCGCCGTGTACACGGCGTCCAGGTGGAAGCCCTCGGCCGCGTGCCGGTGCAGCGGGCCGAGCAGCAGCCGTGACGGGTCCGCCGGGTCGGGGGCGTAGGCGATGTCGCCGTAGGCCGGCTCGTGGGTGGCGATGGCCTCGGCCTCGACCAGTCCGGCGTCCTCCTCGGGGTGGGCGGCGACCGCGCCCAGCGGGGTGCCCGCGGCGAGCCGGGCGGTGCGCTGCCAGCAGCCGTACGTGAGCAGCCCGCCGACCAGGGCGAGGCCCGTGCCCAGGACCGAGGTGAGCGGGGTGGGGGTCAGGTCGCGGCCGTCGAACCAGCCGGGCAGCGCGCGGTAGGCGAGCCCGCCGAGAGCGAGGGAGGGGATCGCCAGGACCCAGAGCACCACGGTCATCGTCAGCGGCTGGCGGCCGTGGTCGGGGGCCTCGGGGCCGTGGCCGCGGAAGGCCAGCAGCCACAGCCGGGTGGCGTACGCGGCCGTCAGCACGGCGGTGAGCAGGCCGGCGACGAGGACGATCCAGCCGGCGACGGCGGGGGCGTGCCCGGTGTGGCCGGAAGTCACGTGCTCGGCGGCGCCGAGGACGGACTCCTTGGAGAAGAAGCCGCTGAAGGGCGGGATCGCGGCCAGGGCGAGCAGCGCCACGGTCATCGTCCAGTAGGCGTCCGGGATGCGGTCGCGCAGGCCGTGCATGCGGGACATGGCGGCCAGCGAGTTGGTGCCGGCGGCGTGGATGATCACGCCGGCCGCGAGGAACAGCAGCGCCTTGAAGGCGCCGTGCGTAAGGAGGTGGAAGACGGCCGCACCGCGGTCGCCGACGGCGAGGGCGCCGGTCATGTAGCCGAGCTGGCCGATCGTCGAGTAGGCGAGGACGCGCTTGATGTCGTCCTGGGCGAGCGCGGCGAGACCGGAGCCGGCCATGGTGACGGCGGCCATGACGGCGAGCACCACCATCGCGGCCTGGGAGGCCTCGAAGAGCGGGAGGAGACGGGCGGTGAAGTAGACACCGGCGGCGACCATCGTCGCGGCGTGGATCAGCGCCGAGACGGGCGTCGGGCCCGCCATCGCGTCCGGGAGCCAGGTGTGCAGCGGGAACTGCGCCGACTTGCCCGCGACGCCCGCGAGGAGCAGCAGCGCGATCACCGTCGGGTGGTCGATGCCGCCGCTGGCGACGGCGCCGAGGACGCGGGTGATGCGGAAGGACCCCGCTTCGGTGGCCAGCGCGAACAGACCGATGAGGAACGGCACGTCGCCGAGCTTGGTGACCAGGAAGGCCTTCAGGGAGGCGGCGCGGGCCTCGGGGGTCTCCCAGTAGTGGCCGACCAGGAAGTAGGAGCAGATGCCCATGACTTCCCAGCCGACCAGCAGCACGATCAGGTCGCCGGAGTAGACGACCAGCAGCATCGCGGAGGTGAACAGGGACACGAGAGCGGCGTACGAGGGGTAGCGCGGGTCGTCCCGCAGGTAGCCGGTGGAGTAGATCTGCACGCAGGCCGCGACGAACGCGACCAGGACGGCGACGAGCGCGGCGAAGCCGTCGATGTGCAGGGCCAGCTCGATCGGCACCGATCCGGTGGGCGTCAGTTCGGTGTGGGCGTCGACGGCCGCGTCGCCGCCCTGCCGTGCGGCGACCAGCGCGGCCAGCACCAGGGAGGCCAGCGGCGGCAGCACGGCGAGCGGGCGGACGAACCCGGGGGTGGTGCGGCCGAGGAGCAGGCCGGCCGCGGCGCCCAGGAACGGCAGGAGGGGGACGAGGACGGCGAGGGTGGTCGTGGTCACGCGGTGGCCTCAGTCTTCTCGGCCGCGGAGGTGCCGGGGCCTTCGGTCTCGGGGCCCTCGGCGGTGTCGCGGAGCTTGTCGATGTCGGAGGTGCCGCGGTTGCGGTAGACGGCGAGCACGATCGCCAGGCCGATGCCGATCTCGGCGGCGGCGATGGCGATGGTGAACAGGGTCAGCGCCTGGCCGGAGTGCAGGGTGTCCCGCGCGGCGCGGCTGAGCCAGACGTCGAAGGCGACCAGGTTGAGGTTGACGGCGTTGAGCATCAGCTCGACCGACATCAGGACCAGGATCGCGTTGCGGCGGGCGAGGACGCCGTACAGGCCGGTGCAGAACAGGAGGGCGGAGAGTACGGCGGGGTAGGCGAGGTGCATCAGCGGACGCCTTCCTTACCGGGGACCGCGGGGCCGGCGTCGGCCTTGGCCTTGCGGGACAGGACGATCGCGCCGACCAGCGCGGCGAGGAGCAGCACGGACAGGGCCTCGAAGGGCAGTACCCAGTGCCGGAACAGGCTCGCGCCGGTGACCTCGGTGGTGCCGGCGGCGGGGCCGCCCAGGTCGATCCAGGTGGTCCGGAAGGCGTCGACGACCACCCAGACCAGGGCGACGGCGGCGGCGACCGCGACCGTGAGGGCGGCCCAGCGGTTGCCGGAGTCGGCGTCCGGGGAGCGGCCGATGGGGGCCCGGGTGAGCATCAGACCGAACAGGAGGAGGACGACGACCGATCCGACGTAGATCAGGACCTGTACCCAGGCGATGAACTCGGCCGTGAGCAGCAGGTACTCCACGGCGAGGCCACCGAGCGCGACCACCAGCCACAGCGCGGCGTGCACCAGCTGCCGGGTGGTGACCGTGACCAGCGCGGCGCCGAGGGTGACCAGGCCGACGAGCACGAACGCGATCTCGACGCCGGTCGGGGACAGGAAGCCCGGAGTTCCGGAAGCGGTCACCGTGGCCGCGGCGAGGGTCACGACTCCCCTTCCCGCTGCTCGGCCGGCCCGGCCTGGGCGGCGGCCAGCTTCTCGGCGGTCTTGCGGGCAGCGGTGATCTCCTTGGGCTCCTCCGCGCCGGGGTCCAGGGCGGGCGGGGCCGGCACGGTCCACATCCACTCGCGGAGCTTGTCCCGCTCGTGGGTGAGCTCGCGGATGTCGGTCTCGGCGTACTCGAACTCCGGGGACCAGAACAGGGCGTCGAAAGGACAGACCTCGATGCAGATACCGCAGTACATGCACAGGGAGAAGTCGATCGCGAACCGGTCGAGGACGTTGCGGCTGCGCTCACGCCCGCCGGGGGCGGCGGGCGGGACCGTCTCCTTGTGCGAGTCGATGTAGATGCACCAGTCCGGGCACTCCCGGGCGCACAGCATGCAGACCGTGCAGTTCTCCTCGAACAGGCCGATCACGCCACGGGTGCGGGGCGGGAGTTCGGGCAGGACGTCCGGGTACTGCTCGGTGACGTGTTTCCTCGTCATCGTGCGGAGGGTGACGGCCAGGCCCTTGGCGAGGCCGCTGCCGGGGATGGGGGCCATGGTTAGCTGATCACCACCTTGACGATGCCGGTGAGGGCGATCTGGGCGAGGGAGAGGGGGACGAGGAGGGTCCAGGACAGCTTCTGGAGCTGGTCCTCGCGCAGCCGCGGGTAGGTGACGCGGAGCCAGATGACGAGGAAGGCGAGGATCGCGGTCTTCAGCAGGGTCCACAGCCAGCCCAGGCCGTCGTGGTCCCAGGGCCCGTGCCAGCCGCCGAGGAAGAGGACGGTGGTCAGGCCGCACAGGACGACGATCCCGGCGTACTCGGCGAGGAGGAAGAGCGCGAACCGCAGTCCGGTGTACTCGGTGTACGCGCCGAAGATGATCTCCGAGTCGGCGACCGGCATGTCGAACGGCGGGCGTTGCAGCTCGGCGAGTCCGGCGACGAAGAAGACGATCGCGCCGACGATCTGCCACGGCAGCCACCACCAGTGGAAGGCGTGCACGATGCCGGGCAGCGAGACGGTGCCCGCCGCCATCGCGACCGAGGCCGCCGCCAGCAGCATCGGGAGTTCGTAGGCGAGCAGTTGGGCGGCCGTGCGCAGGCCGCCGAGCAGGGAGAACTTGTTGGCGCTGGCCCAGCCGGCCATCAGCGAGCCGAGGACGCCGACGCCCATCACCGCGAGCACGAAGAACACGCCGGCGTCCAGGACCTGGCCGACGGCGCCCTCGCTCGGGCCGATGGGGATGGCGAGGAGGACGAGGAGGTACGGCAGCAGGGCCACGGCGGGGGCGAGCTGGAAGACGCGGCGGTCGGCGCCCGCCGGGACCACGTCCTCCTTCTGCGCGAACTTCACGCCGTCCGCGATGAGCTGGGCCCAGCCGTGGAAGCCGCCCGCGTACATCGGTCCGAGCCGGCCCTGCATGTGGGCCATCACCTTGTGCTCGGTCTGGCCCACGATCAGCGGGAAGGTGAGGAAGACGACGAAGACGACCACGAGTCGCAGGGCGACGTCCAACGCGCCGTTCACCGCGGGCCTCCTGCGGAGTCGTCGGGGGTGGTCGGGTCGGGGGTGGTGGCCGGGTCGCTCCCGGGGGCGTCGGGGCGCGGCTCGGGGGCGCGTGCCTGCTCCGGCTGCGGCTGCGGCTGGTGCTGGGGTGTCTGCGGGGGCGCGGGCGCGCGGTCGGGCTCGGGCTCGGCCTCCGGTGCCGGCTCCTCGCCCGATGCCGACGCCGACGTGGGCTGCGGCTGCGGCTGCGGCTGCGGCTGCGGCTGCGGCTGCGCGGACTGCTCCGGCTCCGCAGGCGGCTCCAGCTCCGGCCCTGGCCCTGGTTCCGGCTCGGCGAACGCCGGGCGGGCGTGGTGCCACGGGGCGTCGGAGCTGCGGGGAGCGGTGCTGCGGCGGGTGGGACGGGTCGCGTCGGCCGTTCCCGCCGACTCCGCCGGTTCCGTCGGCTCCGCCCGTTCCGTTCGCTGTGCCGGGCCTGCCTGTTCCGCAGGTTCCGTCGGTCCGGTCCCCTCCGTCGAGGCCGGTTCCGCCGCCGCCTGGGTCCGCTGCGAGGCCGAGCCCTCCGAGGCGCTGCGGGCACGGCGCGGCCGGGCGGGTGCGGGCGTCGGGCCGGGCTCGTGCGCCACCGAGGCCTCCGCAGCCGGCCCGTCCGCGGGTCCCTGCGCCGCCGCCCGGGTGGCGTCGCCCTCGGTCGTGGCCTGCTTGCGGCTCGCCGCGTCCTCGCCCGGCACCGCCGCCTGGCTCACCGAGCCCTCGCTCGCACTCCTCATCCGACGCGGCCGACCGGCGGCACCAGCAGCACCAGCGGCACCAGCAGCACCAGCAGCACCAGCGGCACCGGCCTCCCCGGCCCCACCCGCGGCAGCGGTCTGGCTGGCCGAGCCCTCCGAGGCCGAGCGGGTGCGCCGCACCGGGCGCTCCCCCGCCGCGCGGCCCGCCGCCGCCCTGGCCGGGCGGGTCGGGGCGGGTGGGAGCTGGCCCTTCAGGGGGCCCCACTCGTTGGGGTCGGGGACGCCGGGGGGCAGCATCTGACGGCGTTTCGGGCCGCCGTGTTCGGACTCGCCGGGTTCCTTCGCGCCCGGCCACGCCTTGGCGACGCGGGCGGCGAGGACGAAGTCCTTGCGGAGGGGGTGGCCCTCGAAGGTCTCGGGGAGGAGGAGGTGCTCCAGCCCCGGGTGGCCCTCGAAGACGACGCCGAACATCTCGTGGGTCTCGCGCTCGTGCCAGGCGGCACCGGCGTAGACGCCGACGGCGGAGGGGAGGGCCGGGGCGTCGTGCGGCACGGTCGTGCGGACGAGGAGCCGGCGGACCGGGTGCAGGGCGACGACGTGCGCGCAGACCCGGAAGCCGGTGCCCGGCTCGTCGACCGCGCTCAGCCAGTCGAAGTAGGTGCAGGACAGGGTCGTACGGGCCGTCTCCAGGGCGGTGAGCCAGGCGGACGGCGGTACGTCCACGGTCAGGACGTCGTAGGACTCCTCGGCCGTGGCCCCCGTACCGAAGAGTTCCTCGGCGGGGGCGGGCAGCCAGCCGGCGGCCGTGCTCATCGCGGGCCCCCTTCACCGGCCGGCGCCGGGGGCGGCACCAGGCCGCTCTGGAGGGCGGCGGCGGACGGCCGGGCGGGCCCGTTGTCGTACCGCTCGCCCAGCGACTCGCGGGCGATCTTCTCCTGGAGCTTGAGGATGCCCTGGAGCAGCGCCTCGGGACGCGGTGGGCAGCCGGGGACGTAGACGTCGACGGGGATGATCTGGTCGACGCCCTTCGTCACCGAGTACGAGTCCCAGTAGGGGCCGCCGCAGTTGGAGCAGGCGCCGAAGGAGATGACGTACTTGGGTTCCGGCATCTGCTCGTACAGGCGCTTGACCGCCGGGGCCATCTTGTCCGTCACCGTGCCCGAGACCACCATCAGGTCGGCCTGGCGGGGGCCCGGCGCGAACGGGATCACGCCGAGGCGGATGAAGTCGTGGCGGGCCATCGACGCGGCGATGAACTCGATCGCGCAGCAGGCGAGGCCGAAGTTGAAGACCCAGAGCGAGTAGCGGCGGCCCCAGTTCAGGACGACCTTCATCGGCTCGGGAGCGAGGCGGGCGAGCGCGCCCAGCCTCTTCGGCTCCGGCAGGTACACCGACTCGGAGGTGGAGGGGTTCACGTCCATGCCAGGACGCCCTTCTTGTATGCGTACAGCAGGCCGACGGCGAGGAAGCCGAGGAAGAGGAACATCTCCACCAGGGTCGTCGCGCCGTAGCCGGGGGCGGCGAAGACCGTCGCCCAGGGGAACAGGAAGATCGAGTCGACCGCGAAGATCACGTACAGGAAGGCGTAGACGTAGTAGCGGACCTGGGTGTGGGCCCAGCCCTCGCCGACGGGGTCGACGCCGCACTCATAGGTCAGGAGTTTCTCCGGTGTCGGCACGACCGGGCGCAGCAGGCGGCCCGCGCCGAAGGCGACCGCGACGAAGAGCACGCCGATGAGGGCGAGCAGTCCGACCACCGAGTAGGACCGGAAGTAACCGGCCGCGACGACGTTCACCGCGGCGTACGACGAGTCCCCCAACGTCTCCCGCACCGTCCGTCCCTCGCTTCCTGACCTCGTCGACCTCGTTGACCTGTACGCACGGGAGTCTAGGCCCTGATAAAGAACCGGTAAGCAGCCCGTCAGGCCGTGAGACAGCCGGTACCCGGGACGGGGTGGGGTTTTCCCCCGGCGGCGGAGGGCGGCGTACCGCATGGCGTGGACGGTGCCGCGCACGGCAGGCTGATCAGCATGACCGCTCCCAGCCCCGCCGCCGACCGGACCGGCGGCACCGACGAACGTGACGGCCGCGCCGGAAACGACGGACCCGACGGACACGACGGCCTGCACCGGCTGCCGCCGCCCCGGCCGGCCTATGAGGCGCACACCTGGAAGGAGATCGCGTATCTCCTGCTGAACCTGCCGGTGGCGCTGTTCGGATTCACGTACGCGGTCACCGTGCTGGTGGCCGGCGGCACCCTCACCCTCACCGTGATCGGTCTCCCGCTGCTCGCGCTGTCCCTGCTGGGCGCCCGGCAACTGGGCAAGCTGGAACGGGCCCGGGCCCGGAAGCTGCTCGGGGTGCGGGTGGAGGAGCCGTCGCCGCTGCCGCTCGCCAAGGGCGGAGGCCCGGTGCAGCGGCTGTGGATGGCGCTGAAGGACCCGGTGGGCTGGCGCACGCTGCTGTACGACGCCATCCGGCTGCCCTGGGGCATCCTCACCTTCTGCACGGTGCTGATCTCGCTGTTCGTGCTGTGGCCGGTGCTCCCGTACCTGGCACGGGGCATGACGAACCTGGACCGGGCGATGGTGCGGGGCCTGCTGTCGCCCTCGGACGAGCTGGAGCGCCGGATCGCCGAGCTGGAGTCCGACCGCGGGATCGTGGTGGACACGGCGGCGGCGGATCTGCGCCGGATCGAGCGGGACCTGCACGACGGGGCCCAGGCGCGGCTGGTCAACCTGGCCATGGGACTGGGCCTCGCCAAGGAGAAGCTGCTGGAGGACCCCGACACGGCGGCGGCGATGGTGGCGGAGGCGCACGGCGAGGTGAAGCTGGCCCTCCAGGAGCTGCGCGACCTGGCCCGGGGCATCCACCCGGCCGTGCTCACCGACCGCGGCCTGGACGCGGCCCTGTCGGCGGTCGCCTCCCGCTGCACGGTGCCGGTGCGGGTCGAGGTCGACCTGCCGGCCCGGCCCGCGCCCGCCATCGAGGGCATCGCCTACTTCACCGTCTCCGAGCTGCTCCAGAACATCAGCAAGCACAGCGGCGCCCGGTCCGCCTCCGTCGACGTGTGGCGCTCGGAGGACCGGCTGATGCTCCAGGTCCGGGACGACGGCCGGGGCGGCGCCCGGCTGGACGGGGGCAGCGGGATGCGGGGCCTGGCGGACCGGCTGGGCGCGGTGGACGGCCTGTTCGTGGTCGACTCGCCGGCGGGCGGCCCGACGGTGATCACGGCGGAGCTGCCCTGGCGGGACCGGCAGGAGTAGCCCGGCCCGCACATGCACGGGAGCGGCCGGCCCGCACACGGCACGGAAGTGGTCCCGCCCGCACATGGCACAGGAGGGGCCCCGCCCGCACATGGCACAGGAGCAGCCCCGTCCGCACATGGCCGGCCATCACGGCGCCACGTGCGCGTGAGACACGGAAACGCCTCACGCGCGCGTGGCGTCGTTTCCGCGCCGCGCGTCGGCAGCGCCTTCCACGGCACTGCGACCGGCCACGGCACTGCTCCGACCACTGCACTACGGCTGGACGGAGCGCGGGGGTGGGGAAAACCCCCCGCTCAAGACGCCGACGGACTCCATACCCCGGCAGCGTCCGGCGGACGAACCTGGAGGTACGGCTGGAACCGCCGCCGGAACGAGGAGAACGGGACGACACCGATGGTCACGGACTACGGACAGGGGTACGCCACCCGCAGCGAGCCGCGGCACCGGCTGCCCGCCGGGCTGCGGGCGCCCTTCGAGGCGCGCAGCCGGCGCGAGTTCGGCTACGTGCTGCTGAGCCTGCCGCTGGCGACCGTCCTGTTCAGCTGGACGGTGACGATGGTCGCGCTCGGCGCGGGCCTGCTGGTGACCTTCCTCGGCATCCCGGTGTTGGCGGCGGCGCTCGCCGGCTGCCGGGGCTTCGGCGTGCTGGAGCGGGCGCGGGCGCGCGGCCTGCTCGGCCTTGAGGTGGCCGACCCGGAGCCGCTGCGGATGCGCAAGCCGGGCGCGGCGGCCTGGATGGGCGCGATGCTCAAGAGCGGCGCCTCCTGGCGGCACGTGCTGTACGCGCTGGTGCAGTTCCCGTGGGCGGTGTTCTCGTTCTCGGTGGCGGTGACCTTCTGGTCCTGCGGCTGGGGGCTGCTGAGCTATCCGCTGTGGTTCTGGGTGTTCCCGGCGTACGCCGGCGAGGGCGGGATCCAGCTCTACGGCGACGCCCACCACAGCGTCTATCTCGACAACCCCTTCGAGATCACCGTCACGGCGCTGGTCGGGTTGGTGTTCACCCTGGCCACGCCCTGGCTCGTACGGGCCCTGACGACCGTGGACGGGCTGCTCGTGCGCGGGCTGCTCGGGCCGTCGCCGCTGTCGGCGCGGGTGGTGGAGCTGGAATCGGACCGGGGGGTCGTGGTCGACACGGCCGCCGCCGATCTGCGCCGCATCGAGCGGGACCTGCACGACGGGGCGCAGGCCCGGCTGGTGAACCTGGCGATGGATCTGGGGCTGGCGAAGGAGAAGCTGCGGGAGGACCCGCGGACGGCGGCGCGGATGGTGGAGGAGGCGCACGGCGAGGTGAAGACGGCCCTCCAGGAACTGCGCGACCTGGCCCGGGGCATCCACCCGGCCGTGCTCACCGACCGCGGCCTGGACGCGGCCCTGTCGGCGGTCGCCTCCCGCTGCACGGTGCCGGTGCGGGTCGAGGTCGACCTGCCGGCCCGGCCCGCGCCCGCCATCGAGGGCATCGCCTACTTCACCGTCTCCGAGCTGCTCCAGAACATCAGCAAGCACAGCGGCGCCCGGTCCGCCTCCGTCGACGTGTGGCGCTCGGAGGACCGGCTGATGCTCCAGGTGACCGACGACGGCGTGGGCGGCGCCGACGCCTCGCGGGGCTCCGGGCTGGCCGGTCTCGCCGCCCGCCTGGACGCGGTGGACGGCATCCTCATGGTGGACTCCCCGGCGGGCGGCCCCACCCGGGTCATCGCGGAACTCCCCTGGCGCGGCTGAACGCACGCCCGCCGCAGAGCCGGAGCGACGGAGCGGCGAAACGCCTGAGCGACGGAGCGGCGGTACGCCTGAGCACCTGCGCGGCGAAGCGCCGGTACGCCCGCGCGGCGGAAGCGGCGGCACACCTGGGCGCCTCGGCGGCGGCACGCCTGAGCGGCGCGACAGCGGCACACCTGAGCACCTGAGTGGCAGAGCGGCGGGACGCCTGAACGTCAGAGCGGCCGGACGCCCGCGCCACGGAACGGCGGAACGGCCGACGCCCGCGCGCCCACGCCCCCGCGCCACGGAACCGCGGGGCGGCCGGGCGCCGGCACGGCGGCACGGCGGCACGGCGGCACGGCGGCACGGCGGCACACCCAAGCACCGGAACGGCGGAACGGCCGACCCCCGCGCGCCCGAGTGACAGGGCGCATGCGGATCCGCCCGAGCCCCGAAGGCGCGCCCGGGCCGCGCCCCCGGTATTCCCCCGAGATTCCCCCGGGTCGGCGGCGTTCCGGGGGGATTGCTGGAATGCTGGACCCCTGGAGGACGCCCCGGGCGGACGGCGTCGCGGGGGATCGGGCTGTGGGGGGCCGGAAGAATCGTGGAGGACAGGGTGCGGGTGGTCATCGCCGAGGATTCAGTGCTGCTGCGGGAGGGCCTGACCCGGCTGCTGACCGACCGCGGGCACGAGGTCGTGGCGGGCGTCGGTGACGCGGACGCGCTGGTGAAGACCATCTCCGAGCTGGACGAGCGGGGCGAGCTGCCCGATGTGGTCGTGGCGGACGTACGGATGCCGCCGACGCACACCGACGAGGGCGTCCGGGCGGCCGTACTGCTGCGCCGGCTGCACCCCGGGCTCGGGGTGCTGGTGCTGTCGCAGTACGTCGAGGAGCGCTACGCCACCGAACTGCTGGCCGGTTCCAGCCGGGGCGTCGGCTATCTGCTCAAGGACCGGGTGGCGGACGTCCGGGAGTTCGTGGACGCGGTGGTGCGGGTCGCCGAGGGCGGTACGGCGCTGGACCCGGAGGTGGTCGCGCAGTTGCTCGGCCGCAGCCGCAAGCAGGACGTGCTGGCGGGGCTGACGCCGCGGGAGCGCGAGGTGCTGGGGCTGATGGCGGAGGGGCGGACGAACTCGGCGGTCGCCCGGCAGCTGGTGGTCAGCGATGGCGCCGTGGAGAAGCACGTCAGCAACATCTTCCTGAAGCTCGGCCTGGCCCCGAGCGAGGGGGATCACCGGCGGGTTCTGGCCGTTCTCACCTACCTGAACTCCTAGTCGGCCGGTCCGGTGTCAGCCTCCCGTCAGCGCCCCGTCAGCCTCTCCCGCTTCGGTGGAGGCGGGTACCGGGAGGAAGGCCCGGAGCGACCCGTAGGGGGCGACCGGGGGCCCGGTCGGGAGCCGGAGGAGAGAACCTGTACACGCGCGGGGAGCGCCTTGACCGGTGCTCAGGCGATGCGGGACATGATGTGCACACAGCGCGACAGGCCGTCTCGAAATGTCGTCCAATCCCTGGATGGCCTCGGGAAGGCGACCCTAACCGACGTAGGGTTGATCCTGGGATGGTCCGTGGGACGACCGGCCCCGGACAGCCGCCTCGAAGGAGGTCCAGTTCAGTGACCAGCCAGGTCAGCAGCCCAGCGGAGCAGACCGACGGAACCGTCGTGGGAGAGCAGCGCAAACCGGGCGGCGCGAAGGACGTGCGGCGCCTGGACCGGGTGATCATCCGGTTCGCGGGGGACTCGGGTGACGGCATGCAGCTCACCGGGGACCGTTTCACCTCGGAGACCGCTTCCTTCGGCAACGACCTCTCCACCCTCCCGAACTTCCCCGCCGAGATCCGCGCCCCCGCCGGCACCCTGCCGGGTGTCTCGTCCTTCCAGCTCCACTTCGCCGACCACGACATCCTGACCCCCGGAGACGCGCCGAACGTCCTGGTCGCCATGAACCCGGCCGCCCTGAAGGCCAACATCGGCGACCTCCCGCGCGGGGCCGAGATCATCGTCAACACCGACGAGTTCACCAAGCGGGCCCTCCAGAAGGTCGGGTACGCGAGCGACCCGCTCCAGGACGGTTCGCTCGACGGCTACAGCCTCCATCCGGTGCCGCTGACCACGCTCACCGTGGAAGCGCTGAAGGAGTTCGACCTCTCCCGCAAGGAGGCCGAGCGCAGCAAGAACATGTTCGCGCTGGGCCTGCTGAGCTGGATGTACCACCGGCCCACCGAGGGCACCGAGAAGTTCCTGAAGTCGAAGTTCGCGAAGAAGCCGGACATCGCCAGGGCCAACATCGCGGCGTTCCGCGCGGGCTGGAACTTCGGCGAGACGACCGAGGACTTCGCGGTCTCCTACGAGGTCGCGCCGGCCACCAAGGCCTTCCCGCTCGGCACCTACCGGAACATCTCCGGCAACCTCGCCCTGGCCTACGGCCTGATCACCGCGTCCCGCCAGGCGGATCTGCCGCTGTTCCTGGGGTCGTACCCGATCACGCCGGCCTCGGACATCCTGCACGAGCTGAGCAAGCACAAGAACTTCGGCGTGCGCACCTTCCAGGCCGAGGACGAGATCGCGGGCATCGGCGCGGCGCTGGGCGCGGCGTTCGGCGGCTCGCTGGCGGTGACCACGACGAGCGGCCCCGGTGTCGCCCTGAAGAGCGAGACGATCGGCCTCGCGGTCTCGCTGGAGCTGCCCCTGCTGGTGGTGGACATCCAGCGCGGTGGCCCGTCGACGGGCCTGCCGACCAAGACCGAACAGGCCGACCTGCTCCAGGCGATGTACGGCCGCAACGGCGAGGCGCCGGTGCCGGTGGTCGCGCCGCAGACCCCGGCCGACTGCTTCGACGCCGCCCTGGAGGCGGCCCGGATCGCGCTGACATACCGGACACCGGTGATGCTGCTGTCGGACGGCTACCTGGCCAACGGCTCCGAGCCGTGGCGCATCCCCGACCTGGAGGAGCTGCCCGACCTGCGGGTGCGGTTCGCCTCCGGCCCGAACCACACGCTGAAGGACGGCACCGAGGTCTTCTGGCCGTACAAGCGGGACCCGAAGACACTGGCCCGGCCGTGGGCGATCCCGGGCACCCCGGGCCTGGAGCACCGCATCGGCGGCATCGAGAAGCAGGACGGCACGGGCAACATCTCCTACGACCCGGCCAACCACGACTTCATGGTCCGCACCCGGCAGGCCAAGGTCGACGGCATCGACGTCCCCGACGTGGAGGTCGACGACCCGGACGGCGCGAGGACCCTGGTGCTCGGCTGGGGCTCGACCTACGGCCCGATCACGGCGGCGGTACGGCGGCTGCGCGCGGCCGGCGAGTCGATCGCCCAGGCCCATCTGCGCCACCTCAACCCCTTCCCGCGCAACCTCGGCACGGTCCTGAAGGGCTACGACAAGGTGGTCGTCCCCGAGATGAACCTCGGGCAGCTCGCCACCCTCATCCGGGCGAAGTACCTGGTCGACGCCCACTCCTACAACCAGGTCAACGGCATGCCGTTCAAGGCGGAACAGCTCGCCGCGGCGCTGAAGGAGGCCATCGATGACTGACGCCACCAACGGGCTGCTCCAGCTGGTCCCCAAGGCCGAGGCCAAGCAGTCGATGAAGGACTTCAAGTCGGACCAGGAGGTGCGCTGGTGCCCGGGCTGCGGTGACTACGCGATCCTCGCGGCCGTCCAGGGCTTCATGCCGGAACTGGGCCTCGCGCGGGAGAACATCGTCTTCGTCTCCGGCATCGGCTGCTCCTCCCGCTTCCCGTACTACATGAACACCTACGGGATGCACTCCATCCACGGCCGCGCCCCGGCCATCGCGACGGGTCTGGCCTCCTCCCGCCGGGACCTGAGCGTGTGGGTCGTCACCGGTGACGGCGACGCGCTGTCCATCGGCGGCAACCACCTGATCCACGCCCTGCGCCGCAACGTCAACCTGAAGATCCTGCTGTTCAACAACCGGATCTACGGCCTGACGAAGGGCCAGTACTCGCCGACCTCCGAGGTCGGCAAGGTCACCAAGTCGACGCCGATGGGCTCGCTGGACGCACCGTTCAACCCGGTGTCGCTGGCGATCGGCGCGGAGGCGTCCTTCGTGGCGCGCACGATCGACTCGGACCGCAAGCACCTGACCGAGGTGCTGCGCGCCGCCGCCGACCACCCGGGCACGGCGCTGATCGAGATCTACCAGAACTGCAACATCTTCAACGACGGCGCGTTCGACGCCCTGAAGGACAAGCAGCGGGCCGAGGAGGCGCTGATCCGGCTGGAGCACGGGCAGCCGATCCGCTTCGGCGCCGACGGCGCGAGAGGGGTCGTGCGCGACCGGCGGACCGGTGACCTGAAGGTGGTGACCGTGACCCCGGAGAACGAGGCGGAGGTCCTGGTGCACGACGCCCACACCCCGTCCCCGACCACGGCGTTCGCCCTGTCCCGGCTGGCCGACCCGGACACCCTGCACCACACCCCGATCGGGGTGTTCCGCTCCGTCGAACGGCCGGTCTACGACACGGCGATGGCCGAGCAGCTCGACACCGCGATCGAGCAGCAGGGCAAGGGCGACCTGGCCGCGCTGCTGGCGGGCGGGGACACCTGGACGGTCGTCGGCTGATCCGTCCGCCGGTTCAGGAGGCCCGGGACTGGTTCCCCCGGGCCTCTTCGTACGCGCCGCGGCTCGCGTCGTAGGCCTGGCGGCTCTCGTCGTATGCGCGGCGGTTCTCGTCGTAGGACCGGCGGGCCTCCTCCACCACGTCCATGCGGGCGTGCGTCCACTGGGCGAGGGCCCGGACCTGCTCGGCCGCTTCCCGGCCGAGTGCGGTGAGCGAGTAGTCGACGCGGGGCGGGATGACCGGCTTGGCGTCCCGGTGGACCAGGCCGTCGCGCTCCAGCGTCTGGAGCGTCTGGGTGAGCATCTTCTCGCTGACGCCCCGGCCGCCGAGGCCGCTGATCGCACGGCGCAGCTCGCTGAACCGGTACGGCCGCTCCAGCAGTTCGATGAGGACGAGGACACCCCAGCGGCTGGTGACGTGTTCCAGGACCAGGCGGTGCGGGCACATCGCCTCGGCGTCCACCGCGTTCTTGCTTACCGGCATACCAGTACCTTACTTCAAAGTGGGTACTTTCGTTGGGTTAGTGCAGCTCCTAGGGTGAGTGACATACCCACCGGAGAAGGAGTCACCCCTCATGAGCATCGTCGTCACCGGAGCCACCGGACACCTCGGCCGGCACGTCGTGGAACAGCTGCTGGAGAAGGTCCCGGCCGAGCGGATCACCGCCGTCGTGCGGGACGAGGCGAAGGCCGCCGGCCTCGCCGCCCGCGGGGTGAAGCTGGCCATCGCGGACTACAACGCGCCCGAGACCTTCGACGGCCTGTTCGCCGCCGGTGACAAGGTCCTGCTGATCTCCGGCAACGAGTTCGACAAGGGCCGGGTGGGGCAGCACACGGTCGTCATCGAGGCGGCCAGGGCGGCCGGCGTGGCGCTGCTCGCCTACACCAGTGCCCCGGGCACCCTGAAGGCCGCGCTGGCCGACGACCACCGGGCGACCGAGCATGTGCTCCTCGCCTCCGGCCTGCCCTACAGCCTGCTGCGCAACGGCTGGTACCACGAGAACTACACCGAGAACCTGGCACCGGTGCTGGAGCACGGCGCGGTCGTGGCCGCCGCCGGTGACGGCCGGGTCTCCTCCGCCGCCCGCGCCGACTACGCCGCCGCCGCGGTCGCGGTGCTGACCGGCGAGGGCCACGAGAACACGACGTACGAGCTGGGCGGCGACGAGGCGTGGAGCTTCGCCGAGTACGCGGCCGAGCTGAGCCGGCAGACCGGCAGGGAGATCGTCTACAACCCGGTCCCGGTGGAGGCCCTCACCGGCATCCTGACCGGCGCCGGGGTGCCCGCGCCGGTGGCCGGGATCCTGGCGGGCGTGGACGCGTCGATCGAGAAGGGTGAGCTGGTCGTCTCCTCCGGCGACCTGTCCCGGCTGACCGGCCGTCCGACGACGCCGCTCGCACAGGCCGTCACCGCCGCGCTCAAGGGCTGACCGGGGCGGGCCCCCCGGCTGTCATGACCGTATGGCGATACGAGCATGACAGCCGGGGACGCCCGGCGTTACCTTCGTCCTCGTGCGTCCACGCCGGACGCGCGGGCGAGAAGGAGGGGACGTGGCCGCGACGTCCGAGGGTGAGCACCGCACAGGCCTGCTGAACGGCTTCGCCGCCTATGGGATGTGGGGGCTGGTGCCCCTGTTCTGGCCGCTGCTCAAACCGGCCGGCGCCCTGGAGATCCTGGCCCACCGCATGGTGTGGTCCCTGGTGTTCGTGGCCGCCGCGCTGCTCTTCGTACGCCGCTGGGCCTGGGCCGGAGAACTGCTGCGCCAGCCCCGGCGGCTCGGCCTCGTCGCCGTGGCGGCCGGTGTCATCACCGTGAACTGGGGCGTCTACATCTGGGCCGTGAACGCCGGCCACGTCGTCGAGGCCTCGCTCGGCTACTTCATCAACCCGCTGGTCACCATCGCGATGGGCGTGCTGCTCCTCAAGGAACGGCTGCGCCCCGTGCAGTGGGCGGCGGTCGGCATAGGTCTCGCCGCCGTCGTCGTGCTGACCGTCGGCTACGGCCGCCCGCCGTGGATCTCCCTCTGCCTCGCCTTCTCCTTCGCCACCTACGGCCTGGTGAAGAAGAAGGTGGACCTCGGCGGTGTCGAGTCGCTGGCCGCCGAGACGGCGATCCAGTTCCTGCCGGCGCTCGGCTACCTGCTGTGGCTGACCGCGCACGGCGGCGCCAGCTTCCTGAACGACGGCGGCGGACACGCCGCCCTGCTCGCCTCCACGGGCATCGTCACCGCCCTCCCGCTGGTCTGCTTCGGCGCGGCGGCGATCCGCGTGCCCCTGTCCACACTGGGCCTGTTGCAGTACCTGGCCCCGATCTTCCAGTTCGTGCTCGGCATCGTGTACTTCCACGAGGCCATGCCGGCCGAACGGTGGGCCGGATTCGCGCTGGTCTGGCTGGCGCTGGTCCTGCTCACGGGCGACGCGCTGCGGTGGGCCAGGCGACCCGCACGGCTCGCGGTGCCGACGGCCCGCGCGGCCGGGACGTCGCCCTCGCCGTCACCATCACCGTCGGCTTCGGCTTCCGCTTCGGCTCCGGCGGATGCCTGACCGGAGGACCACAGTCGCCCAAGTGGGCGGAGTACCCCCCTCCACCGACGCGTCCGGTTATAAGTGGGAGCCATGACCACACAGGCGCCCGCCCCCCTGCACTGGAAGCTCGTCGTCGACGCGGCCGACCCGCACGCACAGGCCGACTTCTGGGCCGCCGCGCTGCACTACACCCCCGAGGACAACAGCGCCCTCGTCGAACGGCTGCTGTCCCTCGGCGCGCTGTCCGGCGAGGCCACCGTCGAGTACCACGGGCGGGCCGCGTTCCGTGACCTGATCGCCGTACGGCACCCCGACGACCCGTACGACCCCGAGACCGGCACCGGGCTCGGGCGGCGGCTGCTGTTCCAGCGGGTACCGGAGCCGAAGACCGTGAAGAACCGGCTCCACCTCGATGTCCACGCCGGCCCGGAACGGCGCGCGGAGGAGGTGGCACGTCTTCAGGCGCTGGGCGCGCGGGTGGTGCGCGAGGTCAAGGAGCCCGGGGGCCGGTGGGTGCTGATGGCGGACCCGGAGGACAACGAGTTCTGCGTGCAGTGACCCCGGGTGCGCCTGCTCCGGGCGGGGCCGGTCAGGACCGCGCCGCCGCCTTGGCCGCGCGGTCGGTCAGGCGGACCATGCGGGCGCGGGCGGACTCCAGCGGGCCCGGGTCGTCCGCGGCGGGGCCCGGCTCGGCGGTGAGGTCCGTCCACAGGTCGATCAGGTCGCGGCCCAGCCGCAGGCCCTCCTCCGGGTCACGCACCGCGCGCCAGGCGGTGGCCGCGCTGCGCACGTTGTCGTAGGCGGCCTCCCCGTCCCGTGCCTGGCGGCGCAGCCGGGCCACGTCCAGGGACAGCCGGAAGGCGCGGACCGGGTCACCGGCCAGGTAGGCGATGTAGGCGGACAGTTCGAGCAGGTGCAGCACCTCGGCGTGGCGCGGGCCGAACACGGCGGTGGCCTCGGCGAGCGTCCGGTCGGCCAGTTCCGCCGCCGTGTCGATACGGCCCGCCCGCACGGCCTCGTTGATCCGGCCCATCGGCTCGGTGAGCAGTTTCGCGCCCTCGGCGGTCTCGGTCAGCGGCCCGTCGCCGAGCACCTCCTCGGCGACCGCGTCGAATCCACGGGCCGGGGTGGGGGCGGGGGCGGGGGGCTCCGGCGGTACGGCGGCGAGGGCGCTGTGGGCCGCGGGGCCCTGGGGGTCCGTGCCGGGCCCGTCCATCACCGGCGCCGGTCCGAAGTGCCCGGTCGGGGCCTGCGGGGTGACCGGCGTCCCGGCCGCCGCCGGCCGCGGGGTCACCCGGACCGCCTTCCCCGTCACCCGGCTGGAGCCGTCCGCCGAGACCTCCAGGGGGACCACGCAGCCCGCGAGGTCGTCGTGGACCGTGGCGCGTATGGGCGCGCCGACGCTGATGGCCAGGCGCTGAAGGTGGTCGAGCACGGCCTGCTGGATCTCCTCGCCCGGTGCCGCCACGACCGACGCCCCGTCCACCGACGCGCCTCCCGCGCCGAACACCCGGACGGACACCGCCGCCGCAGGCCCCACGGGCTGCCGCGCCCGCTTCTTCTCGAAGCTGACTCCAGCCATCGGTGTCCCTCACTCCCCCGGCGTCGCGATCCGGTCGTACGCGTCCTGCCCACCAGTGTGTCCGCTCCCCGCGGTTTTCCACGTCACCGCGACGTCACAGCCTCGCACCAGCCGCACCCTGGCGAAGATTGATTGCGCGTGCATAGAATGCACACGCATTCAACCGGAGTGCGACACGAACGCGTCTGGGGGACCCATGAGCCGCCGTTTCCTCTTCGTCCTGGGCAGCGCCCGCGAGGCGGGCAACACCGAACTGCTGGCCCGCGAGGCCGCCGCGCACCTGCCCGGCGACACCGAACAGCACTGGATCCGCCTCGCCGACCACCTCCTGCCCGACTTCGTGGACCTGCGGCACGACAGCGACCACGTCCGGCCGTCCCCGGACACCCCGGCCGGCCTGCTGCTGGACGCCACGCTGGCGGCGACGGACGTCGTGATCGCCTCGCCGCTGTACTGGTACTCGGTGTCCAGCCTCACCAAGCGCTACCTGGACCACTGGTCGGCCTGGCTGCGCACCCCGGGCGTCGACTTCAAGGCGACGATGGCCGGCCGCACCCTGTGGGGCATCGCCGCGCTGGCGGACGACGAGCCGTCGGTCGCCGACCCGTACGCCGGCACGCTCAACAACTCGGCCGCCTACCTGCGGATGCGCTTCGGCGGGGTCCTGCTCGGCAACGGCAGCGCGCCCGGCGACGTACGCGAGGACGCCGACGCGCTGGCGCGCGCCAAGACGTTCTTCGCGCAGGACGCGCCCCTCGCCCGCTTCCCGTACGAGGCCGTCGGCGCCGCATCTCGGTGAGGGGGCGCTAGGCGTTGATGTCCTTCGCCGTGAACCGCGCCCAGGCCGCCGCGCCGAACACGGCCGCGTACAGCGCCTGGAGACCGAGGTTCTTCACCAGGTCGTCCCAGTAGACGGGGTCGCGCATCAGGTCGGCGAAGGACAGCCAGTAGTGCGAGAACAGGTAGGGCTGGAGCGCGTGCAGCTGGGGTATCTGGTCGACGATCTGCACGGTGATGAGCAGGCCGACCGTGGTGGCCATCGCCGCGATGCCGCTGTTGGTGAGCGTCGACACGAACAGGCCGAGGGCCGCCACACCGACCAGTGACGCGGCGACGACCAGGGCGATCAGCAGGGCGCGGCCCAGTCCCTCGGCGAAGCTGATCCGGGTGCCGGAGATCGTCGTCAGCTCGCCGAGCGGGAAGAGCAACGCGCCGACGAGCAGTGCCGAGACGGCGACGACCAGCGTGGCCAGCAGGCAGAAGGCCAGCACCGTCGCGTACTTGGTGAGCAGCAGCCGGGTACGGCCGGCCGGCGCGACCAGCAGATAGCGCAGGGTGCCCGCGCCGGCCTCCCCGGCGATCGCGTCGCCCGCGACGACGCCGACCGCCATCGGCAGGAAGAACGGCAGGGTCGCGGCCAGCGCGGTGAACACCAGGAACAGGCCGTTGTTGGTGATCTGCGAGATGAACGCCGGGCCCTCGCCGCCTCCGCCCGCCGGGCCGCCGCCCCGTGTCTCGATCTTCACGGCGATCCCGACCAGCACCGGCACCGCGGCCAGCACCCCGAGCAGGGCCAGCGTGCGCCAGCGGCGGATGGTGGTGCCCAGCTCGCTGCGCAACAGCCCGAGGGACCACAGGGGGTTCGGCCGGCGCCCGGCGCCCGCCTGGAGCACATCAGCCCGCGACATCGAAGCCCTCCCCGGTCAGCGCCACGAACGCCTCCTCCAGCGAGGCCCGTTCGACAGTGAGGCCCCGGACCCGGACGCCCGCCGTGACCAGGGCCGCGGTCACCTCGGCCAGATCCCGCGCGGGCGGCTCACCGGTGACCCGGTCCCCGTCGGCCGTCACGTCCCCGACACCCAGTTCCTTCAGCACGCGTGCCGCCTCGACCGGGTCCGGGGTGGTCACCACCAGCCGGTCGCGCGCCCCGGCGGCCAGGTCGGCCACCGCGCCCTGGGTGACGAGCCGGCCCTGCGCCATGACCGCCGCATGGGTGCACACCTGCTCGATCTCGTCGAGGAGGTGGGAGGAGAGGAAGACGGTCGTGCCGTCGGCGGCCAACTCCCTGATCAGGGTGCGGATCTCGCGCATGCCCTGCGGGTCGAGGCCGTTGGTGGGCTCGTCCAGGACGAGCAGTCTGCGCGGCTGGAGCAGCGCGGCGGCCAGTCCCAGACGCTGTTTCATGCCGAGCGAGTACGCCTTCGCCTTCTTGCCGGCGGCGGCTGCAAGACCGACCCGGTCCAGCGCCGCGGCGACACGGGCGCGCCGGGTGCGCGGGTCGGCGGTCGGGTCCGCGGCGTCGTAGCGCAGCAGGTTGTCCCGGCCGGAGAGGAAGCCGTACAGGGCGGGGCCCTCGATGAGGGCGCCGACCTGCGGAAGGACCGTACGGACCGCCCGCGGCATGGGCCGGCCGAGCACCCGGGCGGTGCCCGCGGTCGGCTCGATCAGACCCATCAGCATGCGGATCGTGGTGGTCTTGCCGGAGCCGTTCGGGCCGAGGAAGCCGAAGACGCTGCCCGCCGGGACGGTCAGGTCCAGACCGTCCACGGCGAGCTGTCCGCCGCGGTAGCGCTTGGTGAGGCCGCGCGTGGCGATCACACTCGCCGTCGTGTCGCCCGGCTCCGGCTGCGTGGCGGACGGCTCGTCCATCGGCTCCCCTCGGTTCATCCGGTTCGTCTCATCCGGTGCGGTGTGCCCGGGAGGTCACTTCCCCGCGTCGGCCGCCTTGACCAGGGCCTCCTTGGTCACCGTGCCGGCGTACACCTTGCCGTCGTCGGTGATCAGGGCGTTGACCAGGCGGGTGGAGAAGACCGTGCCCTTGCCGAACTTCCCGGAGACCGGGTCGCCCAGCGAACCGAGGAAGCCGCCGAGGTCACCGCCCTGGGAGCCGGTCGGCAGGCCGCCCTTGGCACCGGTGTCGAAGGTGGCGACGGACGTCCAGCCCTTGCCCAGCACCTTCAGCCCGTCCTTGCCCTCCAGGCCCCCGGCGAAGTCCTCGCCGTGCTTCGGGGCGTGCTCCCGGGCCCCGGGGGCGTCCTTCTCCTCGGTGACCTTCGCGCCCTTGGGCGGCGTGAAGTCGAAGGTGGAGGCGGCCGGCCGGGCGAAGGAGACCTGGGTGAAGCCCGCGTCGAGCACGGCGGCGCCGCCACTCCTCGGGGTCAGCGTGAACTTCAGCGGCATGCCGGTCTTCGCGTCCACGGCGATGCTGATCGCGCCGACCGTGGTGCCGGACTGCTTGGGCCGGATCAGCAGCTTGTAGGCGTCGCGCCCGGCGACCTGCGCGGTGCCGTCGACGGTGACGGACGTGGTGTCGTCCACCGACTTCAGGGCCTGGTCGGCGAAGTCCTGGGGGGTGGCCGGCGGCTCGGCCTCGCGGTCCTTGCCGGAGCCGGCCCCGGTGGAGTGGTAGACCTCGTTGCTCTTGCTGTCGTAGCCCCAGACGTCCTTGCCGTCGTGGATGAGGCTGTACTCGGCGCCGCTCTCCAGCAGCGACAGCTTCTGCCGGTCCGGGCCGTCGGCGGCGACGCGCAGGGTGTGCGTGCCGGAGACCAGCTCGGTGAGCTTGGCCTGCGGGTCGGCGGACGAGCCGTCGCCCGAGCCGCCCCGGCCCGCGCCGGACATCAGGCCGTTCTCCAGGCCGCCGAGGTCGGGCAGGCCGAGATCGGTGCTGATCTTCACCGTGCCGGACAGCTGCTGCACGTCCGACTTGGCGATCTTCTCGATGAGCTGCTGTGCGCTGATCTTCGGCAGGTCGGGGTCACCGGAGTCGGCGAGCGCCGGGACCAGCCCGATCGTGGCCGCCGCCACCCCCACCACCGCGACCGGCACGGCGTACCGGGCGGCCTTGCGCCGGCCGGAGCGCGGGTGCTCGTCGCGCGCGGCGCCCACTGCGTCGTCGGATTCGTACGGTGCCATGTGTGCCTTACCTCCGTCGTCGGCGGCGGCTGTCCTCACGCTGCTCCGCTGCTCCGCTGGTCCACCCTGAGCCGCCATTCTCACCCGAAACGGTGAGGAGTGGTGATTTCCGTGGTGACCATCTGACCAAATCGGCTGTGAACAAGCGTCAGACCTCGGAGCCAACTCCGTCTACACCTGCGGTATGACACCCGGCGGTGATTCCTCCACCCGACCCGTAGGGGTCGTGCCGGACGCCGGGGCCCGTACGGGTGACCGGCCGGGTCAGCCGGCGCGGTGCACGACCGCGTCGCACAGCTCGATCAGCGCCGCCTTGGCATCGCACTCGTGCAGCGGGGCGAGCGCGGCCCGCGCCTCCTCCGCGTACCGCACGGTGTCCCGGCGGGCCTGCTCCAGCGCGGGGTGCGCGCGCAGCGCGGCCAGCGCCCGGGCGTGCCGGGCGTCGTCGCTGAGGTCGGAGTCCAGCAGCTCGCACAGCGCGACGTCCTCGGGCAGCCCCAGCCGGGCGGCCCGCTCGCGCAGCCGGAGCACCGGCAGGGTGGGGATGCCCTCGCGCAGGTCGGTGCCCGGGGTCTTGCCGGACTCGTGGGAGTCGGAGGCGATGTCCAGGACGTCGTCCGCGAGCTGGAAGGCGACGCCGAGCCGTTCGCCGTACTGGGTGAGGACGTCGACGACCGTCTCGTCCGCGCCGGACATCATCGCGCCGAACCGGCACGACACCGCCACCAGGGAGCCCGTCTTGCCGGCGAGCACGTCCAGATAGTGCTCGACCGGGTCTCGGCCGTCCGAGGGACCCGCGGTCTCCAGGATCTGGCCGGTGACGAGCCGTTCGAACGCGAGTGCCTGTACCCGGACCGCCTCGGGGCCGAGGTCGGCAAGGATCTGGGAGGCGCGGGCGAAGAGGAAGTCGCCGGTGAGGACCGCGACGGAGTTGCCCCAGCGCGTGTTGGCGCTGTCCACGCCACGCCGTACGGCCGCCTCGTCCATGACGTCGTCGTGGTACAGCGTGGCCAGATGGGTCAGCTCCACGACGACGGCCGAGGGCACCACGCCCGGCGCGTAGGGGTCGCCGAACTGGGCGGCGAGCATCACGAGGAGTGGCCGGAACCGCTTCCCGCCCGCCCGCACGAGGTGCTGCGCGGCCCCCGTGATGAACGGGACCTCGCTCTTGGTGGCTTCGAGCAAGCCTTCCTCGACAGCCGCCAATCCGGCCTGGACATCGGCTTCCAGAGCCTGGTCCCGCACGCTCAGCCCGAACGGCCCGACGACGGTCACGAGGGGTCTCCTGTCTGCTGGTGTCTGCTGGCGATTACACGGTTTGTCGATAGGTCGCTGCCCTCACTCAAGTCAGCGTATCCGGTCCTCTTTCGATCACCGATAGCGCCCACCGGTCCAGCCCGGGCGATACCGGATCATGACCGGCATGGTTTTGATCACACAGTGTGAGCGGATTTTTATCCATATAAGAGTAATCCGGACACTGTGCCCGCACCTCGGCAACGACGCTCCCCGCATGCCGGGTTCCACCATCTCCCCGACTTCAGGTGCGAATCCCCCTAATCCGTCATGTCCGAATTGAAACTGTTTGCTATTTCGTGAGTTGGGTCACGCGCCCGGCCGACCCTCCCCCTCGGCCCGGCCGCCATGACTCCTTGCCCTGTCGGCGAGTTGAGGATTGGCAACCGCAAAGGATCAAGCACCCCATACACTGTCGATCAAGGTCAAACCGCACGTTGTATGAATCCGGCCCTTGTTCCCGACATGTGCTCTCGCATACGTTCCGGGCCGTCGGGCGGACGCCGAATCCTGCCGCCGCCCGCATACCCATCGACGAACTCATTCGTACGGCAGGAGCGGGGGACCCAGGCAAGCCGCCGGTCCGGAACGGCACACGCCGCGCCGGGACGGCTAGGGGTGAAGCCATGCCTCCGTCAGGAGCACGGCCGGGCACCTCCCCGCCCGAACCCGACAGCTCACCTCGCAGGCGCCGGAGAGGAACGCCCCCATGTCTGCTGTCGCCCAGCCCCGCCGTACCCGGAACAGCCGCCTCGTCCGCGCGCTCACCGCCGTCGGCACCGGTGCCGCCGTCCTCGCCCTGCCGCTCATCGGCGCGGCCAGCGCCTCCGCGGCCCCCAGCACGGCCACCACCACGACGGCCAGCACCCCCGCCGGCTACCCGGACAACCTCGACGGCTGGATCCGCCAGTCGCTGGCGATCATGGCCGAGAAGCACATCCCGGGCACCTACAACGGCATCTACCGCAACATCATCCGCGAGTCCTCGGGCAACCCGAAGGCCATCAACCTCTGGGACTCCAACGCCGCCAAGGGCATCCCCTCCAAGGGCCTGCTCCAGGTCATCGACCCGACGTTCAACGCGTACCACGTGGCCGGAACGTCCTTCGACATCTACGACCCGGTCGCCAACATCACCGCCGCCTGCAACTACGCGGCCGCGCGGTACGGGTCCATCGACAACGTGTTCGGCGCGTACTGACCGGCACCGGCGGCCGGGCCGGGCGCCCCTGACATCCCGGTCAGCCGGCCGGGAAGAGTCCTTCGAGGACGACGGCGATGCCGTCGTCCTCGTTCGACAGGGTGACCTCGTCGGCCACCGCCTTGAGTTCCGGATGGGCGTTGGCCATGGCCACACCGCGCCCGGCCCATTCGAACATCGGGATGTCGTTGGGCATGTCACCGAAGGCGATGGCCCGTTCGGCGGCGATCCCCAGCCGCTCGGCGGCCAGCGCCAGCCCGGTCGCCTTCGTCACCCCGCACGGCTGGAGCTCCACCGTGCCCGGCCCCGACATGGTGACCGTCGCGAGCGAGCCCACCGCCGCTCGGGCCACGGCCGCCAACTCGTCGTCGGACAGCGTGGCGTGCCGCAGCAGCACCTTGCTGATGGGCGCGCACCACAGGTCGTCCCGCCGGCCGACCCGCACCGCGGGCAGCGTCGGGTGGGGCATCCGGTAGCCGGGCTCGATGAGCGTGAGCCCGTCCACGCCGTCCTGGTCGACCGCCGCGTAGACCTGCCCCACCTCCGCCTCGATCTTGCCGAGCGCCGTCTCGGCCAGCTCCCGGTCCAGCCGGACCGACCACAGCAGACGGTCGGTCGCCGCGTCGTAGACCTGGGCCCCCTGCCCGCACACCGCGAGCCCGGCGCGGCCGAGGTCCGCGAGCAGCGGTCGCACCCGCGGGGCCGGGCGACCCGTCACCACCAGGTGCCGGGCGCCGGCCCGCGCCACCCGCGCGAGCGCGGCGAGGGACCGGTCCGAGACGGTGTCGTCGCCGCGCAGCAGCGTCCCGTCCAGGTCAGTGGCGATCAGTGCATATGCCGGGGTGGGTGCCATGATCAGAGAATACGGACAACACGCTCCGCCGACTCACCGCTCATTGCCCGCACTTACGTACCGCCCCCGCCCAACCGCTCGCCGCGGACGGCGCGATGGGCGGTGCGCAACCGTGAGCCGCGGCCGGTGTGGGACCGGGTGCCGCGAAGCGAACCCGAGCAGGGGGCTGCCGCCCTCTTCCTCTTCCTCCAACCTTTCGAGCACCTGGTGAGGCACTGCCCAAGACGCGCGGCTCGGCCGTAACGTGTGGCCCGACCACATGGAACGCAGTGCCATGCATGGCCCGGATGAGAGTGAGGCAGCACCCCATGCCCCCCTTCGACGTCCCCGAGGGTGACCCCTTCGGTCCGCGCAACCTCCCCTACGGCGTGTTCTCGCCCTCCGGCAGCACGGAGCGGAGGATCGGCGTCCGGCTCGGGGACCACGTCCTCGACGCGGGCGCCGCAGCCGCCGCGCTCGGCTCGCCCCACCAGCCGCTGCTCGCCCGGCCCACCCTCAACCCGCTGCTGGCCGCCGGCCGCGCCACCTGGTCGGAGGTACGGCGCGCCCTCACGTCCTGGGTCACGGACCCGGCGCACCGCACGGCCGTCGAGCCGCTGTTCCACCCCCTGTCCGAGGTGACCCTGCACCTTCCCTTCGAGGTCGCGGACTACGTCGACTTCTACGCCTCGGAGAACCACGCCCGGAACGTCGGCCGGATCTTCCGCCCCGACGCCGAGGACTCCCTCACCCCCAACTGGAAGCACCTGCCGATCGGTTACCACGGCCGCTCCGGCACCGTGGTCGTCTCCGGCACGGACGTCGTACGCCCCTCCGGGCAGCGCAAGGGCCCGGCCGACCCCGCGCCCGTCTTCGGCCCCTCGATCCGGCTGGACATCGAGGCCGAGGTCGGCTTCGTCGTGGGCGTGCCGTCGCGGCTCGGCACCCCGGTGGCGCTCGGCGACTTCCGGGAGCACGTCTTCGGGCTCTGCCTGCTGAACGACTGGTCCGCGCGGGACATCCAGGCCTGGGAGTACGTCCCTCTCGGCCCGTTCCTCGGCAAGTCCTTCGCCACCTCGGTGTCGGCGTGGATCACCCCGCTGGAGGCGCTGGAGCACGCGCGCGTGGCGCCTCCGGAGCGCACGCATCCGCTGCTGCCCTACCTGGACGACTCGGCGCCCGGCACCGAGCCCGGCGGTTACGACCTCCGCATCTCGGTCGCGGTCAACGGCCATGTGGTCTCCGAACCGCCCTTCTCCACCATGTACTGGACCGCCGCCCAGCAACTCGCCCACCTGACCGTGAACGGCGCCTCGCTGCGCACGGGCGACCTGTACGGCTCCGGCACGGTGAGCGGTCCCACCGAACGCCAGCGCGGCTCCCTGCTGGAACTGACCTGGAACGGCCGCGACCCCCTCGAACTCCCCGACGGCAAGCGGACCTTCCTGGAGGACGGCGACGTGGTCACCCTGTCGGCATGGGCCCCGGGCGCGGACGGCGGCCGGGTGGGGCTGGGGGAGGTCAGCGGGCGGGTGGTGTCGGGCTGACACCGCGGAGGGTTGCCGGGGCGGAAGTTGCCGGGCAGAGAGCGCCGGACGGGCACGCCGGGCGGACCGGGTGGCTTGCATGACGGGCGGGCCGGGTGGCTTGCGTGACGGGCGGGCCGGGTGGCTTGCGTGGCGGGCGGGCCGGGTGGCTTGCGTGGCGGGCCGGCCGGGCGTGGCGGGAGCCTCGGGCCCGGGCCGGTCCCGGCCGATCGGTGTCGACACCTGACTCCGGCCGCCCGTCTTCGTCATACTGACGGGGCACGCACCACGCGCGAGCCGCCGTCGCGTGACGCGTGCCCGGCACCACCGTCACCCGCACACCTCTCCGACCAGGAACCGGGGCCCCGGCATGACTGTCTGCCTGCTCCTGCTGAGCGTCGTCGCCCTGACGGCCGCCGTACCGGCGCCGCGCGCGCTGACCCGTGCCGCCTGGCCCGAGCGGGAACCCGTGGTCGCACTGTGGGTGTGGCAGTGTCTCGTCGCCACCGTCCTGCTGTGCTGCCTGACCGCGCTGGTCCTGGGCGCGGCGGCCGTCTTCCACACCGTCCGCGACCACGTGTTCGCGCCCGCGCCGCCCGCCGTCACCGCCGCCTACGACCTGTCCACCGCGCCGGGATGGGCCGCCGCGCTCACCGTGCTGCTGGCCTGCGGGGCCGCCTGGACGACGGCGATGCTGGCCCGCGAACTCGTCGAGGCCCGCCGCAGCCGCGGCCAGGTGCGGGCGCACCTGCGCGAGCGCGCCCCCGAACTGCCGGCCGGACTGCCGGCGGCGCGCGGGCCGATGCTGGTACTGGAGGACGAGTACCCGGACGCCTGGTGGATGCCGGGGCACCCAGCCCAACTGGTCGTCACCACAGGGGCGTTGCACCGCCTCACCGACCTTCAGCTGGACGCCGTCCTCACCCACGAGCGCGGGCATGCCCGCGCCCACCACGACTGGCTGCTGCACCTGTCCACCGCCCTCGCCACGGGCTTCCCTCGCGTGCCGCTCTTCGCCCACTTCTGCGACCAGACGCACCGCCTGGTCGAGCTGGCCGCCGACGACACGGCCTCCCGGCGCTGCGGACACCTCACCACGGCCCTCGCCCTGATCGAGCTGAACCAGCACCGGGGTGTCCTGTCCTGCGACTCCAGCCGCCGCCTCCTCGGCGAGCGCGTCGACCGCCTGCTGGAGCCGCCGCCCCGGCTGCTGCGCCGGCACCGGGCACTGACGACGACGGTGGCCGCGCTGGTGCCGCTGCTCCCGCTGCTGATCACCTTCGCCCCGGGCCTGACCGCACTGTCCTTGAGGGCCTGACGGCACCGCGCACGCCCCGCCCCGGGGGTCCTGGGCTGTCTGTCCCGGGGGTCCGGGCGTCCCGGTTATATCCAGTCGTCCGGTTCCGGCTCGTCCGTCGGCTCAGGCCAGTCGGCGTCCTGACTGTCGCCGGCGGCCGGGGCGTCGGCAGTGGCCAGGGTGGCAGCGGCGGCCGGGGCGTCGGCGGCCACCGGGGCGGCCCCGTCCAGGGAGGCCAGCACCTGGATGACCCCTTCGCCGTACGTCGCCAGCTTCTTCTCGCCGACGCCGTTCACCGTGCCCAGCTCCCGCACCGAACCGGGCCACCGGGTCACGATCTCGCGCAGGGTGGCGTCGTGGAAGATGACGTACGCCGGGACGCCCTGCTCCCGGGCCTGTTCGGCGCGCCAGGCCCGCAGGGCCTCGAAGGCGGGGAGCAGCGCCTCGGGCAGCTCGACCGCGACGGCCTTGGCCTTGCGGTCGCCCCCGGAGGAGCCGGTGGAGCGCGACCGGGAGGCGGTCGGCTTCTTCGGCTCCTTGCGCAGCGGCACCTCGCGCTCCCGCCGCAGCACCGAGCCGCTCGCCTCGGTGAGCACCAGCGTGCCGTACTCCCCCTCGACCGCGAGGAGCCCCTGGGCCAGCAGTTGCCGGATGGCCCCGCGCCACTCGCCCTCGGAGAGATCCTGGCCGATGCCGAAGACGGACAGCTGGTCGTGGTCGAACTGGATCACCTTGCCGGTGCGCTTGCCGAGCAGGATGTCGACGATCTGCATCGCGCCGAACTTCTGCCCGCGCTCCCGCTGCAACCGCACCACCGTGGACAGCACCTTCTGCGCAGCGATCGTGCCGTCCCAGGTCTCGGGCGGGGTGAGGCAGGTGTCGCAGTTGCCGCAGGCCGCGGCCTCGGGGTCCTGGCCGAAGTAGGCGAGCAGCTGGCCACGGCGGCACTGGGCGGTCTCGCACAGCGCGAGCATGGCGTCGAGGTGGGCGGCGGCCCGGCGGCGGAACGCCTCGTCGCCCTCGCCGGACTGGATCAGCTTGCGCTGCTGTATGACGTCGTTCAGGCCGTACGCCATCCAGGCCGTCGACGGCAGGCCGTCGCGGCCCGCCCGGCCGGTCTCCTGGTAGTACCCCTCGATCGACTTGGGCAGGTCCAGGTGGGCGACGAAGCGTACGTCCGGCTTGTCGATGCCCATGCCGAAGGCGATCGTCGCGACCACGACCAGGCCGTCCTCGCGCAGGAACCGGGCCTGGTGCGCCGCGCGCGTGGCCGCTTCCAGGCCCGCGTGGTACGGCACCGCCTGGATGCCGTTGGCGGTCAGGAACTCCGCCGTGCGCTCCACCGAGTTGCGCGAGAGGCAGTACACGATGCCGGCGTCGCCCGGGTGCTCCTCGCGGAGGAAGGCGAGCAGCTGCTTCCTGGGGTCGGCCTTGGGCACGATCCGGTACTGGATGTTGGGCCGGTCGAAACTGGCGACGAAGTGCCGGGCCGTCGGCAGGTTCAGCCGCTGGGTAATCTCCTGGTGGGTGGCGCGGGTGGCCGTGGCGGTGAGGGCGATCCGCGGGACGTCCGGCCAGCGCTCGCCGAGCAGGGACAGGGCGAGATAGTCCGGGCGGAAGTCGTGGCCCCACTGGGACACGCAGTGGGCCTCGTCGATCGCGAAGACGGAGATCTTGCCGCGGGAGAGCAGGTCCAGCGTGGCGTCCACGCGCAGCCGCTCCGGGGCCAGGTACAGCAGGTCCAGCTCGCCGGCCAGGAACTCGGCCTCGACCATGCGCCGCTCGTCGAAGTCCTGGGTGGAGTTGATGAAGCCGGCGCGGACACCGAGGGCGCGCAGGGCGTCCACCTGGTCCTGCATGAGGGCGATCAGCGGTGAGACGACCACGCCCGTGCCGGGCCGGACCAGGGCCGGGATCTGGTAGCACAGCGATTTGCCGCCGCCGGTCGGCATGAGGACGACGGCGTCGCCGCCCGCCACCACATGCTCGATGATCGCCTGCTGCTCGCCCCGGAAGGCGTCGTATCCGAAGACCCGGTGCAGCGTGGCCAGCGCCTCGCTGTCGGCCGCGCCCGGCCCCTCGGTCACCTGTGCCATCTCGCTGATACCGCCCGTCACGCCCATCGTCCTGTCCCCCGTCGGTCCCCCGTGTGTCGTCTCTCGACCGCTGCCTCCACCATAGGGGTCCGGACCGACAGTCCCGGAGTTATCCACAGGCTCGGTCGTTTCCGTGCGCCATCGGTCAGCCATCGCCGGCGTGCCCCGGGGAACACCGCTGCCCGGCGCCCTCCGGTGAGGGTGCCGGGCAGCGGCGCGGGTGCCGCGGGCGTCAGCGCACGAAGACTCCCGCCTGGTTCGCCAGGTCCAGGAAGTACTGCGGCGCCACGCCGAGGACCAGAGTGACGGCCACGCCCAGGCCGATCGCGAGCATGGTCAGCGGTGACGGGACGGCGACGGTCGGGCCCTCCGGCCGCGGCTCGCTGAAGAACATCAGCACGATCACGCGGATGTAGAAGAACGCGGCGATGGCCGAGGAGATCACACCGATCACGACCAGCGGGGCCGCGCCGCCGTCCGCCGCCGCCTTGAACACGGCGAACTTCCCGGCGAACCCGGAGGTCAGCGGGATACCGGCGAAGGCCAGCAGGAACACCGCGAACACGGCCGCCACCAGCGGCGAGCGACGGCCGAGACCCGCCCACTTCGACAGGTGGGTCGCCTCGCCGCCCGCGTCGCGCACCAGCGTGACCACGGCGAACGCGCCGATCGTGACGAAGGAGTAGCCCGCCAGGTAGAACAGCACCGACGACACGCCGTCCTTCGAGGTGGCGATCACACCCGCGAGGATGAACCCGGCGTGCGCGATGGACGAGTACGCCAGCAGCCGCTTGATGTCGGTCTGGGTGATGGCGACGATCGCACCGCCGAGCATGGTGATGATCGCCACGGCCCACATGACCGGCCGCCAGTCCCAGCGCAGCCCGGGCAGGACGACGTACAGCAGGCGCAGCAGCGCGCCGAACGCGGCCACCTTCGTCGCCGCGGCCATGAAGCCGGTCACCGGGGTGGGCGCGCCCTGGTAGACGTCGGGCGTCCACATGTGGAACGGCACCGCGCCCACCTTGAACAGCAGGCCCATCAGGAGCATGGCGCCGCCGACCAGCAGCAGCGCGTCGTTGCCCATGGTGTTGGCGAGGGCCGGGTCGACGTCGGTGACCGTGCCGTCGACGACCTGGGCGATGCGCGCGTACGACATCGAGCCCGCGTAGCCGTACAGCAGCGCGATGCCGAACAGGGTGAACGCGGAGGCGAACGCGCCCAGCAGGAAGTACTTGACCGCGGCCTCCTGCGACATCAGCCGCTTGCGGCGGGCCAGCGCGCACAGCAGGTACAGCGGCAGGGAGAAGACCTCCAGGGCCACGAACAGGGTCACCAGGTCGTTCGCCGCCGGGAAGATCAGCATGCCGCCGACCGCGAAGAGCAGCAGCGGGAAGACCTCCGTGGTGGTGAAGCCCGCCTTCACGGCGGCCTGCTCGCTGTCACTGCCGGGTACGGAGGCGGCCTGCGCGGCGAAGGAGTCGACCCGGTTGCCGTGCGCCGCCGGGTCCAGGCGCCGCTCGGCGAAGGTGAACAGACCGACCAGGCCGGCCAGCAGGATCGTGCCCTGGAGGAAGAGGGCCGGGCCGTCGACCGCGATGGCGCCCATCGCCGCGATGTGCGCCTTCGTGGTGCCGAACCCGTCGGCCGCGAGCGCGACGACCGCGGCGAACGCGGCGCACAGGGCGACGACGGACACGAACACCTGCGCGTAGTAGCGGGACCGGCGCGGCACGAACGCCTCGATGAGCACCCCGACCAGCGCCGCGCCGATGACGATCAGCGTCGGCGACAATTGTCCGTATTCGATCTTCGGCGCGTCGATCTTCGAGATCGGTTCGGCCGCGGTTGTCCACAGGCTGTGGACGGCTGGTGCGCTCACTTGGCCGCCTCCACCTCGGGCTTGGGGTCCTTCTTCTGGACGTCGGACATGGTCTGCTTGACCGCCGGGTTGACGATGTCCGTCACGGGCTTCGGATAGACGCCCAGGAAGATCAGCAGCACGATCAGCGGGGCGACGACCACCAGCTCACGCACGCGGAGGTCGGGCATCGCGGAGACCTCCGGCTTCACCGGGCCCGTCATCGTCCGCTGGTACAGCACGAGCGTGTACAGCGCGGCGAGGACGATGCCGAAGGTGGCGATGACGCCGATCACCGGGTAGCGCGTGAACGTGCCGACCAGGACGAGGAACTCGCTGACGAACGGCGCCAGTCCGGGCAGCGAGAGGGTGGCGAGGCCGCCGATCAGGAAGGTGCCGGCGAGCACCGGGGCGACCTTCTGCACGCCTCCGTAGTCGGCGATGAGCCGGGAGCCGCGCCGGGAGATGAGGAAGCCGGCGACCAGCATCAGGGCGGCCGTGGAGATGCCGTGGTTGACCATGTAGAGCGTGGCGCCCGACTGGCCCTGGCTGGTCATCGCGAAGATGCCCATGATGATGAAGCCGAAGTGCGAGATCGACGCGTAGGCCACCAGGCGCTTGATGTCCCGCTGGCCGACGGCGAGCAGTGCGCCGTAGACGATGCTGATGAGCGCCAGGACGAGGATGACGGGCGTCGCCCACTTCGACGCCTCCGGGAACAGCTGGAGGCAGAAGCGGAGCATCGCGAACGTGCCCACCTTGTCGACGACCGCGGTGATGAGGACGGCGACCGGGGCGGTGGACTCCTGCATGGCGTTCGGCAGCCAGGTGTGCAGCGGCCACAGCGGCGCCTTCACCGCGAAGGCGAAGAAGAAGCCGAGGAACAGCCAGCGTTCGGTGCTGGTCGCCATGTGCAGCGAGCCGTTCGCGCGGGCCTCGGCGATCTGCGTGAGCGAGAAGTTCCCGGCGACCACGTACAGGCCGATCACCGCGGCCAGCATGATCAGACCGCCGGCCAGGTTGTAGAGCAGGAACTTCACCGCCGCGTACGACCGCTGCGTGGCGGCCGTCTCCTCGCCGTGCTCATGGGCACGGTCCCCGAAGCCGCCGATGAGGAAGTACATCGGGATGAGCATGGCCTCGAAGAAGATGTAGAAGAGGAAGACGTCGGTGGCCTCGAACGAGACGATCACCATCGCCTCCACGGCCAGGATCAGCGCGAAGAAGCCCTGGGTGGGCCGCCAGCGCCGGCTGCCGGTCTCCAGCGGGTCGGCGTCGTGCCAGCCCGCGAGGATGATGAACGGGATCAGTACGGCGGTCAGCGCGATCAGCGCGACCGCGATGCCGTCGACGCCCAGTTCGTACCTGACCCCGAAGTCCTTGATCCAGGCGTGGGACTCGGTGAGCTGGTAGCGGGAGCCGTCCGGGTCGAAGCGGACCAGGACGGTGACCGCCAGGGCGAGCGTGGCGAGCGAGACGACCAGTGCCAGCCATTTGGCTGCGGTGCGCCGGGCGGCCGGTACGGCGGCCGTGGCCACCGCCCCGAGGGCCGGGAGCGCCGCCGTCGCTGTCAGCAGAGGAAAGGACATCGGTATCAGACCGCCCTCATCAGCAGGGTCGCGGCGACCAGGAGTGCCGCGCCGCCGAACATCGAGACCGCGTAGGAGCGGGCGAAGCCGTTCTGGAGCCGGCGCAGCCGTCCGGACAGACCGCCGAAACCGGCCGCCGTGCCGTTGACGACGCCGTCGACCAGGGTGTGGTCGACGTAGACCAGGGAGCGCGTCAGGTGCTCGCCACCGCGCACCAGGACCACGTGGTTGAAGTCGTCCTGGAGCAGGTCGCGGCGGGCCGCGCGGGTGAGCAGGGAGCCGCGCGGTGCGACCGCCGGGACGGGCTTGCGGCCGTACTGGGCCCAGGCGATGGCGACGCCGATGACCAGGCAGACCATGGTCGCGCCGGTGACGGTCGCCGCGCTGAGCGGGGAGTCGCCCTCACTGTGTCCCGTGACGGGCTCCAGCCAGTGCAGGAAGCGGTCGCCGATGCTGAAGAAGGCACCGCCGAAGACCGAGCCGACGGCGAGGACGATCATGGGGATCGTCATGACCTTCGGGGACTCGTGCGGATGCGGCTCGGCGTACTCGCCCCGGGTCTCGGCGGCGGGCTCCACGCTGGGCTCGGCCGGGGACGGGGTCGGGGCCTTGCGCCACCGCTCCTCACCGAAGAACGTCATCAGCATCACGCGCGTCATGTAGAAGGCGGTGATGGCCGCGCCCAGCAGGGCCGCGCCGCCGAGGATCCAGCCCTCGGTGCCGCCCTTGGCGAACGCCGCCTCGATGATCTTGTCCTTGGAGAAGAAGCCGGACAGGCCGGGGAAGCCGATGATGGCGAGGTAGCCGAGGCCGAAGGTGATGAAGGTGACCGGCATGTACTTCCTGAGGCCGCCGTAGCGGCGCATGTCGACCTCGTCGTTCATGCCGTGCATCACGGAACCCGCGCCGAGGAACAGCCCGGCCTTGAAGAAGCCGTGCGTCACCAGGTGCATGATCGCGAAGACGTAGCCGATGGGGCCGAGGCCCGCCGCGAGGACCATGTAGCCGATCTGCGACATGGTCGAGCCGGCCAGCGCCTTCTTGATGTCGTCCTTGGCGCAACCGACGATCGCACCGAACAGGAGCGTGACGGCGCCGACGACCGTGACGGCCAGCTGTGCGTCGGGGGCGGCGTTGAAGATGGCGCCGGAGCGGACGATCAGGTAGACGCCCGCGGTCACCATCGTCGCCGCGTGGATGAGGGCGGAGACCGGGGTCGGACCCTCCATGGCGTCCCCGAGCCAGGACTGCAACGGCACCTGGGCGGACTTGCCGCAGGCGGCGAGCAGCAGCATCAGGCCGATCGCGGTGAGCTTGCCCTCGGAGGTGTCACCGGTGTGGCTGAGGACCGGGCCGAAGGCGAAGCTGCCGAAGGTGGTGAACATCAGCATGATCGCGATCGACAGGCCCATGTCGCCGACCCGGTTGACCAGGAAGGCCTTCTTCGCGGCCGTGGCGGCGCTGGGCTTGTGCTGCCAGAAGCCGATCAGCAGGTACGAGGCGAGACCGACGCCCTCCCAGCCGACGTACAGCAGCAGGTAGTTGTCGGCGAGGACGAGCAGCAGCATCGCCGCGAGGAACAGGTTCAGATAGCCGAAGAAGCGGCGGCGCCGCTCGTCGTGCTCCATGTACCCGACCGAGTACAGGTGGATCAGCGAGCCGACGCCCGTGATGAGCAGCACGAAGGTCATGGACAGCTGGTCCAGGCGGAAGGTGACGTCCGCCTGGAAGCCGGCCACCGGGACCCAGCTGAACAGGTGCTGCGTCAGGGTGCGCTGCTCCGCGCCCTTGCCGAGCAGGTCGGCGAAGAGGACGAGGCCGAACACGAAGGAGGCGGCCGACAGGAGCGTGCCGATCCAGTGGCCGACGCGGTCCAGGCGCCGGCCACCGACCAAGAGGACGGCCGCTCCGAGCAGGGGCGCCGCGATGAGCAGCGCGATCAGGTTCTCCACGATTCTTCCGACCCCTTACAGCTTCATCAGGCTGGCGTCGTCGACCGAGGCCGAGTGGCGGGCACGGAACAGCGACACGATGATCGCGAGGCCCACCACGACCTCCGCGGCGGCGACGACCATCGTGAAGAAGGCGATGATCTGGCCGTCGAGGTTGCCGTGCATCCGGGAGAAGGTGACGAACGCGAGGTTGCAGGCGTTCAGCATCAGCTCGATGCACATGAAGACCACGATGGCGTTGCGCCGGACCAGGACGCCGGTCGCGCCGATCGTGAACAGCAGGGCGGCGAGGTAGAGGTAGTTGACCGGGTTCACTTCGACGCCTCCTCGGACCGCTTGAACGTCTCCGGCTCGATCGCCCGGCGCTCCAGGCGCTCCTCCGCGCGCTGCTCCAGCGCCCGCAGGTCGCCCAGCGCCTCGGCGGACACGTCACGGATCTGCCCGCGTTCGCGCAGCGTCTTGCTGACGGTCAGCTCGGACGGGGTGCCGTCGGGCAGCAGACCCGCGATGTCCACGGCGTTGTGCCGGGCGTAGACACCGGGGGCGGGCAGCGGCGGGAGGTGCTTCCCCTCGCGGACGCGCTGTTCGGACAGCTCGCGCTGCGTCTTGGCGCGCTCGGTGCGCTCCCGGTGGGTGAGCACCATGGCGCCGACCGCGGCCGTGATGAGCAGCGCGCCGGTGATCTCGAAGGCGAAGACGTACTTGGTGAAGATGAGGGACGCCAGCCCCTCCACGTTGCCGTTCGCGTTCGCCCGGCCGGTGCCGGTGAACTCCTTCAGGGAGGCGTTGGCGATGCCGGCGAACAGCAGGACCCCGAAGCCGACCCCGCACAGAAGGGCCAGCCAGCGTTGGCCCTTGATGGTCTCCTTCAGGGAGTCCGCGGCCGTGACGCCGACGAGCATCACCACGAACAGGAACAGCATCATGATCGCGCCGGTGTAGACGACGATCTGCACGATGCCGAGGAAGTAGGCGCCGTTGGCGAGGTAGAACACCGCCAGGACGATCATGGTGCCGGCGAGGCAGAGCGCGCTGTGCACGGCCTTCTTCATGAAGACGGTGCACAGGGCGCCGATCACCGCGATCGTGCCGAGGACCCAGAACTGGAAGGCCTCACCGGTGGAGGTGGTGTAGGCGGCGAGGTGCTGCGCGGTCATCGGCCGATCACCTTCTTCGAGGCCGGCTCGTCCTCGCCGAAGGTGGAGGCGGCCTCCTGCGGGACCTCGCCCTTGGAGACGGCCGGCTGACGGACCGTGCCGGGCGCGGCCTGCGTCACCAGGCCGCGGTAGTAGTCCTGTTCGTCCGTCCCCGGGAAGATCGCGTGCGGCGTGTCGACCATGCCCTCTTCGAGTCCGGCGAGCAGTTGCTCCTTGGTGTAGATGAGGTTGGCGCGGCTGGAGTCGGCCAGTTCGAACTCGTTCGTCATCGTCAGCGCGCGCGTGGGGCACGCCTCGATGCACAGCCCGCACAGGATGCAGCGGGCGTAGTTGATCTGGTAGACGCGGCCGTACCGCTCGCCCGGCGAGTAGCGCTCCTCGTCGGTGTTGTCGGCGCCCTCCACGTAGATGGCGTCGGCGGGGCAGGCCCAGGCGCACAGCTCGCAGCCGATGCACTTCTCCAGGCCGTCCGGATGGCGGTTGAGCTGGTGCCGTCCGTGGAACCGCGGAGCCGTGGTCTTCTTCTGCTCCGGGTACTGCTCGGTCAGCCGCTTCTTGAACATGGCCTTGAAGGTCACGCCGAAGCCGGCCACGGGGTTCTGGAAGCCGGGCTCGGTCCGCCCGGACTCCTGAGGCTCCTCAGCCATCGGACGCCTCCTTTCCATCCGAAGATCCGTCACTGACAGTGTCCGGCCCACCACTGACAATCAGCTCCCGCTCGCCCCACCGGGGGCGGCGCCGCGGCGCCGGCGGCAGCTCCTGCCCGGGCAGCGGCGGCACCGGGAACCCGCCCGCCATCGGGTCGAACGCCGGCTGCCGGCCGGCCGGCTCCTCGGCCGGCCCGGCCTTGTCGCGGAACATGTCCGCGACGAAGGAGATCAGCAGCAGGGCGAGGACACCGCCGCCGACGTAGAGGGCGATGTCGGCGAAGTCGTAGTTCTCGTTGCGCAGGGCGCGGACGGTCGCGACCAGCATCAGCCAGGTCAACGAGACCGGGATGAGGACCTTCCAGCCGAGCTTCATCAGCTGGTCGTAGCGGACGCGCGGGAGCGTGCCGCGCAGCCAGATGAAGAAGAACAGCAGCAGCTGCACCTTGATGATGAACCAGAGCAGCGGCCACCAGCCGTGGTTGGCGCCCTCCCAGAAGGAGCTGACCGGCCAGGGGGCGCGCCAGCCGCCGAGGAACAGGGTGGTCGAGACGGCCGAGACCGTCACCATGTTCACGTACTCGGCGAGCATGAACATCGCGAACTTGATCGACGAGTACTCGGTGTTGAAGCCGCCGACCAGGTCGCCCTCGGACTCCGGCATGTCGAAGGGGGCGCGGTTGGTCTCGCCGACCATGGTGACGATGTACAGGATGAAGGAGACCGGCAGCAGCAGGATGTACCAGCGGTCGTGCTGCTGCGCCACGATCGTGGACGTCGACATCGACCCCGAGTAGAGGAACACGGAGGCGAACGCGGCGCCCATGGCGATCTCGTACGAGATCATCTGCGCGCAGGAGCGCAGGCCGCCCAGGAGCGGGTAGGTGGACCCGGAGCTCCAGCCCGCCAGCACGATGCCGTAGATGCCGACCGAGGCGATGGCGAGGATGTAGAGCATCGCGATCGGCAGGTCGGTGAGCTGCATCGTGGTGCGGTGACCGAAGATCGAGATCTCGTTGCCGGCCGGTCCGAAGGGGATCACCGCGATCGCCATGAAGGCCGGGATGGCCGCGACGATCGGCGCGAGGACGTAGACCACCTTGTCCGCGCGCTTGACGATGAGGTCTTCCTTGAGCATCAGCTTCACGCCGTCGGCGAGCGACTGGAGCATGCCCCAGGGGCCGTGCCGGTTGGGGCCGATGCGCAACTGCATCCAGGCGACGACCTTGCGCTCCCAGACGATGGAGAACAGCACGGTCACCATCAGGAACGCGAAGCAGAAGACCGCCTTGACGACGACCAGCCACCAGGGGTCGCGGCCGAACATCGAGAGGTCTTCAGCGGCGAGGTACGGGCTCATGCCTCCACCTCCTTGGGGGCCTCTTCGGCGACTGCCGCCGGGCCGATGCGGACGAGGGAGCCGGGTCGTGCCCCGGTGCCGGAGGCGACGCCGGCACCGACGGAGTTCAGCGGGAGCCAGACCACCCGGTCGGGCATCTCGGTGATCTGCAAGGGCAGTCCGACCGTGCCGGCGGGGCCGGTGACGGTCAGGATCTCGCCGTCCGCGACGCCCGCCTCGGCGGCCGTCGCGGCGGACACGCGCGCGTGTGCGGCGTGCCGGGTTCCGGCGAGCGCCTCGTCGCCCTCCTGGAGGACGCCCTGGTCGAGCAGCAGCCGGTGCCCGGCGAGCACGGCCTCCCCGGCGGCCGGGCGGGGCAGCGCGCCCGCGGTCTCCATGGGCCCCGAGGCACGGGGGCCGTCCCAGGAGCCGAGCCGGTCGATCTCCGCGCGCGTGGTGCGCAGGTCCGGCAGGCCCAGCAGGCGGCGTCCGTCGGCGCCTTCGACACCGTCCATGGCGTCGGCGAGCATGTGCAGCACCCGCGTGTCGGTCGGCGCGAGCGGGCGGGTCATCTGGTCGGGCTTGAGCGCGGCCTCGAAGAAGCGCACGCGCCCTTCCCAGTTGAGGAAGGTGCCCGCCTTCTCGGCGACCGCCGCGACCGGCAGGACGACGTCGGCGCGGGCGGTGACCTCGCTGGGCCGCAGCTCCAGCGACACCAGGAAGCCGACGCTGTCCAGCGCCTCACGCGCGCGTGCCGGGTCGGGCAGGTCGGCGACCTCCACTCCGGCGACCAGGAGCGCCGAGAGTTCGCCGGTGGCGGCGGCCTCGACGATCTGGTGGGTGTCGCGGCCGTAGCGCGCCGGGAGTTCGGCGAGGCCCCAGGCCGCGGCGACCTCCTCCCGCGCGCGCGGGTCGGTCGCCGGGCGACCGCCCGGCAGCAGCGAGGGCAGCGCGCCCACCTCGACGGCGCCGCGCTCACCGGCCCGGCGCGGGATCCACACCAGTTCGGCGCCGGTCGCGGTGGCGGCGCGCAGCGCGGCGGTGAGCCCGCCCGCGACACCGGCCAGCCGCTCTCCCACGACGATGACGGCGCCCTCGGCGCGCAGGGCCTCTGCGGCGAGCGTGCCGGGCTCCTCCAGGCCGACGCCGCTCGCGAGCGCGTCCAGCCACTCCGTCTCGGTGCCCGGTGCGGCCGGCAGCAGCGTGCCGCCCGCCTTCTCCAGGCCCCGGGTGGCGTGCGTGGCCAGCGAGAACACCCGCTGCTTGCGCTTGCGCCAGGCCTTGCGCAGCCGCAGGAAGACGCCGGGTGCCTCCTCCTCCGACTCGAAGCCGACCAGCAGGACGGCGGGCGCCTTCTCCAGGGAGGTGTACGTGACGCCCTTGGCGTCGAGGTCCCGGCCCCGGCCGGCCACCCGGGCCGCCAGGAAGTCGGCCTCCTCGCCGCTGTGCACGCGCGCGCGGAAGTCGATGTCGTTGGTGTCGAGCGCCACGCGCGCGAACTTGCTGTACGCGTAGGCGTCCTCGACGGTCAGCCGGCCGCCGATGAGGACACCGGCCCGGGAGCGGGCGGCGCTCAGGCCCCGCGCGGCCACCTCCAGGGCCTCCGGCCAGGAGGCGGGCTCCAGGACACCGTCGGCGTTGCGCACCAGCGGCGTGTCGAGGCGGTCCTTCTGCTGCGCGTACCGGAACGCGAAGCGTCCCTTGTCGCAGATCCACTCCTCGTTGACCTCGGGGTCGTAGGCGGCGAGCCGCCGCATGACCTTGCCGCGCCGGTGGTCGGTGCGGGTGGCGCAGCCGCCGGAGCAGTGCTCGCACACCGACGGGGAGGAGACGAGGTCGAAGGGGCGGGAGCGGAACCGGTAGGCGGCCGAGGTGAGCGCGCCCACCGGGCAGATCTGGATGGTGTTGCCGGAGAAGTACGACTCGAACGGGTCGCCCTCGCCGGTGCCGACCTGCTGGAGCGCGCCCCGCTCGACCAGCTCGATCATGGGGTCGCCCGCGATCTGGTTGGAGAAGCGGGTGCAGCGGGCGCACAGCACGCACCGCTCGCGGTCGAGCAGCACCTGGGTGGAGATCGGTACGGGCTTCTCGTAGGTCCGCTTCTTGCCGTCGAAGCGGGACTCGGCGTTGCCGTGCGACATCGCCTGGTTCTGTAGCGGGCACTCGCCGCCCTTGTCGCAGACCGGGCAGTCCAGCGGGTGGTTGATGAGCAGCAGCTCCATCACACCGTGCTGGGCCTTCTCGGCGACCGGCGAGGTCAGCTGGGTCTTCACGACCATGCCGTCCGTGCACGTGATCGTGCAGGACGCCATCGGCTTGCGCTGGCCCTCGACCTCGACGATGCACTGGCGGCAGGCGCCGGCCGGGTCCAGCAGGGGGTGGTCGCAGAAGCGCGGGATCTCGATGCCGAGCTGCTCGGCGGCCCGGATGACCAGGGTGCCCTTGGGCACGCTGATCTCGATGCCGTCGATCGTCAGCGTGACGAGGTCCTCCGGCGGGACCGCCGCCTCTCCCCCACCCGCGGGAGCACTGGTGGTCACGGTCATGCGTTCACCTCCGGGCGGTCCGCCCAGGCCGTCGACTTGGCCGGGTCGAAGGGGCAGCCCCGGCCCGTGATGTGCTGCTCGTACTCCTCGCGGAAGTACTTCAGCGAGGAGAAGATCGGGGACGCGGCGCCGTCGCCGAGGGCGCAGAAGGACTTGCCGTTGATGTTGTCGGCGATGTCGTTGAGCTTGTCGAGGTCGGACATCACGCCCTTGCCGGCCTCGATGTCCCGCAGCAGTTGCACCAGCCAGTACGTCCCTTCGCGGCAGGGGGTGCACTTGCCGCAGGACTCGTGGGCGTAGAACTCGGTCCAGCGGGTCACCGCCCGCACCACGCAGGTCGTCTCGTCGAAGCACTGGAGCGCCTTGGTGCCGAGCATGGAACCGGCGGCGCCGACGCCCTCGTAGTCGAGGGGGACGTCGAGGTGCTCGTCGGTGAACATCGGCGTGGAGGAGCCGCCCGGCGTCCAGAACTTCAGGCGGTGGCCCGGCCGCATGCCACCGCTCATGTCGAGGAGCTGGCGCAGCGTGATGCCGAGCGGGGCCTCGTACTGGCCGGGGCTCGCGACATGGCCGCTGAGCGAGTAGAGCGTGAAGCCCGGGGACTTCTCGCTGCCCATCGACCTGAACCAGTCCTTGCCGTTTTTCAGGATGGCGGGAACCGACGCGATCGACTCGACGTTGTTCACCACAGTGGGACAGGCGTAGAGGCCTTCCACCGCAGGGAAGGGGGGACGGAGCCGCGGTTGACCACGGCGGCCTTCGAGCGAGTCGAGCAGTGCGGTCTCCTCACCGCAGATGTACGCGCCGGCGCCCGCGTGCACGGTGAGCTGGAGATCGAGTCCGCTGCCCAGGACGTTCTCGCCGAGGTAGCCCGCCGCGTAGGCCTCGCGCACGGCCTCGTGCAACCGCCGCAGGACGGGGACGACTTCACCCCGCAGATAGATGAAGGCATGCGACGACCGGATGGCGTAGCACGCGATCACGATGCCCTCGATGAGGCTGTGCGGGTTCGCGAAGAGGAGCGGGATGTCCTTGCAGGTGCCCGGTTCCGACTCGTCGGCGTTGACAACTAGATAGTGCGGTTTCCCATCGCCCTGAGGGATGAACTGCCACTTCATCCCGGTCGGGAATCCCGCGCCGCCGCGGCCCCGCAGCCCGGAGTCCTTGACGTACGCGATCAGGTCGTCCGGCGACATGGCGAGGGCCTTGCGGAGCCCCTCGTACCCCTCGTGCCTCCGGTAGACGTCCAGAGTCCAGGACCGGTCGTCGTCCCAGAAGGCCGACAGCACGGGTGCGAGCAGCTTCTCCGGGCTCGGGTCCTTGACCTCGGATACCACGGTCATCACTCCCCCTCCTCTGCGGTAGGCCCCGCGGGGTGGGCAGGGTCGGAGGCCGATGTGTCCTGCGGCGCGTCATGGGAGCTCAGGTGCTCGGCCGGCGACGGCTCGTGCACCCTGTCCTGCGACCCCTCATGCGGACCTCCGCGCGGATGGACCACGCGCGCGGGTGCGGCCTCTCCCCTTGCCAGGCGGAGGCCCACCAGCGACGCGGGTCCCGCACTGCCGCCCTCCTCGACGGCCCCGGGCCGCTCGTCGGGGAAGCCGGCCAGGATCCGCGCGGTCTCCTTGAAGGTGCACAGGCGCGCCCCGCGCGTGGGCTGCACGGGGCGCCCCGCCCGCAGGTCGTCGACCAGGTGCTTGGCGCTCGCCGGGGTCTGGTTGTCGAAGAACTCCCAGTTGACCATCACGACGGGCGCGTAGTCGCAGGCCGCGTTGCACTCGATGTGCTCCAGGGTGACCTTGCCGTCGTCCGTGGTCTCGCCGTTGCCGACGCCCAGGTGCTCCTGGAGGGTCTCGAAGATCGCGTCGCCGCCCATGACCGCGCACAGCGTGTTGGTGCAGACGCCGACCTGGTAGTCACCGGACGGCTTGCGCCGGTACATCGTGTAGAAGGTGGCGACGGCGGTGACCTCGGCCGTGGTCAGCCCCAGCATGTCCGCGCAGAACCGCATGCCGGTGCGCGTGACATGGCCCTCCTCCGACTGCACGAGGTGGAGCAGCGGCAGCAGGGCGGACCGGGAGTCCGGGTAGCGCGCGATCACTTCGCGCGCGTCCGCCTCCAGCCGGGCCCGGACGTCGTCCGGGTACGCGGGCGCGGGCAGTTCGGGCATGCCCAGGCTGACGCCCCGCTCCGAAGAAGAGGTGGTCACCGGTCGACGCCTCCCATCACGGGGTCGATGGACGCGACGGCGACGATGACGTCGGCGACCTGGCCGCCCTCGCACATCGCCGCCATGGCCTGAAGGTTGGTGAAGGACGGGTCGCGGAAGTGGACCCGGTAGGGGCGGGTGCCGCCGTCGGAGACCGCGTGCACCCCGAGTTCGCCCTTGGGCGACTCGACGGCCGCGTACGCCTGTCCCGGCGGGACCCGGAAGCCCTCGGTGACCAGCTTGAAGTGGTGGATCAGGGCCTCCATGGAGGTGCCCATGATCTTCTTGATGTGGTCGAGGGAGTTGCCGAGTCCGTCCGGTCCCAGGGCGAGCTGGGCGGGCCAGGCGATCTTCTTGTCGGCGACCATGACCGGGCCGGGCTGGAGCCGGTCCAGGCACTGCTCGACGATCCCGAGCGACTGGCGCATCTCCTCCAGGCGGATGAGGAAGCGGCCGTAGGCGTCGCAGGTGTCGGCGGTCGGGACGTCGAAGTCGTACGTCTCGTAGTCGCAGTACGGCTGGGTCTTGCGCAGGTCGTGCGGCAGGCCGGTGGCGCGCAGGATCGGGCCGGTCGCGCCGAGGGCCATGCAGCCGGCCAGGTCGAGGTAGCCGACGTCCTGCATGCGGGCCTTGAAGATGGGGTTCCCGGTGGCGAGCTTGTCGTACTCCGGGAGGTTCTTCTTCATCTTCTTCACGAACTCGCGGATCTGGTCCACCGCGCCGGGCGGCAGGTCCTGGGCGAGTCCGCCGGGCCGGATGTACGCGTGGTTCATGCGCAGGCCCGTGACCAGCTCGTAGATGTCGAGAATCATTTCACGATCACGGAATCCGTAGATCATGATCGTGGTGGCGCCCAGCTCCATGCCGCCGGTGGCGATGCACACCAGGTGGGAGGACAACCGGTTCAGCTCCATCAGGAGCACCCGGATGATCTTGGCGCGCTCGGTGATCTGGTCCTCGATGCCGAGGAGCTTCTCGACGGCGAGGCAGTAGGCGGTCTCGTTGAAGAAGGACGTCAGGTAGTCCATGCGCGTCACGAACGTGGTGCCCTGCGTCCACGTGCGGTATTCGAGGTTCTTCTCGATGCCGGTGTGGAGGTAGCCGATGCCGCAGCGGGCCTCGGTGACCGTCTCGCCCTCGATCTCCAGGATCAGGCGGAGCACTCCATGGGTGGACGGGTGCTGGGGACCCATGTTGACGACGATGCGCTCGTCGTCGGCGCGGGTCGCGGACTGGACGACCTCGTCCCAGTCGCCACCGGTGACCGTGTAGACGGTGCCCTCGGTGGTCTCGCGCGCGGACGCGGCCGACGCGGCGGATGCTGACTGCGTGCTCACGAGTACGACCTCCGCTGGTCCGGAGCCGGGATCTGGGCGCCCTTGTACTCGACGGGGATGCCGCCGAGGGGGTAGTCCTTGCGCTGCGGGTGGCCCTGCCAGTCGTCCGGCATCATGATCCGCGTCAGGGCCGGGTGACCTTCGAAGACGATGCCGAAGAAGTCGTAGGTCTCGCGCTCGTGCCAGTCGTTCGTCGGGTAGACGGGGACCAGCGACGGCAGGCGCGGGTCGCTGTCGGGCGCGCTGACTTCGAGGCGGATCAGCCGGTTGTGGGTGATCGAGCGCAGGTGGTAGACGGCGTGCAGCTCGCGCCCCTTGTCCTTCGGGTAGTGGACGCCGCTGACGCCGGTGCACAGCTCGAAGCGCAGCGCCGGGTCGTCGCGCAGGGTGCGGGCGACGCGGACCAGGTGCTCGCGTTCGATGTGGAAGGTCAGCTCGCCGCGGTCGACGACCGTCTTCTCGATGGCGTTCCCGGGGAGGAGTCCCTGTTCCTCCAGGGCGCCCTCCAGTTCGTCGGCGACCTCGTCGAACCAGCCGCCGTAGGGCCGGGTCGCCGGTCCCGGGAGTCGGACCGAGCGGACCAGGCCGCCGTAGCCGGAGGTGTCGCCGCCGTTGTTGGCGCCGAACATGCCGCGCTGGACGCGGATCTCCTCGCCGCCCTGGCCGCGCTGGCCGGGGAGGTTGGAGGCGGAGAGGTCCTTCTCGGGGTTCACCCCGTTCGCGGAGCCGTTCACCCCGTTCGCGGGGCCGTTCGCCCCGTGGTTTCCCTGGGTGCCGTTCGCGTCGCTCACCGCAGCAGCCCCTTCATCTCGATCGTGGGCAGGGCCTTGAGCGCCGCCTCCTCCGCCTCGCGGGCCGCCTCTTCGGCGTTCACGCCGAGCTTGGTGGACTGGATCTTCTGGTGGAGCTTGAGGATCGCGTCCATCAGCATCTCGGGGCGGGGCGGGCAGCCGGGCAGGTAGATGTCGACCGGGACGATGTGGTCGACGCCCTGGACGATCGCGTAGTTGTTGAACATGCCGCCGGAGGAGGCGCAGACGCCCATGGAGATCACCCACTTGGGGTTGGGCATCTGGTCGTAGACCTGCCTCAGGACGGGCGCCATCTTCTGGCTGACCCGGCCGGCGACGATCATCAGGTCCGCCTGGCGCGGTGAGCCGCGGAAGACCTCCATGCCGAAGCGGGCCAGGTCGTAGCGGCCGGCGCCGGTGGTCATCATTTCGATGGCGCAGCAGGCGAGGCCGAAGGTGGCCGGGAAGACGGACGCCTTGCGCACCCAGCCCGCGGCCTGCTCGACGGTGGTCAGCAGGAAGCCGCTCGGCAGCTTTTCTTCGAGTCCCATGTCGTTAAAGGCCCCTCAGTCCCATTCCAGGCCGCCGCGCCGCCATACGTACGCGTACGCGACGAAGACGGTGAGCACGAAGAGCAGCATCTCCACGAGCCCGAAGATCCCCAGGGCGTCGAAGGTGACCGCCCAGGGGTAGAGGAAGACGATCTCGATGTCGAAGACGATGAAGAGCATCGCCGTCAGGTAGTACTTGATGGGGAAGCGCCCGCCGCCGGCCGGCGTGGGGGTCGGCTCGATGCCGCACTCGTAGGCTTCGAGTTTCGCGCGGTTGTACCGCTTCGGACCGATCAGCGTGGCCATGACCACGGAGAAGATCGCAAAGCCTGCCCCGAGGGCTCCCAGTACGAGGATGGGCGCATACGCGTTCACCGCTCCTCGCTCCTCTCAGTCGGCGCTGACTGCTGGCGGTTGCACTGGGCTCACACCGGCCTCACCGGCCCCGCGAACCCCGCCCGCCCCGGCGAAGATCGCGAACATGTGAAGCAGGTCACAAGCCCAACTGCTCCGCATCTTATGCCCGCCGCTCTGTGATCTGCGACACGGGGTATTGCACAAGCTTTGTGATCTCCACCACCTGACGAAGGATCATGAAGTCGGATGATGGGTGATCTTCATACGCGAAGCGTTCAGTTGATCACCAGAAGTGACAATCTTGCATGTCGCCGCAGGCCGGAGGGGGCGTCTCCATATCAAGAGACTTCCGACGCATGCAAATTGGCGGTGGACGCGCAGGGCTGGTAGTGGGGCGCGTTCACACCTCGGAGGGAGGCCGGGGCGGAATGTGGACGTGGTCGGGGCGCGTGCACGCGTTCACGAGCCGAACACGCACCGGACGCCACCATTCCGGTAATCGTTCCGTGACGTCCGCCACATTCATGAGAGACGTCTGAGAACCGGGCTTGGCCAACGAACCCAACCAGTGGTAGGCGGGGGGCAATTCGGACTTAATGATCAAAGACCGTGATCAAGGGCTTGATCACGGGCGTCCGCAATGTCCGTTACGGCGTCAATAAAGAGCGACACGCCCGGGTTTCCAGGTCTCGATTGAACAACTGTGGCGCAGCACACGTTTCTTGAAGATATGAAGGAGCCCCTGGTACCGGTTGTTCCCATGTCCCACACCGCTCACATACGCAGCCACCGGAAGCCCCGCCGCAGCGCGTCGACCCTCGCGATGCGGGCCGGAGTTGCCGGTGGCGTCCTCGGCACCCTGGCAGTCGCCGGGGCGTCCGGCTCGGCGAACGCTGCCGAGCCGGTGACGCAGACCCTCGAACTGCCCACCCTGACGGCCGACCTGGCCGCTCAGGCGGCCCAGTCCGCGGACGCCACCGAGCAGGCCGCCGCGAACTACCAGCTGCAAGCCGAGCGTGACGCGGCTGCCGCGAAGGCCGCGAAGCAGGCCAAGGCGGACCTCGCCGACGCCAAGGAGAAGGCGGCGGAGGCCAAGAAGAAGGCCCAGGAGGCCGCCCGCAAGGAGGCCGCCGCCCGCGCCTCCCGCACCGCGGAGCGGACCACGCTCTCCACCACGGCGGACGCCGGCTCCACCACCGTCTCCACGTCCACCAGCACCAGCACGTCCACGGCCACCGGTTCGGCCGCGGCCGTCATCAGCTTCGTGAAGGCGCAGGTCGGCAAGGCGTACGTCTCCGGCGCCACCGGTCCCTCCGCCTACGACTGCTCCGGCCTGGTGCAGACGGCCTTCAAGCAGGTCGGCATCAGCCTGCCGCGCGTCTCCCAGGACCAGTCGACGGCCGGCACCCAGGTCTCGCTGAGCAACCTCCAGCCGGGCGACATCCTGTACTGGGGCAGCTCGGGCGCCGCGTACCACGTCGCGGTGTACGTCGGCGACGGCATGTTCGTCGGCGCGCAGAACCCCTCCACCGGTGTCGTGGAGCGCCCGCTGTCGTACGACCCGCCCACCGGCGCCGTACGGGTACTCTGAGCGCACCCCGCACCTCTCACACGCGTAGGGCCGCAGCCGCTCGGTGGCAGCGGCCCTCGCGGCGTCCCCGGAACCCCGCGCGCCACCTGTGGAACGCCGCACGCCGCCCTTGGAACGCCGTGCGCCGCCCCTGACGCGCCTCGCCCCGTCCCCGACACGCCTCTCCTCCTCCCTGGCATGCTCTGCTCGGGCCGCCGTCCGGTGGTCCGTCGCCGAGCGAAGGAGTCCACGCGATGCCACGCGTGTTCGTACAGGGAAGTCCCGCCGACCACTACCCGCGGTACGCCCCCGAGGCCGGGCGGGGCGCGGTGCGCCGCATCACCGAGGTCGGCGAGGAGGTGCTGCACAGGCCGTGCCGGGACGTCACGGAGTTCGGGCCCGACCTCGCCGCGCTCATCGACGACATGTTCCGCACCATGTACGTCGCCGAGGGCGCCGGACTGGCGGCGAATCAGGTCGGGGTGGATCTGCGGCTGTTCGTGTACGACTGCCCCGATGACGACGGAGTCCGACATGTCGGACACATCGTCAATCCGGTGCTCGAAACGCCCACGACCGGGCGACGGCTGCTGGACGAGGGCGAGGGGTGCCTGTCGGTCCCGGGTGCCGTGATGGCCGTACCGCGGCCGGACCGGGCCGTCGTGCGCGGACAGGACAGGGACGGCAACGCCGTCGTCGTCGAGGGCACCGGGTACTTCGCGCGGTGCCTGGCCCACGAGACCGACCACACCAACGGGTACGTCTATCTGGACCGGCTCTCGAAACGGGACAAGAAGGACGCGCTACGGCAGATGGCGGACCGGCGGGACGCGGTGGACGCGCGCCGGGCCGCCAACGCCGCGGCCTTCAGCTCCTAGGCCCTGCCGTCAAACTCCCGTCTGCCGTACGACGCCCTGCACGCTCCCCCACTGCCTCGACGGCGTGGGAGGTGCGCCCACTCGCCGCACCGGGCCCCGGCCCAAGTACATCCAGTACGAGGGCCGGGGCCCGGCACTCCCCCAGCCTTCGGCCGGGGGACCCCCAGAGCACGCACCTGACGCCGCGCGGCCCGCCCTCCGGGCGGACGACGGGAGTTTGGCGACAGGACCTGGTCACGCCTTCGGGGCCACCTTGCTCAGGCCGTTGATGATGCGGTCCATCGCGTCGCCGCCCGTGGGGTCGGTGAGGTTCGCCAGCAGCTTAAGGGTGAACTTCATCAGCAGCGGGTGGGTGAGACCGCGCTGGGCGGCGATCTGCATGACCTTCGGGTTGCCGATGAGCTTCACGAAGGCGCGGCCGAGCGTGTAGTAGCCGCCGTAGGTGTCCTTGAGGACGCGCGGGTAGCGCTGGAGGGCGATCTCGCGCTGGGCGGGCGTCGCGCGCGCGTGGGCCTGCACGATGACGTCGGCGGCGATCTGGCCGGACTCCATGGCGTAGGCGATGCCCTCGCCGTTGAAGGGGTTCACCAGGCCGCCGGCGTCACCGACGAGCAGCAGCCCGCGCGTGTAGTGCGGCTGGCGGTTGAAGGCCATGGGCAGGGCGGCGCCGCGGATCGGGCCGGTCATGTTCTCCGGGGTGTAACCCCAGTCCTCCGGCATGGAGGCGCACCACGCCTTGAGGATCTCGCGCCAGTCCAGCTCCTTGAAGGAGGCGGAGGTGTTCAGCACGCCGAGGCCCACGTTCGACGTGCCGTCGCCCATGCCGAAGATCCAGCCGTAGCCGGGCAGCAGGCGGTCCTGGGGGCCGCGGCGGTCCCACAGTTCCAGCCAGGACTCCAGGTAGTCGTCGTCGTGGCGGGGCGAGGTGAAGTACGTGCGGACGGCGACGCCCATGGGGCGGTCCTCGCGGCGGTGCAGGCCCATCGCCAGGGAGAGGCGGGTGGAGTTGCCGTCGGCGGCGACGACGAGCGGCGCGTGGAAGGTGACCTCGCGCTTCTCCTCGCCGAGCTTGGCGGTGACGCCGGTGATGCGGCCGGTGCGGTCGTCGAGGACCGGGCCGCTGACGTTGCAGCGCTCGTACAGCCGGGCGCCGGCCTTCTGGGCGTTGCGGGCGAGCTGCTCGTCGAAGTCGTCGCGCTTGCGGACCAGACCGTAGTTCGGGTAGGCGGCGAGGTCCGGCCAGTCGAGCTGGAGGCGGGAGCCGCCGCCGATGATGCGCAGGCCCTTGTTGCGCAGCCAGCCGACCTCCTCCGAGATGTCGATGCCCATGGCGACGAGTTGCTTGACCGCGCGCGGGGTGAGGCCGTCGCCGCACACCTTCTCGCGCGGGAACTCGGTCTTCTCCAGGAGCAGGACGTCGAGACCGGCCTTGGCGAGGTGGTACGCGGTCGTGGAGCCGGCTGGCCCCGCGCCGACGACGATCACATCGGCGGTGTGGTCGGAGAGGGGCTCGGTCACGGCGGGATCTCCCCAAGGTTTCGAAATCTGCGTGCCGACCGGCACTGGACATGGGCAGTCTATTCAGCGGACTTGATCGACTGGCTGAAGGGCTGCCCTGTGAAGCGACCTCTCCCCGCGGTACGGCTGCGCGTCCCCACGCACGAGGACGCGGTCGCCTGGCACCGGGTCTTCGCCGACCCGGAGGTCATGGAGTTCCACGGCGGCAGGCCGGCGGAGCTGTCGGTGTACGAGGAACTCACCGCGCGCCAGCGCCGGCACGACGCGGAGCACGGCTTCTGCCTGTGGACCCTGCTGGACGACTCCGGCGAGGTCATCGGCTTCACCGGCGCGCAGCCGTGGAGGCCGGACTGGGGCCCGGTCGGCGAGATCGAGATCGGCTGGCGGCTCGGTCGGGCGCACTGGGGCAAGGGGTACGCGACCGCGGCGGCGCGGGAAACGCTGCGGCGAGTGCGGGAGGCCGGGGTGCCGGGGGTGGTGGCGATGGTCCGGCAGGGCAACGAGCGGTCGATCGCGGTGACCCGGCGGCTCGGCATGGAGCGGGCGGAGACCTACCCGCACCCCACGCTGGACGAGCCGGCCCTGTGTTTCCGGCTTCACTTCCCTCACGCTCCGTAGCCGTCTGTCACCGAAAGGCACCGAAGCCTTCCGGCCGGGCCGGGCGGGAGTTACCCTGCCAGTACCGCTGGGGGTGACATCTGTGCCTATAACACCCGAAACACCCGAAGTACGCGTCCCGCATCTGGTCGGTCTGATGGCCGTGGACGCGCGCGAAACGGCCAGGGCGCGGGGTCTGTTCCTCAACGCGCCGGACCGCCCGGACTTCCACCGCACCGTCGTCGACTACGTCGTACGCCAGTACCCGCAGCCCGGGGCCGAGGTGCCGCCGGACTCGATGGTCTACGTGTGGTTCGACTTCGGTGGGGGCGAGGGCGGCGGAGGCGTGCGTGAACCACGCGTTCCGCGGCCCCCGACGGGCGGACTGCGACGGGAGCTGGAGCAGCCCGGCGACCCCTGCGCGGTGGCCGGATCCGGCTTCTTCTGAAGCGTCGACGGCCCCGAAGACCGGCCCGGGGTGACCTGGAGGCCCGCTACTCCTTGAAGCCCCGGTGCAGCGCGACCACCCCGCCGGTGAGGTTGCGCCACGCCACCTTGGACCAGCCCGCCTTGCCCAGCCGTTCGGCGAGCGCGGGCTGGTCGGGCCAGGCCCGGATGGACTCGGCGAGGTAGACGTACGCGTCCGGGCTGGAGGACACCGCGCGCGCGACCGGCGGCAGCGCCCGCATCAGGTACTCGGTGTAGACAGTGCGGAACGGCGCCCACGTCGGGTGGGAGAACTCGCAGATCACCACGCGTCCGCCGGGCCGGGTGACCCGGTACATCTCGCGCAGCGCCGCGTCCGTGTCCTGCACGTTGCGCAGCCCGAAGGAGATCGTCACCGCGTCGAAGGTGTCGTCCTTGAAGGGCAGCCTCGTCGCGTCGCCCGCCGTGAACGGCAGCCAGGTGTGCTTCTTCTTGCCGACCTGGAGCATGCCGAGGGAGAAGTCGCAGGGGACGACGTACGCGCCGGTCCGCGCGAAGGGCAGCGAGGAGGTGGCCGTCCCGGCGGCGAGGTCCAGGACCTTCTGCGCGGGGCGCGCGTCGACCGCCCTCGCCACCTCCTTGCGCCAGCGCCGGTCCTGGCCGAGCGACAGCACGTCGTTCGTCAGGTCGTACCGTTCCGCCACGTCGTCGAACATCGAGGCGACTTCGTGCGGCTGCTTGTTCAGGGAAGCGCGGGTCACCCGCCCATTCTTGCAGCCCGCCCTCCCGGCAGGAGCGTCGGCTTCCTGCGTGCCGCGATGTCCTCCACCCACCCGCACGCCGGCACGAAGAAGGCGATCAGCATCCAGCCGACGCCGAACAGGAACCACTGGCTGTCCAGCGGGAGGTACGTCTCGAAGGCCGGCACGTCCCAGAGCCGGTCGATCAGCGGGACGGCCAGCACCAGCGCGATCTGGTGCCACAGGTAGATCGTCACCGCGCGGGCGTTGAACACGGTGACCGCGCGGTCCAGGCGCCGGAACCGGGCCAGAGCGGCGAAGCCGATCCCGAAGCGCGCCTTCGCCCACATCAGCGGCGTCACGAAGCCGGCCGACCAGAACGCCTGCGCGAGGGGGTTCTCGTCCAGGTCGTACGTCCCGAAGTCCGCCTGGTGCCCGAAGGCGTACCAGGCGCCGTAGCCGAGGGCCGCGAGCGACAGGACGATCACCGGGGCCGGCTTCGCCCGCTGGAGCACGCCGTCGCGGTGGGCGAAGCCGAGCATCCAGCAGAAGAGGTACGTCGACAGGTCCCACAGGGCGCTGCCCAGCCGGTTGTCCGGGCCGGACCAGACGAAGCCCAGCACCAGGACCGGCACGAGGGACAGCACCAGGACGGGGACCGGGGCGAGCCGGAAGAGCCGCAGCAGCAGCGGGGAGAGCAGCACGAACCAGAGGTAGGTGCGCAGGTACCAGAGGATCTCCCAGGCCTGCTCGCCCCACGCGTTGCCCGGCGGGTCGCCGAGCGGGACGATCCAGTAGACGATCTGCCGGCCCGGGATCCAGCCGTGGACCAGCATCGCGAGGACCACGAAGAAGCCCCAGAACCAGAACGGGGGCAGGAGCCGTCTGAGCCTGCTCCTGAGGACCTTCGGGGCCGGGCGTTCCAGGGACTTCGCCATCAGGGTCCCGGCCAGGGCGAACATGATGCCCATGGAGGGGAACACCAGCCCGCACCAGGCCCACCCGAAGGTGTGGTAGGTCACCACCCGGACCAGCGCCAGGGCCCTGAGCGTGTCGAAGTAGCGGTCGCGCCCGGCGGGTTCGGGCCGGGACGGCCGTACGGCGGGAACGGTCCCGGTTCTGCTGTGCGCTCCCATCTCAGCCCGCCCCCGCCGGTGTCCCGACCTCGCCCGTCCGCCTCAGCTTCTGCCAGCGCAGCCGGCCGCCCGTGAGCGCGGTGACGCAGGAGTGGATGAGCACGAGGTACATCATCTGGCGGTAGGCCAGTTGCTGCACGGGCATCATCAGCAGGTAGCGGTACTTCTCGCGGTCGAGGCGGAAGGCGTAGGCCGCGCAGAGGAGCTGGACACCGAGGACCGCCAGCCAGGCCAGCAGGGCCGCCCGGAAGTCGACGAAGATCATGGAGTAGGCGGTGAAGACGTCGATGAGCGGGGCGAAGAGCGGCGTGACGACCTGGAAGACCACCACCAGGGGCATGCCGACGCGGCCGAAGCGGCCCGACGGTCCCCGGTCCGTCAGGGACTCGCGGTGCTTCCACAGGGCCTGCATGGTGCCGTACGACCAGCGGTAGCGCTGGGACCAGAGCTGCCCCAGGGAGCCCGGCGCCTCCGTCCAGGCCCGGGCGTGCTCCTGGTAGACGACCCGCCAGCCCGCGCGGTGCATGGCGATGGTGATGTCGGTGTCCTCGGCGAGGGTGTCCTCGCTCATGCCGCCAACCGCCAGCACGGCGTCCCGGCGGAACGCCCCGATCGCGCCCGGGATGGTGGGCATGCAGCGCAGCAGGTCGTACATGCGCCGGTCGAGGTTGAAGCCCATCACGTACTCGATATGCTGCCAGGCCCCGATCACCGTGGTGCGGTTGCCGACCTTGGCGTTGCCGGCGACCGCGCCGACGGACGGGTCGGCGAACGGCTGCACCAGGTGGCGCACGGTGTCCGGTTCGAAGACCGTGTCGCCGTCCATCATGACGACGATGTCGTACGACGCGTTGCGCACGCCGTTGTTCAGCGCGGCCGGCTTGCCGGCGTTCTCCTGGCGGACCACCCGGACGTTCGTCATGCCGAGCGACGCGGCCGCGTCGCGCGCGATCCGCGCGGTGCCGTCGGTCGAGCCGTCGTCCACCACGATGATCTCGATCGGGTGGGTGCTGCGCGCCAGCGACCGAAGGGTGTTGGCGATGCACTCCTTCTCGTTGTACGCCGGGACGATCACGCTCACCGGCCCGGTGACCGCAGGGCCCCAGCCGAACCGGTGTCCGTTGCGCTGCCGGTGGTGGCGGCGGGCGAGGACCAGCATCATCCCGAAGCGGCCCAGCACGGCCACCCCGACGATCGCCAGCCCGACCGACAGCGTGGGTACGGTCCACTCGGCGACGGCCACCGCCGCGATGAGGGCCTTGCCCTCGTAGAGGGTCAGGCCGGTGGCCTGGTGGTGGGCGGCCTGGAGGCGCGGGCCGGTCGGCGTGCCGCCGCCCGCCGCCTGCCGGTCCGCCGCGCGCTGCCGCTCCATGACCCCGCTGATGGTGGTGAAGGTGTAGCCCTTCGCCTTCATCTTCTCGATGTACCGCGGCAGCGCCGCGATCGTCTGCGACCGTTCGCCGCCCGCGTCGTGGAAGAGCACCGAGGCACCCTGGGTGCCCTTCGGGGTGGCCCACTTCACGATGTCGGAGACGCCCGGCCGCTTCCAGTCGTCGCTGTCGGTGTCGACGAAGACGCTGGTGTAGCCGTCCTTGCCGAGCCTCTGGTAGACGGGCCAGCTGTAGTCGTCGATGGCGTCCGTCTCGGAGGAGTACGGCGCCCGGAACAGGGTCGTGGTGATGCCGGCCGCACCGGCGAGGGCGAGCTGCGTCTGCTCCATCTCGCGGTCGACGCGGGACGCGGACTGGTACGACAGGTCGACGTGCGTGAACGTGTGGATGCCGACCTCGTTGCCCTGCTCGACCATCGTCCTCACGATGCCGGGGTAGCGCGACACCATCGAGCCGACCAGGAAGAACGTGCCGGGGACGTCGTACTTCCGCAGGATGTCCAGGACCTGCGGCGTCCAGGTCGGGTTCGGGCCGTCGTCGAAGGTGAGGGCGATGGTCTTGGCGGGCACGGAGACCGTGGTGGCCTGGCCGCCCCGGAAGGTGAGGATCGGACCGCCGTCGAGGATCGCGTCCGGGACCTCGCTGGAGTCGGCCCCGCTGCGCACGCGCTGGTCGCCGCCGACCTCGGCGCGCAGATACCCGTCGAGCAGCATCACGCAGGTCAGCGCGAGCAGGAGCAGGAGGGCGAGGATGACGCGGGGGCGTTGCAGCGCCGCGGCCCTGCCTGCCGCGCGCTCGATGCGGGTGGGCGCGCGCCTGCGGCCCCGGGAGGATGTCGGAGTGGTCATGACTGCCGCTGCGCTCCGGTCAGTTGGCGTCCGCGGACGCGGATGCGGAGGCGGACGGGGTCGTGGACGCGGTGGGGGAAGCCGTCGGCCGGACGGTGTCCGGCAGGTCCGCCTGGCGGCCGATGCCGCCCTCCGGCCGTATCCGGCCGGGCGCCCGGCCGCCCTCGGCGCTGGTGCCGAAGGGCAGCAGGGACGACGGGTTCAGCGAGGTGCCCCAGCCCGTGAAGGCGGCGGTGAGCACGCCCGCGTAGGCGAGGCAGACGGCGCCGAGGAACAGGCCGAGGCGGCGCAGCACCTTCGACCGGCGTCCGGTGGTGTCAACGAACACGGGTCCCTCTGTGGACCCGTTGCCATGTTTGCGGCGACGACCGCGCCCGGCGGTGCGAGTTTCGATGGCGGGTTCGGATTGCATTCCTCGGATATTAGAGAGCCTTTATGTGGCAATTTCTCGGGGATTCTTGTGAGCCACCCGAGGTTCTTGTGAGCCGCCCATGAAGGCGCCTTGAACCTGTCGGCGAGCTGGGGGAACGCACGGAATCCACATCTCGGTGTGAGAGATTTCCCCCCATGAGGAGTCCACTGAGGCCGCTGGCCGGGGCCGGCTGCGCGGTCGCGCTCGCGGTGACGGGTTGTTCCGCCGAGGCCACGAGTGCACCGCACACCACCGCCTCCGGCACCGCCGCCGCCCCCGCCACCAGCACCGACTACGCCCCCTACGTCAGCGCCACCGAGGCCGCGGCCACCGACTCCGCCGGGTCCCCGGCGGCGTACAACCTCGCCTTCGTGATCTCCGGTGGCAGTGGCTGTACGCCGGAGTGGAACGGCACCGAGGCGATCACCGGCTCCGCCGTGACGTCCCGGATATCCGCGCTGAGGAAAACCGGCGCCGGGGTCCGCGTTTCGTTCGGCGGCGCCTCCGGAAAGGAGTTGGCCGCCGTCTGTGACAGTGTTTCGGAACTCGCCGCCGCCTATGGCAGGGCACTGGACGCGGCCGGTTCCAGCGAGGCCGACTTCGATATCGAGGGTGACGAGCTCACGAACTCCGCCTCCGTCGGCTTGCGTTCGCGGGCGATAGCGCGGTTGCAGGAGGAACGCCCGGACCTGAAGGTCTCCTTCACCCTTCCGGTGATGCCCTCGGGGCTCGACGCGGACGGCCTCGCGCTGCTGGAGTCCGCCAACACCTACGACGTCCAGGTCTCCACGGTCAATCTCATGACCATGAACTACGGCGAGTCGTACGACGGTGACATGGGGGGCTACGCCGTGACCTCCGCGACCGCCGCGCACGCCCAGCTGGAGAAGGTGTTCGGGCTGTCGGACGCGAACGCCTGGCGGGGCATGGCGCTGACCTCGATGATCGGCGTCAACGACGTGGCCGGCGAGACGTTCACGCTGTCCGACGCGGCGCAGGTGCGGGCGTTCGCGGAGCGCAAGGGGGTCGCCTGGGTGTCGATGTGGTCGGCGTTCCGGGACCGCGCGTGCGAGGACGGGCGGTCCGGGCAGGACGACGCGGCCACGGATTGCAGCGGAGTGAGCCAGACGTCGGGCGCCTTCGCGCGCCGCTTCTCCGGCTGACCGGACCGCCGTGGCGGCTCAGCGGCGGCGGAACACCAGCCGTCCCGCCACCACCGTCGCCACGCACGTCCCCGCGCCCCGCTCGGCCAGCTCGTCCTCGTCGCGTACGTCGAAGACGGCGAAGCGGGCGGCGGAGCCCTGGCGGCGTTCGGTCGCCGGCACGGGGGGCCGGGCAGAGCCGAAGGGGTCCAGGGAGGGCGGGTCGTCAGGGGTGTCCAGCCGTCCCACGGTCCCGAGCCCGGTGCGTCGTACGGCGTCCCGCACCGCGCGGCTGCGGAAGGGCTCGCAGGCCACGGCGACCGTGCCGTACGCCAGCATGCGCTGGATGCCGCGCCGGGCGCTCGCGCCCCAGCGGGCGTCGTCCAGGGTGAGCAGGGCGAGCGCGTCCCCGGTCAGCGGCTCGGTGCCGAGCTCGTCGGCCTCGCGTGGGTCCGGGTGGTACGTCCGCTCCAGCAGCTCGTTGCCGTAGGGGTTGACGAACCCGGGCGTGAGGATGCCGGGCCAGGCGCGCACCCGCACGCGTGGCTGCGCGGCGGTCAGCTCCTCCAGGGGACCGACCGCCTCGATCCACTCCCCCTTGACGAGGAAGGCGTGCCCCCTGGAGTCCGCGTGAATCGTCAGCACGGCGGCCCTAGTTCGACGCGAGCAGCTTCAGCTCGGGGTGGGCCGTGCCGCCCTCGATGGCCGTGGAGGAGATGTGGGAGACCACGCGGTCGTCCACGGGGTCGTTCGCCGGGTCCTCGTGCACGACCAGGTGCTCGTACGTCGTCGCGCGCTGCGCCGGGACGCGGCCCGCCTTGCGGATCAGGTCGATGATCTCCAGGCGGTTGGAGCGGTGCTTGGCACCGGCCGAGGAGACCACGTTCTCCTCCAGCATGATCGAGCCGAGGTCGTCCGCGCCGTAGTGCAGGGACAGCTGGCCGACCTCCTTGCCGGTGGTGAGCCACGAGCCCTGGATGTGCTGGACGTTGTCCAGGAAGAGGCGGGCGATGGCGATCATCCGCAGGTACTCGAAGAGGGTCGCCTGGGTACGGCCCTTCAGGTGGTTGTTCTCGGGCTGGTAGGTGTACGGGATGAACGCGCGGAAGCCGCCCGTGCGGTCCTGGACGTCCCGGATCATCCGCAGGTGCTCGATCCGCTCGGCGTTGGTCTCGCCGGTGCCCATCAGCATGGTGGAGGTGGACTCGACGCCCAGCCGGTGCGCGGTCTCCATGATCTCCAGCCAGCGCTCGCCGCTCTCCTTGAGTGGCGCGATGGCCTTGCGGGGGCGCTCGGGGAGCAGTTCCGCGCCGGCGCCGGCGAAGGAGTCCAGGCCGGCCTCGTGGATACGGGTGATGGCCTCTTCCACCGAGACCCCGCTGATCCGGGCCATGTGCTCGACCTCGGACGCGCCCAGGGAGTGGATGACGAGCTGCGGGAAGGCCTCCTTGATGGCCCGGAAGTGCTTCTCGTAGTACTCGACGCCGTAGTCCGGGTGGTGGCCGCCCTGGAACATGATCTGGGTGCCGCCGAGCTCGACGGTCTCGGCGCAGCGGCGCAGGATGTCGTCCAGGTCCCGCGTCCAGCCCTTCTCCTTGTCCTTGGGGGCCGCGTAGAAGGCGCAGAACTTGCACGCCGTGACACACACGTTCGTGTAGTTGATGTTCCGCTCGATGATGTACGTGGCGATGTGCTCGATGCCCGCGTACTTGCGGCGGCGCACCGCGTCGGCGGCGGCACCCAGGGCGTGCAGGGGGGCGTCGCGGTAGAGGACGAGCGCCTCTTCCGGGGTGATCCGCCCACCGGCGGCGGCACGGTCGAGGACAGACGTGAGGTCGGCCTTCTCGGTCACCAGAGTGCCCCTTTCGTGAAGGGTTGTGGACGGACTAAGTCAGCCTACGTCAGCCCTTTCGGCTGCCCACGCTCAGGCCGCGTACGCGCCGATCAGCAGGCCGGTGAGGGCACCGGCGAGGAGGAACGGACCGAACGGCACGGCCGTCTTCCGGCCCGCTCGCCGGGCCAGGACGAGCACGCCGCCGTAGAGCGCGCCGAGCAGGAATCCGGCGAAGGTGCCGAGCAGCACGGTGGGCCAGCCGTACCAGCCGAGCACGGCGCCCGCGCCCACGGCCAGCTTCACGTCACCGAAGCCCATGCCGCCCGGGTTGACGCGGTACAGCACGTAGTAGCCGGCGCCCAGCGCGAGGGCGCCGTAGAGGGCGGTGCGCCAGTGACCGGCGTGTTCGGGGAGCAGGGCGGCGAGGCCGAGCAGGGCGAGGGCGGTGGCGGCGAGCGGGAGGGTCAGCGGATCGGGCAGCCGCCGCACCCGGAAGTCGACGGCGGCGAGCAGCACGCCGACGGGCGCGAGCAGCAGCCACACCGCCAGCTCCGGCCGGGTGCCGGTGGCGGCGGTGAGGGCGGCGCAGACGAGGGCGGTAGCGGTGGCGAGCAGGGGCGCGGAAGGGGCGTACGGCTGGTACGACGTGACGGGCACGCGCCCCTCGGCTCCCGCGCGTTCGCCCCCGCGCGCGCACTCCCCGCAGCGGACCCCGCCCAGCCACCCCCGGACCGGGTGGTGGCCGCCGGGGCAGCGGTCGCGCCACGGCTCGCCGGACGGTACGGCGAAGCGGTAGGCGGCACGGGGCAGCAGCGCCCCCGCCAGCGCGCCCCACAGCAGGGCGCCGAGCACCAGCGTCCCCGTGGTCACCCCGCCCACGCTTCCCCCCTCGGCCGGCCTGTTCCGGGTTCCTACCCCGTTCAGGGCCGGAGCAGTTCCACCTTCACATCGGCCGGGAAGCCGGTCGTCGGGCCGACCCGGCGGGCGAACTCGGCGACGGCCTCCATCTGCGGTGCGCCGAAACTGAAGTCGAGGGTGGTGAAGTACTGCTCCAGGGTGGCCTCGTCGAACTCCTCCCAGCGGGCGGCCTGTTCGGCGACCTTGTGCACCTCTTCCAGGGAGAGGTCGCGGGAGGCGAGGAAGGCCTCGTGGACCTTGCGGGTGATGAACGGCTCGCGTTCCAGGTAGTCCCGGCGGGCCGCCCACACCGCGAAGACGAACGGCAGGCCGGTCCACTCCTTCCACAGCGCGCCGAGGTCGTGGACCTGGAGGCCGAAGCGGGGGCCGTCGAGGAGGTTGGCGCGCAGGGCGGCGTCGCCGATGAGGACGGCGGCCTCCGCCTCCTGCATCATCAGGCTGAGGTCGGGCGGGCAGGTGTAGTAGTCGGGCTGGACGCCGTACCGCTCGGCGAGGAGGAGCTGGGCGAGCCGGACCGAGGTGCGCGAGGTCGAGCCGAGGGCGACCCGGGCGCCGTCGAGCCGGTCCAGCGGGACCTGCGAGACGATCACGCAGGACATCACCGGGCCGTCGCAGCCGACGGCGATGTCGGGGAAGGCGACGAGGTCGTCGGCGTTGCGCAGGAACTCGACCAGGGTGACGGGGCCGACGTCGAGGTCGCCGCGCACGAGCCGCTCGCTGAGCTTCTCCGGGGTGTCCTTGGTGAGCTCGAGGTCGAGGAGCGTGCCGGTTCTCGCGAGCCCCCAGTACAGGGGCAGGCAGTTCAGGAACTGGATGTGGCCGACACGCGGCCGGGTGCGAGAATTGTCCACATCGCGAGACTAGACCCCGTGGGGTACGGTGCCGGGACCGACCCCACCCTCAAACGGCCTAGCGGACGTTCAAACATCTGGGTGACGTGATCTTGACCCCTATTGCTTTCGGCTGCCCGGATGCTAGGCTTGCCGCAAGTTGCAGTTTGGTTTCCCTTGCAGTACAGAGCCTGCGGAGCATGTAACCGCAGGCTCTCGTCGTTTTCAGACGAATGCAGTCGTGCAGCACCGTTTCGCACTTGCAGGTTCTGGAGGCAGGGCAACCCTTTTGAGCCCAAGGAGGGCTTATGGCTACCGGAACCGTCAAGTGGTTCAACGCCGAAAAGGGCTTTGGCTTCATCGCCCAGGAGGGCGGCGGCCCCGACGTCTTCGTTCACTACTCCGCGATCAACGCCTCCGGCTTCCGCTCCCTCGAGGAGAACCAGCAGGTGAGCTTCGACGTGACGCAGGGCCCGAAGGGCCCGCAGGCGGAGAACGTCACTCCCGTCTGATCACTGCCTGATCGCAGAACCTGAGTGCAGTACCCAAGGAGCCCCGCGCCACCGGCGACGGGGCTCCTGCCTTTCCCCGTTCATTTCGTATTCACGAACGCTCACATGTGCTGCATGATCAGCACAAACTTGGTCCCGGCCGCGAGCGCCTCGTACGCGTGGGGCACGTCTCCCCGGTACGACATGTAGTCCCCGGGGCCGAGTTCCACGGCCTCGCCGTGCGGACCGGCTTTCACGGCCCCGTCGCTGACCACGATGTGCTCGACGGTCCCCGGAATGTGGGGCTCTGAATCCCGTACGGTCCCCGGCTCCAGCCAGACGAAATACAGATCCCGGCGGGCGCCCGGCGGGCAGGCGGAGAGCAGCGAGGCCAGGTAGCTCGACTGGTCCGAGTGGACCGTGGGCCCCTCACCCGCCCTGATCACCTGCACCGCCGACACGGGCGGTTCGACCAGCGCGCTGAACGGCACGCCGAGCGCCACCGCGAGCGCCCAGATGGTCTCCATGCTCGGGTTTCCGCTCGCGGCCTCCAGCTGGGACAGCGTGGACTTGGCGATTCCGGCGCGTTTGGCCAGTTCGGACAGGGACAGGCCGGTACGGCCGCGCTCCCGCTTCAGGGACGCGGCGATCCACTCCATGGGGAGCCGGGCGGGCACCTCGGACATGTGCGTTCGCTCCATCGGTACGATCGTTCGCCTTGACGGACAGGGCGCTCACTGTCCATCGTAGAGAACATGCGTTCGCCACATCGAACAACGCCCGCGCCCGGCGCGGACCGCTCCCTCCTCCGCGACAGCTCGCTCGTCTGGCTGGCCAGCGGCATCGTCGGCGTCTCCTTCGGCGCCGTCTCCGTCGCCGGCGGGCTGCCGCTGTGGGTGCCGGTGCTGATGTCGCTGCTGGTCTACGCGGGGTCTGCCCAGTTCAGCGCGGTGGGCGTGCTGCTCGCCGGGGGCGGCCCCGTGGCCGCCGTGGCCACCGGGCTGCTGCTCAACACCCGGACGGCGGCCTTCAGCCTCGCCGTGGCCGAGATCATCGGCACGGGCCGCGCGACCCGCTTCCTCGGCGCCCACCTGGTCACCGACGAAACGGTCGCCTTCGCCCTCGCCCAGTCCGACCCGGTACGGCAGCGGCGGGCGTTCTGGATATCCGGGCTCGGCCTGTTCGCCGTGTGGAACACCGGCGTCCTGGCCGGCGGGCTCGCGGGCAGCGCCCTCGGCGACACCGCCCGCTACGGCCTGGACGCCGCGTTCCCCGCCGTCCTGGTCGCCCTGGTCCTCCCCGCCCTCCGCGGGGACGCGGCGGTACGGCGGTGTGCCCTGCCCGGCGCCGCCCTGGCCCTGGCGGCCACGCCCGCCGTCCCGGCCGGGGTCCCGGTCCTGCTGGCCCTGGCGGGACTCGCCCTGCACCGCCGCCCGACCGACCGGGGAGCCGCCGCGTGAACACCACGCTCGTCGTGATCCTCGCCTTGGCCGTCGGCACGTACGCGTTCCGGCTGGTGGGCCCGGTCCTGCACGGCCGGGTCACGGTCCCGCCCCGCGTCCAGGAACTGGCCTCGGCGGGCGCGGTGGTCCTCCTGGTCGCCCTGCTGGCCACCGGCGCCCTGACCGAGTCCGGCGGCTTCGCGGGCTGGGCCCGTCCCACCGGCGTCCTCGTCGGCGCGGCCCTGGCCTGGCGCCGGGCACCGTTCGCCGTGGTGGTGCTGGGGGCGGCCATGACGACGGCGGTGCTGCGGGGGGTGGGGGTGGGTTAGGCGGCGTTGCGCCAGACGGTCAGGTCGCCGGTGAGGAAGGCGATGTCGGGCATCGCGGTGGACTTCGTCTGGATCACGTACAGCCCGATGTTGCCCTCGTCGTCCTTCATGCAGAACTCGGTACCGGTCGCCGCGATGCTGAGCGTCCAACTGTGCTTCGTTGCGTGCTTGAGGAGGAGACGGTACTCACAGAGGGCCCGGTGACTGACCGGACTGCGGCATCTGCCACAGCCCCGCCATGAACGCCGCGATCAACAACCCCACGTCTTAGGATTGCCTGTGCCGATGATCGTCCCGTGCCATACGATCCAGCCTATCGCTCCGACACAGTCGTTTGCCGTGCCGGTCACACCGACGGGACCTGCCTGGTAGGCATAGTTACCGTCGTCAGAGCCGCCAGGGAAGGTGGACTTGCATGGCTGACCCTCGCCGGACGTTTGCGCACACCGCATGATGTAGACGTAGGTCTCAGCGACAACGCCGTAGGCGCGGCCTCGGTGGTAGAAGCAGGCGCTGTTGGTCCCGCCGTTGCTGCTGTTGTAATAGATGGTCAGCTCACCAACTACGCCTTCTCCTGGGTACGAGAAGGTCTCGGTATGAGTGATGGTGCCGGAGCAGGAGGTGGCGGCCTGCGCGGGGGTGGAGATGAGCAGGTTGACGCCTATGAGGGTGGCCAGCGTAGTCAGTAAGACCAGGGCACGACGAGGAAGTCGCATGCGGTTCCTTTGAGAGGAACGATTAACTGACGAGATCGCGGATCATGGTAGCGAGCGCCGTGTGTGCTGACCCCATGGATCGGACTCGTTGGAGGAGGCTCCAGCTGCTTTCGGCCTGCTTCGCTCCCCCTCGAATCGATCTCTGCACGAACAGCGTGGCCAGCCACGGCGGTACGCCGTCGGCGTCGGCGTCGATGAGCTCGGCGGTGTACGCCCCCTTCACCCGCCGAGCCGCCTTGATCTCCCTGCCGAACCGCCGCCGGAAATCCGGATCGTCCGCCAACTCCGGCCGTACGACCTTCAGCGCGACGGGCCGGCCGCCCTGCGTGTGGGACAGGTACACCCGGCCCATACCGCCCGCGCCCAGCCGCGCGGCGAGCCGGTAGCCCGCCACCACGGGCGGGTCGTCCGCCTGGAGTGGCTGGAACACCTCCGTCGACTGGTTCACCGGCCCGTACCCCCCAGTTGATGCGTTGGCCAACGGCAGCAGCCTAAGCGGAGTGTCGGTGCGGGCCGCTACTGTCCCTCCCCATGACCGACACCCGCGCCTTCTACGACACCATCGCCGAGGACTACGCCGACCACTTCCGCGACCCCCTCGCCGAACGGCCCCTGGAACGGGCCCTCCTCGGCGCGTACGCCGAACAGGTCGGCCCCCGCGGCACGGTGGCCGACCTCGGCTGCGGCCCCGGCGACGTCACCGCGCACCTGGCCGGTCTGGGCCTGTCCGTCTTCGGCCTGGACCTCTCGGACGCCATGATCGCCATCGCCCGCCGCCGGTACCCCGCGCTGCGGTTCGAGCAGGGCTCGATGCGGGAGCTGTCCGTCGCCGACGGTTCGCTGGCCGGGGTGGTCTCCTGGTACTCCAGCATCCACACACCTGTGGACGAACTCCCGGACCTGTTCACCGAGTTCCACCGCGTACTGGCCCCCGGCGGGCGTCTCCTGCTCGCCTTCCAGGTGGGCGACGTGCCGCTCCGCCTCGAACGCCCCTTCGGCCATGACGTGGCCCTGGACTACCACCGGCGCCACCCCGAGCACATGGCAGAGCTGCTCTCCGACGCCGGTTTCGCCCTCCGCTCCACCACCGTGCGGGGCCCCGAGGTGACGCGCGGGGAATCACCCGTTCCGCAGGCGTTCCTTCTCGCCCAGAAGGAAGGCTGACCAGGCGGAGGGGGTGACGGTGAGATGGGCGGCGAGGGGTTGCTTCGAGTCGCGGATGTGGATGGCGGTGGGGTGGGCGGCCACTTCCAGGCACTGGCCGCCTTCGCCGTCGCTGTAACTGGACTTCCGCCAGCTCAACTGCTCTATGGTCATCGCTCTTCCAGCATCTTCTCGATCAAGTCCAAGGACTCGTACGGGTTGAGGGCCTGCGCCCGGATGATCCCATAGCGAGCGGCGAGGACGCGGACCTGTTCTCGATCACTGATCAGCTTGGGGTAGCCCTGGATCTCCATGTACGCAACCTGCTCCTTCCCCTTCGGGATGAGCAAGGTGAGCGAACCGCCAAGTGAGGGGTGATTCTCCCGGCCTGTCGGCATGATCTGAAGCTGCACGTTGCGCATGCGCCCGATTCGCAGCAGTTGTTGGAGCTGGCCACGGTGCACCTTCCGTCCGCCGATCGGCCGCTCCAGCACCGCCTGCTCGATGACGAAGCTGAACTCGGGCGGCGGCCACTGCTCGAAGATCTGCTGGCGTGAGAGCCGGTCGGCCACCCGCTTCTCGATGGTCTCCTCGTCCAGGGGCGGATGCCGCTGGGTGAACACCGCGCGCGCGTAGTCCTCGGTCTGGAGCAGGCCCAGCACGCCCATGGTGCTGTAGTCGTGCAGGGACACTGCCTGCTCCTCCAGCGCCGCATAACCCCGATACCACTCAGGATGCCGCGTCCGCGCCCTGGTCATCGCCTCCTCCACCTCCGGGATGACCGCGATGAACATGCCGTTGGCGCCCAGGATCTCGTCGGCCCGCCGCAGGAACTCCGGCCTCGGTGTGCGTACCCCTCGCTCCATGGCGGAGATCTGGTCGGGGCCGTACCCCACCAGCTGGCCGAACTCCCGTTGGTTCAGCCCCGCCCGCTCCCGCATCAGCTTCAGCTGCTTGCCGAGGACGGCGAACACCCCAGCCGACCCGTTCTCCTCCGCCGGCGTCTCCGGCCTCCGCTCGCTCTCCTCCGCCACGCCACCCTCCGACTGACCCGTACTCCCACGACACGCACCCGTACGACTACGGACAGTCGCCGGGTCTCCCCTGGTCAGCGTAGGGAGAAGTGACCACGCTCGGTGATGTGAACGTAGAAATCTCCACCCCCACAACCGAACTCGTCCAACGGCTCAGCTCGACGCCCCGAGGCGCCCGCCTGGCCCGTCAGCTCACCAGCACCGCGCTCGCCACCTGGGGGTATCCCCACGACAGCGACCTCAGTCACACCGCCCAGCTCATCGTGGCCGAACTCGCCGCCAACGCCGTCACCCACGGTCGCGTACCGGGCCGGGACTTCGAACTGCGGCTCGCGCTGCTCCCCGCCAAGGACACCTTGCGTATCGAGGTGAGCGATGCCCGGGGTGACCGCGCCCTGCGGTTCCTGGACGGGCGGTTGGAGGACGAGAACGGCCGGGGTCTCGTGATCGTGCAGGTGCTGGCCACACTCTGGGGCGTGTCCGAGCGGGACGTCGGCAAGACGGTGTGGGTGGAGCTGGCGCTCAGCGCAGGGCGGCGACCGTGTCCGCGAAGGCCCGGGCCGACGGGCTGAGCGCGTCCCAGCGGCGGACGGCCCAGCCGACGGGGAGGGGGCGCAGGCCGGGCAGCGGGACCAGGCGCAGCGGGCCGTCGCCGGGGACCGGCAGCCCCGGTACGGCCGGGACGACCGCCCTTCCGATCCCCAGCTCGGCGAGCAGCAGGGCCGTGTCCCAGTCGGCCACGTTCGGCTCGTAGGCGAACCGGACTCCCCGCTCGGCGCACGCCGCTTCCAGGTGCGCGGCGGACGTGGAGTTCGGCGGGAGCCGGATGACCCGGGCGCCGGACAGCTCGGCCGGGTCCAGGTACGGGCGGCCGGCCAGCGGGTCGTCCGCCCGGACCGCGAGGAGCCACGGCAGCTCGGCGACCGTCCGCTGTTCGATGCCCCGGACCGGCGGGCCGATGGTGATCCAGGCGAGGTCCAGCGTGCCGTCGGCGAGGGCGTCGAAGCTGCCCCGCCCCGAACTGACCGTGCGGAACTCCAGGTTGACGTTGGGGTGGCGGCGGCGGAACGTGACGACCGCGTCGGACATGAAGTGCCGGACGGTCGTCGCGCCGGTGGCCACGCGGACGTACCCGCTGTGGCCGTCGACCAGGTCTCGGAGCTGTCGTACGGCGACGTCCAGGGCGTTGATGCCCTCGCCCGCGGCGGCCTCCAGTATCCGGCCGGCCTGCGTCGGTACGACGCCGCGCGGCCGGCGTTCCAGCAGGGCCACGCCGGTCTCCCGCTCCAGCCGCTTGACGTGCTGGCTGACGGCGGACTGGGTGCGGCCGAGGTCACGGGCGACCGAGCTGAGGCTGCCCGCACGGCACACGGCGATGAACACGCGGAGGTCTTCCAGGGTCACAAGACCCAAGCTAACACTGGGGTTTGGTGAGGAAACCCAAGGATTGACTGGGCTCGGCACAGCGCGCGAGGATCGTGCGCGGGCCGCGACCGACCCAGGCGGCAACCCGCTCCCCGCCCCGCCGAGTCCGGAGGAGGTGGGACCAGCGAGGAGCGGGTGCCGACCGTCGCCGGTGCGGTGAGGCGACCGTTGGGCCACCGTTCCGGCACCGGTCCCCTCAGCGCTCGTACAACCCCTCCACCTCCGCCGCGAAGTCCCGCAGGATCTGGTCCCGGCGCAGCTTCATGGACGGTGTCAGGTGGCCTGCCGACTCGGTGAAGTCGGCCGGGAGGACGGCGAAGCGGCGGATGGACTCGGGGCGCGAGACCATCCTGTTGGCCTCGTCCAGCGCGCGTTGCAGGACCGCGCGCAACTCCTCGTCGTCGACCAGGAGTTCCGGCGGTACCGGGTGCTTGCCGATCATCTGGCGCCAGTGCGTGATGCCGTCGCGGTCGAGGGTGATCAGCGCCGCGACGTAGGGGCGGCCGTCGCCCACCAGCATCACCTGGGAGATCAGCGGGTGCTGGCGCAGCCAGTTCTCCAGCGGGGCCGGGGCCACCGACTTGCCGCCCGCCGTGATGAGGAGTTCCTTCTTGCGGCCGGTGATGGTCAGGTAGCCCTCGTCGTCCAGTTCGCCGAGGTCGCCCGTCGGCAGCCAGCCGTCGCGGGTCGCCGGGACCACTCCGCCCGCCTGGGGGTCCCAGTAGCCGCGCAGCACGTGGTCGCCGCCGATGAGGATCTCGCCGTCCGCCGCGATCCTCACCCGGGTGCCGGGCAGCGGCCAGCCGACCGTGCCGAGGCGGGGTTTCAGGGGCGGGGTGACGGTGGAGGCGGCGGTGGTCTCCGTGAGGCCGTAGCCCTCGAAGATCTCGATGCCGGCACCGGCGTAGAACGCGGCGAGGCGCCGGCCGAGCGGGGAGCCGCCGCAGATGACGTACCGGACGCGGCCCCCCATGGCGGCGCGGATGCGGCGGTAGACGAGGGGGTCGTAGAGGGCGCGCTGTGTCTTCAGGGCGCGGCCCGGACCGTTGCCCGCGCCGGTCTGACGGGCCTCCAGCGCCTCGCCGTAGCGCTGGGCCACGGCCGCCGCGCGGTCGAAGACCGACGCCCGGCCGCCGGCCTCCGCCTTGGCGCGCGCCGTGTTGTACACCTTCTCCAGCATGTACGGGATGGTCAGCAGGCAGGTCGGCTTGAAGGTGTCCAGGTCCGGGAGGAGGTCCCGCGGGGCCAGGCTGGGGGCGTGGCCGAGGCGGACCCGGGCGCGGACGCAGGCGATGGCCACCATGCGGCCGAAGACGTGGGACATGGGGAGGAAGAGCAGGACCGAGGGGTCTTCGCCCTTCGCCTTGAAGACGGGGTGGAGGAGTTCGATCGCGTTGTCGACCTCGGCGAAGAAGTTGCCGTGCGAGAGGGCGCAGCCCTTGGGCCGGCCGGTGGTGCCCGAGGTGTAGATCAGGGTGGCGAGCGTGTCGGGGCCGAGCATGCCCCGGCGTACGCCGGTCTCACCGTCCGGCACCAGTGCGCCCGCGTCGGCGAGCCGGGCCACGTGGTCCTTCTCCATCACCCACACGTGGCGCAGGTCGGGCAGGTGGGCGAGTTCGGGTCCGATGGCGGCGGCCTGGGCGGGGGTCTCGGTGACCAGGGCGACCGCGCCGGAGTCGTGCAGGATCCAGCGGGCCTGGAAGGCGGAGGAGGTCGGGTAGATCGGGACCGTGACCAGGCCGGCCGCCCAGGCGGCGAAGTCGAGCAGGGTCCACTCGTACGTCGTGCGGGACATGACGGCGATGCGGTCGCCGGGCATCAGCCCTTCGGCGATCAGGCCCTTGGCCACGGCCTGCACCTCGGCGGCGAAGCGGGCGGCCGTCACGTCCGTCCAGCCGCCGTCGGAGCGCTTGCGGCTGAGGACGACCTGGTCGGGGGCGGTCACCGCGTTCTCGTACGGGATGTCGGCGAGGGAGCCGTGGGTGACCGGGGGGACGAACGGGGGGACCGCCACTTCCCGTACGGCCCCGTCGAGCCGGCGTATCTCGGGTTCGACGAGGACCGGGCGGCCGTCGTAGTCGATGGCGGAGACCGGGGTGCCGGAGGAGACGGACGGGGTCGGGTACGACGTGGACACGGGCGGCTCCTCTGGCGTGCGTGCACCTGCGGCGAGCCTCACGGAAGCGGGTTACCGCTGGTTAGGCAGGTGATCGTACGGCTCCACTGTGAGGGGGTTGTGCGGGTTCGGGGATGATCCGGGGCCGGGGATGTGCAGCCTCGGGGGTTATGTGACGGCTGCTCACCTTTACCCGCCACGTGCCCGGCTCCGCCCGGCAGTGGCCCACCTGAGCTTACCTTCGGTAACCTTACTCAAGAGTAAGCACATTCCAGCTCTTCCGGACCGAGTCGCGCGGGAGTCGCAGATGGCCGACCGCTACCTCAGCTTGACCGCCGTCCCCCTGACCGCGCCCCCCGCGCTGGCCCCGCTGCTTGCCCGGGGCGCCCTGCGCTCGCCCTTCAAGCGCCCCGCCGCCCCCGACGCGGCCTTCCCGCGCACCCGCCTGGTGCTGCCCGGCGTGCGCGTGGACCTGACGAAGCTGACCGCGTACGAGCGGGTCTGCGGCTTCCCGACCGGCGAGCCCGACCTACCGGTCACCTATCCCCACGTCCTCGGCTTCCCGCTGGCCATGCGGCTGATGAGCGGGCGGGACTTCCCGCTGCCGCTGCTGGGGCTGGTGCACACGTCGATCGAGATCACGCGGGGCGCCGCGCTGGCGGCCGACAGGGAGTACGCACTCGGCGTGTGGATCGCCGGACTGGCCGCGCACCGGCGGGGGACGGAGGCGACGGTGGTGACGGAGCTGGGGTCGGGCGGGAGCGCGGTGTGGGAGTCCCGGAGCACGTACCTGGCCCGGCACCGCACCGGCCCCGGCATGCCACCCGAGCCACGCGAGGACGCCGGCGCCGCGCTGCCCGCCGTCGCCGAGTGGAGCCTCGCCGGGGACGTGGGGCGGCGGTACGGTGCCGCGTCCGGCGACCGCAACCCCATCCACCTGTACCCCCTCACCGCCCGCCTCTTCGGCTTCCCCCGCGCCATCGCCCACGGCATGTGGACCCTGGCCCGCTGCCTGGCCGCCCACGGCGTACCCGGGGCGACCGAGGTACGGGCGCGGTTCCGGGCGCCGGTGCTGTTGCCGGGGACGGTGGCGTACGGGGCCGACGGGAGCGGGCGGTTCGAGTTGCGCGGGGCCGAGGGCGGGCGGGTGCACGTGGAGGGGGACGTGCGGGGGAAGTGAGGACCGTCGCCGGGTGCGGCCGGGTGGGGGTCGCTCGCGCAGTTCCCCGCGCCCCTAGGCCGGTTCGGTCGGCGGTGTCCACACCTGGCCCCGCATCAGGTTGCCCAGGCCCGCCCACGCGAAGTTCATCAGGGTGGCCGCGGCCTGGCGGGCCGTCGTCCCCGGGGTGGCGTTGGCCCAGGCGGCGAGGGACTCGGCGGCGCCCACCAGGGCCTCGGCCAGGCCCGCCACCTCGTGTTCCGGCAGGTCGGGGTCCCGGTGGGCCGTACGGGCCGCGACCGCGACCAGCCGGGTCACGAACGCGACGATCTCCGCGCGCATCGCGGCGACCTCGGCCGCGAAGGGCTCCCCGTGCGTACGGGCCTGGAGGTGCAGCACCGACCAGCCGTCGGGGTGCTCGGCGGTGTGCGCGAAGAACGCCCGCAGGCCGTCCCAGAGTTGCCGGTCGGCGGGCAGCCCCGGCCGGACACCCGCGCGCACGGCCTCCGTGAGCGCGGCGGCCTCGCGGCGGATGCACGCGGTGAAGAGGTCTTCCTTCGAGTTCAGGTACAGGTAGACCAACGGCTTGGACACGCCCGCGAGTTCGGCGATCTCGTCCATCGAGGCGGCCATGTACCCGCGCTGCCCGAAGATCCGTACGGCAGCGTCGAGCATCTGCTGCTCCCGCACCGCCCTCGGCATCCGTTTGGTCTTGACGGCACCCATGAGGGCAAGCCTAGGTCCTGTCGTCAAACTCCCGTCGTCCGCCCGGAGGGCGGGCCGCGCGGCGTCAGGTGCGTGCTCTCGGCGCGCCGGGCCCCGGCCCTCGTACTGGATGTACTTGGGTCGGGGCCCGGTGCGGCGAGAGTGCGTGCATGGCGTCGCGCGGCAGACGGGAGTTTGACGACAGGGCCTAGTTGGGCCGGCGGCGTGATCAGCCGGACGTGGTGGCCCCGCCCTGCGCCCGCGAGGCGTCGACCGACTCGTCCTCCTGGCTGCGGTTGGCGTCCAGGTTGGCCTTCATCCGGTCGACCCTGTGCACGATCTGCACGGAGGCCCGGTCCCGCTCCTTGCGCAGCGCCACCCAGCTGATCGGTGCGGAGAGGACCAGGGCGAGCAGCAGGACCCACAGTCCGTTGGACTCGCCGAAGCCGCGCGGGAAGATGCCCGAGTAGACGGCTCCCCAGACGATCGCGAGGCAGCCCGCGAAGATACCGAGGCGCATCAGCGTGTAGCGGAGCATCTCAATCCACTCGTCCGATTCCAAAAGGGGTCGTCGTCCAGTGAAGCACGGGCGGCGGGCGATCACGCAGGGGGGTCGGCTCAGCGGAGCGGCAGCAGCATGATGATGTCGTCGCGGTCGTCGCCGGGCGCGACCCGGATGGCGTCCGGGACGCGGCCGACCTCCTTGTAGCCGCAGGAGCCGTAGAAGTGCTCCAGGCCCAGCCCGCCCCGGCAGGTCAGCCGGACCGCCTCGATGCCCTCCATCCCGCGCGCCGCGTCCGCGGCGGCGGCCAGCAGGTCGCGGCCGTGACCCCGGCCCTGGTGGCGGGGGTGGACCATCACCGTGTACAGCCACAGCCAGTGGGTCATCAGCCGGTGGGTGTTGCGGGTGAGGAAGGCCGCCGCCACCACCTGGCCGGCCTCGTCGCGGCCGACGAGCAGCCGGGTGCGGCCCTCGGCCATCTGCGCGAAGTGCCGCACCAGCTCCGGGCGTATCTCCTCGCGGTTCGCCGGCGCTACGAAGCCGACGGCGCCGCCCGCGTCGGTGACGTCCGCCCACAGGTCGAGGATGCCGTCGCGGAGGGCCGGGGTGACGGCGGGGTCCAGGGTGAAAGTAAGAGGCACGTCGGCAGTTTACTTATTACCCAAGGGCGCGTGCGGCCACCTTCAGGTCGGCCACCAGGCCCTGGTACGCCTGCTCGCGGTCGTCCGCGCGCAGCACGGCCGACGGATGCACGGTCGGCACCAGCCGCTCCGGCCGGCCGTGGATCTCCTCCTCCAGTACCGTCCCGCGCACCTGGCTCACCCGGAACGACGACCCCAGCAGCGCCTTGCCGGCCGTCGCGCCCAGGATCACGATCAGCTCCGGCTCCACCAGCGCCAGCTCGGCCGCGAGCCAGGGGCCGCAGGCCGTCATCTCACGCAGGCTCGGCGCCTTGTGGATACGGCGTTTGCGGGGCTCGGCCCGGGTGAACTTGAAGTGCTTGACCGCGTTGGTGACGTAGGCCGCGGCGGGGTCGATGCCGGCCTCCGCCAGGGCCCGGTCGAGCAGCTTGCCGGCGGGCCCGACGAAGGGCCTGCCCTGCCGGTCCTCCTGATCGCCGGGCTGCTCCCCCACGAGCATCACGCGGGCGTCGGTGTTCCCGGCGCCGAAGACGGTCCGGGTGGCGGCGCGGTGCAGGGGGCAACCGCGGCAGTCCGCGGCGGCTCGGCGGAGAACGTCCAGGCCGGCTCCCTCGGGAACGAAGGGAGCCGCGTCGTACCGGTCTTCGGGTGCCTTCGTGGGCATGCGCCCCGAGTACCCGCCCGGGGACGCGGGGAACTGCGCGACCAGCCCCCGCGCTCCCGCAGCCGCACGGCTACGTGCCGCGCCTCACACCCGCATCGGCTGGGGGGACTCCCGGCGCTCCGGGTCCGGGCCCTCGTACTCGCGGATGATCTCGTATCGCGTGTTCCGCTCCACCGGGCGGAAGCCCGCGTCGCGGATCAGTTCCAGCAGGTCCTCGCGGGTCAGCTTGTTCGGCGTGCCGAAGTTGTCCGCGTCGTGGGTGATCTTGTACTCCACCACCGACCCGTCCATGTCGTCGGCGCCGTGCTGGAGGGCGAGCTGGGCGGTCTGCACGCCGTGCATGACCCAGAAGACCTTGACGTGCGGGACGTTGTCGAACAGCAGCCGGGACACCGCGAAGGTCTTCAGCGCCTCCGCGCCGGTCGCCATCTGGGTGCGCGCCTGGAGGGTGTTGCGTACCTTGCCGTCCTTCATGTCCACGAAGTCGTGCTGGTAGCGCAGCGGGATGAACACCTGGAAGCCGCCGGTCTCGTCCTGGAGCTCGCGCAGGCGCAGGACGTGGTCGACGCGGTGGCGGGGCTCCTCGATGTGGCCGTACAGCATGGTGCACGGGGTCTTCAGACCCTTCTCGTGCGCCAGGCGGTGGATACGGGACCAGTCCTCCCAGTGGGTGCGGTGGTCCACGATGTGCTGCCGGACCTCCCAGTCGAAGATCTCGGCGCCGCCGCCGGTCAGCGACTCCAGGCCCGCGTCGATCAGCTCGTCGAGGATCTCGGAGGCCGACAGGCCGCTGATGGTCTCGAAGTGGTGGATCTCCGTCGCCGTGAAGGCCTTCAGGGAGACGTTCGGCAGGGCCTTCTTCAGCTCGCGCAGGGAACGCGGGTAGTACCGCCACGGCAGGTTCGGGTGCAGGCCGTTGACGATGTGCAGCTCGGTGAGGTTCTCCGACTCCATCGCCTGGGCGAGCTTGACGGCCTCCTCGATGCGCATCGTGTACGCGTCCTTCTCGCCCGGCTTGCGCTGGAACGAGCAGTAGGCGCACGAGGCCGTGCACACATTGGTCATGTTCAGGTGCCGGTTGACGTTGAAGTGGACGACGTCACCGTTCTTGCGGGTCCGCACCTCGTGGGCGAGCCCGCCGAGCCAGGCCAGGTCGTCCGACTCGTACAGCGCGATGCCGTCCTCGCGGGTCAGCCGCTCACCGGAGCGGACCTTCTCCTCCAGCTCGCGCTTGAGCCCGACGTCCATACCCACACCTTTCTACGACAACGCGACCCACGGTATCCCTAGACCTCGTCCGGCAGTTCTCCGACCCGGTTCTCCCACTTGGTGGACAGCACGATCGTGGTACGGGTGCGGGAGACGCCCTTCGTCCCGCTGAGCCGGCGGATGGTCTTCTCCAGGCCGTCCACGTCCGTCGAGCGGACCTTGAGCATGAAGGAGTCGTCACCGGCGATGAACCAGCAGTCCTCGATCTCCGTCAGGTCCCGCAGCCGCTGGGCGACGTCCTCGTGGTCGGCGGCGTCGGAGAGCGAGATGCCGATCAGGGCGATGACGCCGAGGCCGAGGGAGGCCGCGTCCACCGTGGCGCGGTAGCCGGTGATGACACCGGCCGCCTCCAGCCGGTTGATGCGGTCGGTGACGCTGGGGCCCGACAGGCCGACCAGGCGCCCCAGCTCCGCGTACGAGGCCCGGCCGTTCTCCCTCAGGGCCTGGATGAGCTGCCTGTCCACCGCGTCCATGCGATCGAAGCCTTCCGGTGAAAGTTCCTGGAGTGATGAGGGGTAGTGCTGCTTGCCTTACGTGCCGGGGGTGCCGCCGCCCAGCTCGCCCTTCCAGCGCCGGTACAGGCCGTGTGCGACACCGGCCGCGTCCAGCACGCGGCCGGCGACGAAGTCCACCAGGTCCTGGATGTGGGTGGCGCCCGCGTAGAAGGCGGGCGAGGCCGGGACGACCGTGGCGCCGGCGTCGTCCAGCGCGACGAGGTGGCGCAGCGTCTGCCCGTTCAAGGGGGTCTCCCGTACGGCCACGACCAGCGTCCGGCGCTCCTTCAGTGTGACGCTCGCCGCGCGCTGGAGCAGATCCTTGGAGAGGCCGAGCGCCACACCGGCCACGGAGGCGGTGGAGGCGGGCACGACGATCATGCCCTTCGCCGGGTACGACCCCGAGGACGGGCCGGCGGCGAGATCGCCCGCGCTCCAGTACCGCACCCCGCTGATGTCCACGTCGAAGGTGCCGGGCTTGCCGTCGGCGCCACGGGCCAGCCATTCCCGCAGGTCGTCCTGCCAGTGCGCGTCCCGGAACGAGATGCCCGTCTCGTCCAGCAGCGTCAGCCGCGAGGCCCGGCTGACCACGAGGTCCACCGCTTCCCCGGCCTCCAGCAGCGCCCGCAGCACGGCAGCGGCATACGGCGTCCCGGAAGCTCCGGACACCCCCACGATCCAAGGCACACGCCGCGTTTCTCCTGCGTTCACACCTTGAGCGTACCGGCGCGCCCGACCGCCCTCGGGCCGGGTGGTGCCGGGCCGCTCACACGGTCAGACCGCGTACGAGGAGATCGAGCAGCGCACACACGAACAGGGCGATGCCGATGAAGCCGTTGACCGAGAAGAACGCCCTGTTCAGGCGGGACAGGTCGTGGGGCCGGACGATGGAGTGCTCGTAGAGGAAGGCGCCGGCGACGATCAGCAGGCCCAGCCAGAAGAACGCTCCGGCGTGGGTGGCCAGGCCGTACCAGACGAACAGGGCCGTCGTGATCGTGTGGCACACCCGCGCGCCCCAGATCGCGGCCGGGATGCCGAAGCGGGCCGGGACCGACAGGACGCCGATCTCGCGGTCGGTCTCGACGTCCTGGCAGGCGTAGATCAGGTCGAAGCCGCCGATCCAGACGCCGACGGCGAGGCCGAGGATCACCGCCGTCCAGGACCACTCGCCGCTGATCGCCAGCCAGCCGCCGATGGGGCCCATGGACTGGGCGAGCCCCAGGATGGCCTGGGGGAAGTTCGTGAACCGCTTCCCGTAGGGGTAGACCACCATCGGGACCACCGCCACCGGCGCGAGCGCCAGGCAGAGGGGGTTCAGCAGGGCCGCCGCGCCCAGGAAGACCACCAGGGCGATCAGCGCGCCCGTCCAGGCGTGCCTGACCGACATCGCGCCGGTGACGAGCTCGCGGTGGGCCGTGCGCGGGTTCCGGGCGTCGATCTCGCGGTCGATGATCCGGTTGACCGCCATGGCGAAGGTGCGCAGGCCGACCATGCAGACCGTGACCAGGAGCAGACGGCCCCAGTGGACGTTCCGGTCCCACTCGTACATCGCCGTGAGGGAGGCGATGTAGGCGAAGGGGAGCGCGAAGACCGAGTGCTCGATCATCACCAGGCGCAGGAACGCCTTGGTGCGGCCGGGCTGGGGGATGGCGGCGGAGGCCGAGGTCACAGTCCGTACTCCTTCCAGCGGCGGTCCACCAGGGCCGCCGTATCCGGGTCCGACAGGACCATGTCGGGCCAGCCGCCGTCGCGGGTGTAGCCCTCCTCGGGCCACTTCCGCGTCGCGTCGATGCCCGCTTTGCCGCCCCAGAACTGCTGGTAGGAGGCGTGGTCCAGGTGGTCGACGGGGCCCTCCACGACCGTGAGGTCGCGGGCGTAGTCGGTGTTGCCGAGGGCCCGCCAGGCGACCTCGTGCAGGTCGTGCACGTCGCAGTCGGCGTCCACGACCACGATCAGCTTGGTCAGGGACATCATGTGTGCCCCCCAGATGGCGTGCATCACCTTCTGCGCGTGCTTCGGGTACTTCTTGTCGATCGAGACGATCGCGCAGTTGTGGAAGCCGCCGGCCTCGGGCAGGTGGTAGTCCACGATGTCCGGGACGATGATCTTGAGCAGGGGCAGGAAGAAGCGTTCCGTGGCGCGGCCGAGCGGGCCGTCCTCCGTCGGGGGGCGGCCGACGACGATCGACTGGAGCAGGGGGCGCCTGCGCATCGTCACGCAGTCGATCCTCAGGGCCGGGAAGGGTTCCTGCGGGGTGTAGAAGCCGGTGTGGTCGCCGAAGGGGCCCTCGGGCAGCATCTCGCCGGGTTCCAGCCAGCCCTCCAGGACCACCTCGGCGTTGGCCGGGACCTGGAGCGGGACCGTCTTGCAGTCGACCATCTCGATCCGCTTGCCCGCGAGGAAGCCGGCGAAGAGGTATTCGTCGATGTCGCCGGGGAGCGGGGCGGTGGAGGCGTACGTCACCGCGGGCGGGCACCCGAAGGCGATGGCCACCGCAAGCCGCTCGCCCCTGCGCGCGGCCACCTGGTAGTGGTTCCGGCTGTCCTTGTGGATCTGCCAGTGCATGCCGATGGTGCGCTTGTCGTGGCGCTGGAGGCGGTACAGGCCCAGGTTCCGGATGCCGGTCTCGGGGTCCTTGGTGTGGGTCAGGCCCAGGTTGAAGAAGGAGCCGCCGTCCTTCGGCCAGGTGAACAGCGCCGGGAGCCGGTCGAGGTCGACGTCGTCGCCCCGGAGGACGACCTCCTGCACCGGCGCGTTGTCGGGCTTCACCTTCTTCGGCGGGACGTGGGCCATCGCGCCCAGCTTGCCGAAGGCCTCCCGGACGCCGACGAAGCCGTGCGGCAGCTCGGGCCGCAGCAGGCCGCCGATCTTCTCCGAGATCTCGCCGTACGACTTCAGGCCCAGCGCCTTCAGCAGCCGGCGGTCGGTGCCGTACACGTTCATGGCGAGGGGCATGTCCGAGCCGCGCACGTTCTCGAAGAGCAGCGCCGGGCCGCCGGACTTCTGCACCCGGTCGACGATCTCCCCGACTTCCAGGTACGGGTCGACCTCGGCCTTGATGCGCTTGAGGTCGCCCTCGCGCTCCAGCGCCCGGAGCAGGGAGCGAAGATCGTCGTAAGCCATGTGTCCCAGTATCGACCACCCGCCACCCCGGCCCCGTCACCGGGTCGCCCCGGAGACGGCCCCGGGTTCGGCAAGTCCCTGGACAGCGGGTCACGGGAGCGGGGTTAATGGTCGACGCCGAGTAACGGTGATCTTCGCTCTCTGGGGGACCCTTGGGAACCAGCACACCGCCCGAACACCCTGACCGCACGCCCGCTTCCACACCGCCCTCCCCTCCCGCACCGCCGTCCGCACCGGCCACCCCGCCCGTGACCCCCCCGTCCGGTCCGCCCTCCGGTCCGCCGCCCGGTCCGGCGGCCACCGCGTACGCCGGGCCGCCCATGCCGGACGTGCCGCCGCCGGCCCGGACCGCCCCGCCGGTCCCGATCGAGCTGCGGGTCAGCAAGCGGATCCTGTGGATCGGCTCGGCCGTCTACCCGCTGCACGGCATCGCGCGCGTCTACACCTTCGTGATGCGGCCGAGGCGCAAGGAGGCGGTGCTGCGGTTCCTGCGGTACGCCGCCGGGACGCTGGTCGTCGGGTTCATCGCCATGCTGCCGGGCCTGCCCTCGCTGGCCTTCCAGGGGCCCGACTCCGGCGGGGCCGGCTACGTCGGCTGGGTGTGGCTCCTGGCGCTCGCCGCCACGATCTACTTCTTCGTGGACATGATGTCCGTGCTGACGGCCCAGGCGCACTACGTCCTGGCCGTCGAGACGTCCGGCGCCTCCACCGGCCTGGTCACCAGCCGGGACCCGCGCCACCTGGACCAGCTCGTCGGCCAGATCTCGTACGCCATCGACCACCCCGACACCGAGTTCCGCGTGACGGTGGAGCGCCTCACCGTCTCACCGAACAACTACTACCTCGGCGACAACGTCAACATGTACGGCGGCAACGGAAACGTGGGGATCACGCGATGAGCGGCAACAACTACTACTACGGCGACAACGTGAACATGTACGGCGGCCAGGGCAACCAGGGCATCGTCAAGACCCAGGCGGGCACCGGCGCGGCCGGCCTCGACCCCGCGCTGGTCGCGGCCCTCGCCGAACTGCACCGGCAGATCGGCGAACTGCGCGCCCGGGTGCCGGCCCCCAGCGCCCAGCTGCTGGAGGAGTCCCTGCCCGCGCTCAGCGCCGAGGCGGCCGTGCCCGCGCAGGAGCGGCACCGGGCGTTGATGGCGATCGCCGGGATCGCCACCACGGTCGGCGCGGTCGGCCGGCCGGTGACCGAGGCGGTCCAGGCGGTCATCGGCCTGCTGGGCGGCTAGCAGGCCGCCCGCGGATCCTCCCGGGAACCGCGGCGACGGGCGGCGAAGAGTGGAAGCATGGGCCGTGTGATTCCCACCATCGATCTGCGGCGCTGGACCGTGGGGGACGCGATGACGCGTGCCACGCTGGCCCGCGACGTCGACCAGGCGCTCCAGGCCGCCGGGTTCCTGCTGGTCACCGGGCACGGCGTGGACCCCGCGCTGCGGACCCGGATCCGGTCGGCCGCCCGGGAGTTCTTCCTGCTGCCCGCCGGGGTCAAGCAGCGCTACGCGGCGAAGGTCGGCGGGCGCGGCTGGCTCGGGCCGGGCGCCGAGGCCAACGGGTACGCGGAGGGCACCGAGACCCCGCCGGACCTGAAGGAGTCGCTGACCTTCGCCACCGCCGAGCCGTTCGAGGACCCGGTCGTCAACGCCGAGTGGTACGCGCCCAACGTGTGGCCGGCGGAGGTGCCCGCGCTGCGCGGGCCGTGCGAGGAGTACCTGGGCCGGATGGTCGCGCTGGAGAAGGAGCTGCTGGCCCTGCTGGCGTGCGCGCTCGGGCTCGGCGCCGACTTCTTCACCCGGCACATGGACCATCCGACGTACGGCTTCAACATCAACTGGTACCCGGGGACGGAGATCGTCGGCGCTCCCCGGACCGGGCAGTTCCGGATCGGGCCGCACACCGACTTCGGGACCGTCACCATCCTCGACCGGCAGGCCGGCAAGGGCGGACTCCAGGTGTACACCGACGCGGACGGCTGGCAGGACGCGCCGTACGACCCGGCGGCGTTCACGGTCAACATCGGTGACCTGCTGGCCCGTTGGACCGGGGACCGGTGGCGGTCCGGGCGGCACCGGGTGCTGCCGCCGCCCGTCGACGCGCCCGCCGAGGAGCTGATCTCGCTCGTCTACTTCGGCGAGTGCACCCCGGGCACGCTGGTGGAGTCCCTTCCGGCGCCGGTGGGCCGGGTGGTGTACCCGCCCGTCGACTCGCACGCGTACCTCCGCGAGAAGCTGGACTCGATCACCGTCGAGTGACCCCCTGACCGGTCACCGACCGTTATTCACTTCCGCGTTCGGCCCGCCACCCGTTCCGTTGAAATGAACCGGCCGGGCATGTCCCGCCCGCGTCCCACGGCATTGGCTTCCAGGGGGGCCCGTATCCAGGGGCCCCCTTCTGCGATGGGAGACGCGTGCGAATCACTGACATCCAGCGCTGCGAGGTCCGGCCGGGACGGCTCGTCGAGTGGACGTTGAGCCCGGCGACCGTCGCGGCGGCGACGGCGCTCCCGGAGGACTCCCGGCCGCCCGCCTACATCCAGGAGTCGCACATCAGGACGGCCAAGTGCGTCCGGGAGGACGGGCTGTTCGTGCCGACCTGGCTCGGCACCGCCTTCGACCTGCCCGGCCCGGTCGACCTCGACGTGCTGGAGCGGGCGCTGCGTGCCTGGACCGTGCGGCACGAGACGCTGCGCAGCGGCTTCCGCTGGGCCGGTGACGAACTGCGCCGGTTCACGCTCGACGCGGCCGACGTGTCCCTGCGCCGGGCGGAGGGGGGCGACTTCCCCGACGCCGGTGACCTCGTCCGGCACCTCCAGGAGCGCTTCGACACGGTCGCGGACGCACTGCGCTGGCCCAACCTGATCTACACGGCGGTCGTCCGGGACGACGGCGCGAGCGTCTACATGGCCTTCGACCACAGCAACGTCGACGCCTACTCCCTGCACCGGCTGGTCGCCGAGATCCACGAACTGTACGCGGCGGGCCTGGCCGGCCGGGAACCGGACTCCGCCACGCCCGCCGCGAGTTACGTCGACTTCTGCGAGATCGAGCGCGCGGACGCGGACGGCATCGACGGCGGGCACGCGTTCGTGGACCGCTGGCGGGAGTTCATCCACCGCTGCGACGGCACGCTGCCGGGCTTCCCGGTGGACCTGGGGCTGACCCCGGGCGGCCCGCTGCCTACGCAGCGGATGCTGTGCGAGCCGCTGGCGGACGCGGACGCGGCGGCGGCGTTCGAGGCGTACTGCCGGCCGTACGGCGGCAGCCTGGTCGGGCTGCTGGCCGCGACCGGGCTGATCGTGCACGAACTCGGCGGTCAGCCGGTGTACCGGACGGTGGTGCCCTTCCACACCCGGGTGAAGTCGCGGTGGACGGACTCGGTGGGCTGGTACGTGGGCGGCGCCCCGATCGAGGTGCCCGTGGGCCGCACCCGTGGCTTCCCGGAGGCCCTGCGAGCGGTCCGCGCCGAACTCCAGGCGAACCGGTCGCTGGCCCGGATGCCGCTGGCCCGGGTGCTGAGCCTGCTCGGCGCGGACTTCCGGCCGACCTCCCCCGACCTGTACTCGATCGTGTCGTACGTCGACACCCGCGCCATCCCGGGCGCCGAGCGGTGGGCGGAGCTGAAGGCGTACGGGCTGATGCGGGTGTCGTACGGCGACCAGGTGTGCGTGTGGGTGAACCGGCTGCCCGACGGGCTGTGGCTGGCGAGCCGGTACCCGGACACGGACGTCGCGGCGAAGAACATGCGGCTGTACGCCGAGCGGCTGCGGGACCGGATCGCCTCGGTGGCCCACGACAGCCTGCCCGCGGTCTCCTAGACGCTCAGCTCCGCCCCGGCCCCAGCGCCTCGATCAGGCGCTCGAAACGGCTCCGCCAGCGCTGTTCCGAGTCCTCCTCGCCCTGGAACTCATGGGTGAAGCGGAGCACGCTGCCGTCCTCCCCGTCCCGCTCCAGATGGAACCGGAGCCGGCCGCCACCGCCGACCGTGTACTCCGCGACCCGGTCCACGTCCCACGCGGTGACCTGCCCGTCGCCCAGGTCGCGCAGGGTGACCGCGCCGCCGAGCCGGGGTTCGAACACGTCGGCGGCGGTGAACCAGGACGCCAGCCCCTCGGGCGTGGCCAGCGCGGCCCAGACCTCCTCCATGCGCCGGGGGAGCCGCACCACGAAGTGCAGGATGTGCGTGTTCCCGTGCGTCTGGCTGGTGCCCTGTGCGATGGAACCGCTCATGACACCAGCCTGCCCCCGGGCCCGGGGATGCGCACGTGGTCAGGGCCGCCTCCGGACGGCGAAGGCCGGTTCCCGTGACCCGTGTCACTGGAACCGGCCCTCTCTCGGCGGTGGCGGTCACACGCCCGCGTAGGAGTGCTTGCCGCTGACGAAGATGTTGACGCCGTAGTAGTTGAACAGCCAGCAGCCGAAGGCGATCAGCGCCAGGTAGGCGGCCTTGCGGCCCTTCCAGCCGGCCGTGGCCCGGGCGTGCAGGTAACAGGCGTAGGCGATCCAGGTGATGAAGGACCAGGTCTCCTTCGGGTCCCAGTTCCAGTACCGGCCCCAGGCGTCGCCCGCCCAGATCGCGCCCGCGATGATCGTGAACGTCCACAGCGGGAAGACGGCCGCGTTGACCCGGTAGGCGAACTTGTCCAGGGACGCCGAGGCGGGCAGCCGCTCCAGCACCGAGGAGGCGAACTTCCCGGGCGTGCCGCCGAGCTGGAGCTTGTTCTCGTACGAGTCCTTGAACAGGTACAGGATCGTGGCGACCGCGCCGACGTAGAACACGGCACCGCAGAAGATGGCGGTGGAGACGTGGATGTACAGCCAGTACGAGTGCAGGGCCGGCACCAGCTGGTCGCTGGCCGTGTACAGCACGGTGACCGCGAGGCCGAGGTCCAGCAGGACCGTCGTGACGAGGAACAGGCCGAGCCAGCGCACGTTCTTCTTCAAAGCCAGCAGCGCGAGGTACACGCCGACGGCGACCGTGGAGAAGGTGATGTTGAACTCGTACATGTTGCCCCACGGCGCCCGCTCCACGGAGGCCGCGCGGGCGACGACGCCGCCCAGCTCCACCAGGAACGCGAGCACGGTGAGGGAGATGGCGATCCGGCCGTAGAGGTCGCCCTGCTCGTCACCGCCGTGCGCGCCGGGCCCGTCCGGCACGTCCCGCGCGCCGGACACCGAGCGGACGACGACCTTCGGCCGCTCCAGCACGGCGGTACCGCCGGCCCGCTTCACGGTGACGGCGGGCGCGCCCGCGCTCCGCCCGCTGTCGGCGGTGAGCGCGGCGGCCGTACGGCCGACCTTGCTGCGGCTGCCGAACAGCCACTCGGCGATGTAGGCGAAGAAGGCCAGGGTGTAGACCGCCATCGACGAGTAGATCAGCGTGTTGCTGATGCTCGCGAGGTGTTCGTTGGTCGCGGCGGCGAGATCGGTTGCGGCGGCGAGAGTCACTTCTCAGCCCCTTCGGCAGGTACGACTTGGGGGTCGGGGGTTGCTGCGGAGTCGTCGTCGGGGTCGGGTGCCCCCGGCGCCTGGTCATAGAGGATTCCGGCGAGGTCGCCCAGTTCCTCGGGCACCTTCGCGGACTCGCTGCGGCCGAGCCCGGCCATCTCGACCACCGTGACGCCGTCGGCCCCGCGCACCGCGCGCACCCAGACCCGGCGGCGCTGGATGAACAGGGACGCGGCCAGGCCGAAGATCGCGGCGAGGGCACCGGTGAGCGCCCAGCCGCCGCCCGGCTCCTGGACGATCTCGAAGCCGGCCCACTCCTTGACGTCCTTCTCGAAGGTGATGGAACCGGCGCCGTTGGGCAGCGTCATGGTCTCGCCGGGCTTGAGGTTGTCCCTCAGCTGCGCGCCCTTGGCGTCCTTGTAGTCCTTCATGTGGGACTTGTCGAGCTGGTACACGCTCTGCGGCAGGCCCGAGTCGACGCCCAGGTCGCCGTGGTACGGCTCCAGGTTCAGCACCGGGTTCAGCAGCGCGGGGAAGGCCGAGGCGATCTCCATGCCGGCCCCGCCGTAGGTCGGCAGGAAGAAGGCCTTGATGCCGAGCTGCTCCTTCTTGCCGTTGGCGTCGCGGTAGCCGTCCATGACCTTGACGACGCCCTGGGAGGTGACGTTGCCGTCGAGCGGCAGCAGCGGCACGGCGTCGCGGTAGACCACCTTGCCCTTGCCGTCCCGAACGGTGATCACGGGCGCGTAGCCGTGGCTGACCAGGTAGACCTTCGAGTCGTCGATCTTCAGCGGCTCGTTGACCTTGATGGTGGTCGTGGTCTCCTTGCCGTAGGCGCCCTTGTTGTAGGTGATCTTCGCCTGGAAGGTGCGCGCGGTGCCCCTGTTCGGGCCGGTCAGCTCGTAGGTCCCCTTGAAGTCCTTCAGGTTGAAACTGAACGGGACCAGGTCGTCGGGCTGGAAGAGGCTGCCGGACTTGAAGTCGTCGTACATCGGCAGCGCGTTGGAGAAGCCGTCGCCCTCCACCATCAGCTTGGTGCCGTCGGACTTGTACAACTGGCCCGAGGCGAAGGCGACCAGCAGCACGATCAGGGCGATGTGGAAGACCAGGTTGCCCAGCTCGCGCAGGTAGCCCTTCTCGGCGGCCACGGCGTCACCGACGACGTGGGCGCGGAAGCGGCGCTTCCGCAGCAGCGCGAGCGCGGCCTCACGGACCCGCTCCGGGTCCTCGGTGGTGCGCCAGGCGGTGTGGGCGGGCAGCCGGGTCAGCCGCTTGGGCGCGCCCGGCGGTCGGCCACGCAACTGGCCGACGAACTGCCAGGTGCGGGGGACGATGCAGCCGATGAGGGAGACGAACAGCAGGATGTAGATCGCGGAGAACCACACCGAGCTGTAGACGTGGAACAGGCCGAGCTTGTCGTAGACCGGCGCCAGCGTCTTGTGGGCGGCGCGGAAGTCCTCGACCTTGCTCGCGTCGGCGCCGGTCTGCGGGATCAGCGAGCCGGGGATCGCGCCGAGCGAGAGCAGCAGGAGCAGCAGCAGCGCGACCCGCATGGAGGTCAGCTGCCGCCAGAACCAGCGCGCCCAGCCGATGACACCGAGGCCGGGCAGGCTCGTCTGCTCCTCCTGCGGCGCGGTGGAAAGCTGGGAGCCGGCCGCGCCCAGCTCGTCCCGGTCCTGGCTCGTGTCGGTGTCGGTCTTGCTCATCGGTCAGATCCCCACATTGAAGCCGCCGGACCAGGTCTGCATCTGCTGCACGAGACTGTTCCAAGCGCCGGTCAGCAGCAGCACACCGGTCACGATCATCATCGAGCCGCCGATGCGCGTCACCCACACATAGTGGCGCTTGACCCAGGCGAAGGCGCCGAGGGCCTTGCGGAAGCCGATCGCGGTGAGCACGAACGGCACGCCGAGGCCGAGGCAGTAGACGACCATCAGCAGCGAGCCGCGCGCCGCGCTCGACTCCTGGAAGGAGAGGGAGCTCACCGAGGAGAGCGTCGGACCCATGCAGGGCGTCCAGCCGACGCCGAAGAGGGCGCCGAGCAGGGGCGCCCCCAGCAGGCCGCCCGTCGGCCGCTTGTGGAAGCGGAACTCGCGCATGGTGAACCAGGGCAGGAGCCCCATGAAGAAGACGCCCATGGCGATCATGAGCACGCCGAGCACCTTGGACAGGGCGCCCTGGTAGTCGATCAGGTTGGAGCCGAAGTAGCCGAAGAGCGCACCGCCCGAGACGAACACGGCGCTGAAGCCGAGCACGAACAGGGAGGCGCCGGCCACCATCCGCCCCCGTCTGGCCTCGGCCAGGTCGGTGCCCGCGACGCCGGTCACATAGGAGAGGTAACCGGGGACCAGCGGCAGCACACAGGGCGAGAAGAAGGAGACGAGCCCGGCGAGCAGGGCGATCGGCAGGGCGACCAGCAGGGCGCCGTGCAGGACCGTGTCGTTCTGACCCGTCTCCGCGGCCAGCGTCAGCAGTGCGCTCACGTCACTTCTCCGCGAGGACCGGCTTGATCATCTTCAGCAGGCCCGTGTCGTCGAGCGCCTCCAGGGCCCGTGCGGCGACCTTGCCGTGCCGGTCGATGACGAGCGTGGAGGGGATGATCTGCGGGTTGAGGGTGCCCTTCTTGAAGCGCAGCATCAGCTTGCCCGTGGGGTCGTACAGGCTCGGGTACGTGACGCCGTGCTCCTTCTCGAAGTTCACGGCCGGGGTGGTGCTGGTGTCCCGGGTGTTGATGCCGACGAACTGGACACCCTTGTCCTGGTACTCCTTGGAGACCTTGGCGAAGTACTGCGCCTCCTCGCGGCACGGTCCGCACCACGAGCCCCAGACGTTGACGACGACGACCTTGCCCTTGTAGTCGGCGACGTCCAGGGTCTTGCCGTCGATGGTCCCGCCCGACAGGTCCGGGGCCGTGGCGCGCTTGCCGGCGGGCACGGTGTCGATGCCGTTGTTGCCGGTGACGAAGTGGGTGTCGCCACCGCCTCCGGAGGTGCCGCCCTTACCGCACGCGGACAGGGACAGGGCCGCGACGGCGGCCACGGCGCTGAGCAGGACGGCGCGGCTACGGGTACTCATGTGAAAAGTTTCGCATGCCTGTTCCGGGGATCTCGCGCACCCCCCTGCCGGGCGGAAAACCGCATTTCAGGGCGTATTTACACGGGACATTTCAGACACAGGGCCCGAGTCGGCGCCGGCTCAGGCGGCGTCGGAGGAGGCGGACCCGCCGCCGCGCAGGAACTCCTTCCAGCCGCCCGCCGGCCGCTGCCCGACCTCGAGCGTGCGCAGCTTGGCGAGCACCTCGGGCTTCTGCGCGTCCATCCAGTCCACGAACTGCCGGAAGGAGACCAGCCGTACGTCGGCGCCCTTCTCCTTCTCGCGCGCGATGTGCTTGAAGGCCTCCTCGACGGAGTCCATGTAGATGCCGCCGTTCCACTGCTCGAAGTGGTTGCCGACGAAGAACGGTGCCCGGTTTGTCTCGTATGCCCGCTGGAAGCCCTGGATGTACGCCTGCGCGGACTGCTTGCGCCAGCCGGGGTAGTTGTAGGCGGGCGCCTTGGTGGAGTTCAGGGACTGGTTGGCGAGCATGTTGTAGTCCATGGACAGGACCTCGAAGGAACGTCCGGGGAAAGGTATCTGCTGCAACGGCAGGTCCCAGATCCCCAGCTTCTTCTCCGGCCACACCTGACGGCCGCCCGGCGAGGAGGCGTCGTAGCGCCAGCCCAGCTTCCGGGCGGTGGGCAGCAGGTTGTTCTGGCCGAGCAGGCAGGGCGTACGGCCGCCGACCAGCTCCTTGTCGTAGTCGAACGGCAGCGCGGGCAGGTCGGTCCAGCCGCTGTTGGTCCGCCACTCCTTCACGAACGCCTTGGCCTGCCGGATCTCGCTCTCCCACTGCTGCGGGGTCCAGTTGCCGACCGTGCCCGTACCGGCGCAGAAGTGCCCGTTGAAGTGGGTGCCGATCTCGTGCCCCTCCAGCCAGGCCCGGCGCACGTTCGTCAGCGTGGCCTTGATGTGCTCGTCGGTGAGGTAGCCGATGTCGGAGGCGCCGCGCGGGTTGTTCGGCGGCTCGTACAGACGCTTCTTCGACTCGGGCAGCAGATACAGCCCCGAGAGGAAGAAGGTCATGGACGCGCCGTGCTCCTTGGCCAGGTCCAGGAAGCGCGGGAAGAGCCCGTTGCCGACCTCGCCGGCGCCGTCCCAGGAGAAGATCACGAACTGGGGCGGGGTCTGTCCCGGCTCCAGCGGCTCGGGCTTGGCCGGCTGGTGCGGCTGCTTGCCGGTGAAGGAGGTGGAGCCGTCGCCGATGGGCCGCGCCGGGTGCGCGGTGCTCCCCTTGCCGTCCCCGCTCCCGGGCTTGGCCTGGCCGGAACCGTTCGGGTGGCCGCCGCCGTCCGAGGACGTGAGGCTCCCGCAGCCGACGAGCGAGGCGGCGGCCGCCGCCCCCGCGCCGAGGCCGAGCATTCCCCGCCGGGAGAAGGTCCGGGAGAAGGTGGGCATGGAAATCCCCGATTCGTCGCTGCCTGCTGGTCACCCACTCAGAGGGCAGGACGATCGGGGAGGTTCCGCAGATTCTTGTGTTTTTCGTAACAGGGGCCGTAAAAGTGCGCTAAGCGATACCAAACGGACCGTCAGTGACGAGTGGCACCGGTCAGGCGCCGAAGGCCTTCCCCTGCGCGGTGCCCTTCCCCTTCTGGGGCTTGGCGCCGGCGCGCAGATGGGCCGGGACCAGATCGATGGCGGGCTCGCTGTAGCCCACGGACACGATCTTGTCACCCAGGTATGTGAAAGTCGTCAGGGAGGCGAGCGTGCACTGCCGCTTGCGCGGATCGTGCCACAGCCGCCGCCGCTCGACGTACGAGCGCACGATCCAGATCGGCAGCTGATGGCTGACCAGCACCGCCTCGTGCCCGCGCGCCCGGTCCTTGGCCGCGTTCAGCGCGCCCATCATCCGCACGACCTGGTCCACGTACGGCTCGCCCCAGGACGGCCGGAACGGGTTGACGAGGTGCTTCCAGTTGTCCGGATTGCGCAGCGCGCCGTCACCGACGCCGAACGTCTTGCCCTGGAAGACGTTCTCGGCCTCGATCAGCCGCTCGTCGGTGTCGAGATCCAGCCCGTGCGCCTTGGCGATCGGCGTGGCGGTCTCCTGTGCCCGCTCCAACGGGGAGGCGCAGACATAGGTGACGTCCCGCGAGGCGAGGTGCTCGGCGACCCGCTCGGCCATCTGCCGGCCCAGCTCGGACAGGTGGTAGCCGGGCAGCCGCCCGTACAGGACCCCGTCCGGGTTCGCGACCTCGCCGTGCCGCATGACGTGGACGACGGTGACGTCCTTGGTGCTGTCGCTCATTCTGCCGTGGCCTCCGCAGCCGCCCGGGCCGCCGCCGGAAGGGCGTCGGCGATCTTCTGAAGGGCCCGCTCGTCGTGGGCCGTGGACACGAACCAGGACTCGAAGGACGACGGCGGCAGGTAGACGCCGTTCGCCAGCAGCGAGTGGAAGAACGCGGTGTAACGGTACGACTGCTGCCGCTTGGCGTCCTCGTAGTCGCGCACCTGCCGGTCCGTGAAGAACACGGAGAACATGTTGGAGGCGGTTTGCACCCGGTGCGCGACGCCCTCCTTCGACAGCGCCTCGCTGACGAGCGTCCGGATCTGCTCGGAGACGGCGTCGACCTTGTCGTACGCGGCGTCGTCGAGCAGCCGCAGCTGGGCGAGACCGGCGGCGGTGGCGACGGGGTTACCGGAGAGGGTGCCGGCCTGGTACACGGGCCCGGCGGGGGCGAGGTGCGCCATCACATCGGCACGCCCGCCGAACGCGGCGGCCGGGAAGCCACCGCCCATGACCTTGCCGAAGGTCATCAGGTCGGGCACGACGCCCTCGACGCCGTACCACCCGGCGCGGCTGGTGCGGAAGCCGGTCATCACCTCGTCGGAGATGAAGAGGGCGCCGTTCCTGCGACAGGAGTCCTTGAGGGCCTGGTTGAAGCCGGGGTCCGGCGGCACGACGCCCATGTTGCCCGGCGAGGCCTCGGTGATCACACAGGCGATCTCCCCGGGGTGCCGGTGGAAGGCCTCCTGCACGGCCTCCAGGTCGTTGTACGGCAGCACGATCGTGTCGCCGGCCTGGGCACCGGTGACACCGGGCGTGTCGGGCAGCGCGAGGGTGGCGACCCCGCTGCCGGCCGCGGCGAGCAGCGAGTCGACGTGCCCGTGGTAGCACCCGGCGAACTTGATCACCTTGGACCGCCGGGTGAACCCGCGGGCGAGCCGGATGGCGGACATGGTCGCCTCGGTCCCGCTGCTGACCAGCCGCACCTGCTCGACGGGCGCCACCCGGGCGACGATCTCCTCGGCGAGCGCGACCTCGCCCTCGCCGGGCGTGCCGAAGGACGTACCGCGGGCCACGGCCTCCTGGACGGCGGCGATGACCTCGGGGTGCGCGTGCCCGAGGATCATGGGCCCCCAGGAGCACACGAGGTCGACGTACTCGCGCCCGTCGGCGTCGGTCAGGTAGGCCCCCTTGCCCGACACCATGAACCGCGGCGTGCCGCCGACGGCGCGGAAGGCACGCACCGGGGAGTTGACGCCGCCCGGGGTGACGACGGAGGCACGGTCGAAGAGCGCCTGTGAGACGGGCGCGTCGTAGGGATAGGGCGTTTCGCTCATGGCACTCATGACGTGCGACTACTCCGGCTTCTCGGGCTCCGGTTGCGGGGTGACCTCCTCAGGGTAGGCCGAAGGCGGCGCGGATCCCCGGCCGGACCGGGGTCGGGGTCGTGGCGGGGGGCGGTCGGTGTCGCGGCCGGACGCGGTCGGTGTGGCGGCGGGGGGCGGTCGGTGTCGCGGCCGGACGCGGTCGCGGTGGTGATCCGGCGCGGTCGCGGGGGTGATCCGGCGCGGTCGCGGTCGCGGCCGGACGCGGGAAGGGGGTTGGTTGATCAGGCGCGGCAGGCGGTTGATCACACGTGGCGGGTGGTTGGTCACGCGGGGCGGGTGGTTGGTCAGGCACGGCGGGGTGTTGATCAGGCACGGCGGGGTGTTGATCAGGCGCGGCGAGTCCCAAGATCACAGCGGGGGCATCCCTCATCTGCGAGACTGAGACCTGATACACAAAGCCCATACGCACGTACTCATCAGGGGCCGGAGATCAGGGCCGGGAATCCCCCCGCGTGGACTGTTGTTCCACCGCACGTTTCGGCGGGCGGGCGCGGGGGAGGTCACTGACACGATGATCGGGTTGCGCGGCGGGGGCCACGCGTCCTAGAAAAGCAGTCGGGTGGAGATATGCATCGCGGTGGCGGACTGGGCGAGGGGACTGATGACCTGGGTCCTCGACGTGCCCGGCGGGGAAGGCACCGGCGCGACGCGGAGGAAACGACCGAGACACGTCAGACCGACGCACGACAGACACAGGGTGTACCGAGTGAGCCCGAGCGGTACGACCAGCAGATCGACCGGGATCTCGACCGCCGGCTCGACCAGCGGGCCGACCGCCTCCGGGCGGGGAGCAGGAATGGTGGTCGGGTGGGGGTGACGTACAAATACTTCGGCGCGCCGGACGGCGCGACCGCGGCTCGCGTCCCCATCTCGATGCGTCCCGAGGAACTCGGCGGCGACGAGCTGGGCATGAACGGCATGTTCACCAAGATCAAGCCGGAGACGATGGCCGCGATGGTGCTGACCGGCATCGAGGGCGTCCCCCTGCACAAGGTGCCACCCCTGGAACTGGTCGTCCTGCACCCCGACTACGCGGTCGTCAAACTCCCCATGACGGTCGTCGACCCCCTCCGCGGCATCGGCGAGGAAGCGGTCGGCGCGGCGGCCTTCATCTGGTCGACGGTCCCCGACCGGGGCGGGCCGCGGGACGCGTTCAACGTGTACCAGTTGCTGCACGAGTGGCAGGACTTCAGCCACCGGCTGCATGAGGCGGGGCATCAGCCGTACTGCCTTGTGTGGCCCTGAGCCGGGGTTTCCCGGGTAGCGGGCGGGGTTTTCGGACCCCGCCCTCGTCGTGCAGCGGCAGGGACGTCAGGCCGTCAGGGCACATTGAGGGCACATGGGTTTGGACGGGGCACTGATGTGCCCTGGTCGGCGGCCGGATCACCGTCGCCCTTCCGCTCGGCTTCCGTGAAGGCGTCGTCGATCGCCTTGCGAGTGCGGGTCTCGCTGGACGGCAGCAAATGCGTGTACGTCCGGAGCGTGAAGCCCGGGTCCGAGTGGCCGAGGTACTCGGAGAGCGCCTTGATGCTCTCCCCCGCGTCCAGGCGCACGGAGGCGTACGCGTGCCGGAGGGCGTGCACGCCGTCTTCCGGGGCCGCCTGGAGGTATCTCGCGCCGCGTTCGCGGGGAGGGATCACGCCGGCGGAGGCCAGTGCGCGCTTCCAGTCACCCATGTCGAAGACGGCACGCCGGAGGCCGCACGGCGCCAGGCACGCCAGAAGCGGCCACTTCCGTCCCGGCACCCCGGCCACATGTGCACAAAGCCAGGCGCGTTTCCTGAATGAACATTCGGGGCGTTCACTCAGTGAACGCTTGCGGCTTTTGATCGGTCACGCACGGCGGAACGGGCCTTGGTGCTGATCCTCACGTCCCGCTCCAAGAGACGGACGGCGTCACCGCACCATGTTGACGACTGGTCCCAGCAGCTCCAGGGCTTCATCCCACCGACCCGGAGGAGTGCCTCCACCTGCTCGACGGCCGGCATCGAGGGCGTCCTCGTCGACATCCAGCGCTTCCCGTCCGGCGACGTACGCGGGTACCAGGTCGCCGTGCAAGGCGACACCAACGCCAGCGGTGGACCCGTCTGGGTCTTCGGAGCCGAACCCGCCCCCGACCTGTCCCACCCCAAGATCGGCGAACACCTCGCCGGCATCGAGCCGCGCCCGTCACCAAGCCGGGCAGCCGACGCAGGCCCAACCCCCGGCACCAGTCCACCGCCGCAACCGACCACGGCAGCGACGAAACCTCCCAGGCCCACATCGCGGCCGTCGGCGACGCCATACGACTTCTCGGCCCGCCTCCTGGGCGGCGTCTGCGGCATCGCCGGGGCCTCACCGTGCTCGACGGCCTGGCCGCCTTCCTCCGCCACATGCTCACCCCTGCCGCTTCCCGGTTCCGGGCTGGTTTCGGGAGCGGATCAACCGCTCCCCGCCGATTCAGACGGCGCCTGTCGACGCAGCCCTTTCCCGTTGGGGCCGACGTACGGTTGAAGTACCGAGGGCACCACACACTCCGGCCGCCCTGCCGGGTCGTCCTCGGCGAGAGACGAGTGAATCCGGGTTGCCCCAGTGGTCGGCCCGGAGACAGGTCGGCATCATGTCCGCCGCGGTGGAACAACTTCACGCGAACGCATCACGGCGGAGGCCGCGCTGAGTACCCGTGTACGTCCGCGACCCCACAGAGGGGAGGCGTGATGGCCCTCTACCGCCTGGACATCCATCGGCGGAACCGAGGAGAGCGGACGCTCGTCACGCTCGCCGGCGACATCGGGCCGGCCACGACGCCGCTGCTGCGGGCCGCGGTGGAGCAGTGTCTGCTGGACGGTGTCACGGTGATTGACATCGACCTGACCACGGTCGGCTCCTGCGACGCCAGGGGCCTGGACGTCCTCCTGTCGGCATCACGGCGCGCCGGCCGGGTCCACGCCCGCCTGCGGCTGCACCATCCGTGCGCGCAGATCGCCCGGCTCCTCGATGCCACCGGTTCGACTTCCCTGCTCCTTACGGCCCCCGTGAGTCCCGTGCCGCCCGCCGCATCCGGCGGCACCATGGGAACCGCCGCGCGGGCGCCCGAGGGCCCCGCTCGTCGGCCGGATCAGCCGGTCCTCAAGGACGGGATCCGCCTTCGTCGGCTGACCCGCTGGCAGGCCGAAGACATGCGCGAGGACATCGCGGACCTGGCTGCGGAGTCCGTCGCGGGCACCGTCGGCGAGGCGTACCACGGCCGAGGAGACTTCCTGCACTGCTTGGCGGTCACTGCCCACCGCCCCGGCTTCGCCCTGCTGGTCGCCGAGACGACGATGCTGGTCGGTTGCGCCTTCGGTTTTCCGGTGGGCTCCGACGGCTCCGGCCGCCAAGGGCTCGACGGAACGCTCCAGGAGATCATCCAGCGGCTCACCTCGCACGCACGGTTCGTCGTCCTCACCCAGGTCGTGGCCCATCCGCACGCGCAGCACCGCGATATCGCCCGTCGCATGCAGCAGCGTCTGCTCACAGACCTGCGCTGCTCCCTCGGGGTCACCCTGCTGCATCCCGCCGACCGGGCAGGACAAGCCGCCTTCTCGTCCTGGGGCTGGCAGAACATGGGTGACGTCGTCGGGCTGCCCGGCCCCGTCGCCCCCTGCGTGCTGACCCTGTCTGCCGAAGAGCAGCCCCCGGCACGCCGATGATTCGGCAGAGGAGCGATGAGCCGGCAGTCGTACCGGCCGGGGCGGTCACGCCACCCGTCGTCCGCTGTACGGACACGTCCTCGTGCGATGGCTGCGCGCCACGCCGCCCGCCACGACTGGGGGTAGCGTGGCAGGTACCGAGAATTTTCGGGCGCACGACCACGGTGGCGCCGTTCCCGGCGAGTGACAGACGCGGGCAGCCACGGGCCGCCCGGGACGGGATCTCACGATGGACGCCATCACCAGGCCCGCCGAAGGTATGTCACCAGGTGACTCACAGACCTACCAGATGCCCTTGCCCCGGCTGAGCCTCACGCCGGAGGTCAGCCACGGCCCCCTGGACGGTGCCTGGTGGCCACGGTGCGACGCGTTGGAACTGGAGCTGCCGACGCTGGTCGGCTCATTGGACCCGGGTGTCGGTACCGTCACTCGCGTCACCGTGGACACCGCCTCCTGGCCCGACGCCCCGCCGACCATCATCGCGCCCGGCCACGTGATCGAGGTGGTCCGAACCGGCCTCGCTGCCGATGCGCACGCCATCACCCTGGACTGCGGCACGGTGGGCCGCTGGGAACTGCTGGTGATCCCGCCCGACGAGCCGGCTGGAGTGGCCACCCGGCTGCTGACGGCTGCCGCCGATCCGGAGAACCCGCTTCCGGCGCCACGCATGTTCGCACTCGCCGAGGAAGACCTCTCCGGAGAAGCCACATGGGAGGCGGAAGGAGGACACGGTCTCAGGTGAGGGCACGACGTCTGTCGGGTCCGCGTGACCGGTCGGCTGGTCCGGTCGTCGATCTCACCGGTGGAGCGATGGCACGCACAAACTCCTGGTCGTCCCACCCCGCCGCAACCGATACGCGCGGATGAGGCGGGAGAGCGGATGACGCCCGAACGGCCTGCGGACCGCTCCGAGAGCTTCGGGGAAGCGTTGCTGGGAGCGGTTCTCGATCGCGCGCACGAGCTTCCTCCCCATCTCATCGGACCGCTGGTCGCCGACGTGGTGGAGCGGTTGGGGGGCCACCGTCCGCAGGTGCTGCTGCAAGACTACGGTCAGCTGCTGCTCGTACCGCTGGCCGGCGAGGGCCTCACCGGCGGGGCACCGCAGGTGATCGACGACTCCGAGGCAGGTCGCTGCTTCCTCGACGCGGTCACCGTCGAAGTGCCCGAGGACGGCGGCGTACGGATCCATCTGCCGCTGCTGGACGGTGGCGACCAGGTGGGTGTCATGGCAGTGACGCTGGACAGCGTCGACGACGACGACCGTCGCCTGCTCCTCAGGATCTCCGGCCTGGTGGCCGACCTACTGGTGACCAAGCACGGCTACTCCGACCTGTTCTTCGGCGTCCGGCGCCGCGAACCGATGAGCGTGGCGGCGGAGATCCAGTGGTCCCTGCTGCCGCCACTGGCGATGATCATGCCTCGGGTCGCGGTCGCCGGCATCCTGGAGCCTGCCTACGACGTCGGGGGGGACAGTTTCGACTACGCCCTCAATGGCGCCATCCTCCACGTGGTCATGATCGACGCGATGGGTCACGGACTGGACGCGGCCACGATGGCCACCGTCGCCATCGGCTCCTACCGCCACGCCCGCCGCCTCGGCATCGGACTGCCGGCGATCTACGACTTCATGGACCGCGCCGTGGCGAAGCAGTTCGGCCCCGAACACTTCGTCACCGCGCAAATGATGCAGCTGGACACCACGACCGGACAGGTGCAGTGGGTCAACGCCGGTCACCCCCCGCCGATCCTGGTCCGTGGCCACCGCGTCACACAACGCCTGCTCGCCCCGACGACCCTCCCCGTCGGCCTGGGGGGCCCGAAGCCATCGGTCAGCGAGCTGAGGCTGATGCACGGGGACCGGATCCTCTGCTTCACCGACGGGCTGATCGAGGAACATGAGAGGGGTGGGCGCGAGTTCGGCGAGGACCAGCTGATCGACTGCGTGAACCACCTGGAGAAAACCGGCCGCGGGATCCGGGCGGTGACGCGCTCCCTGTCCCACACGCTCAAGCGGGCGCGGGGCGGGCGCACCACGGACGACGCGACGCTGCTCATGGTGGAGTGGCGCGGCTGACCTCACCACTGTCGGCCGGCACTACTCCGCCGGTCCCGCCGAGGGACGGCCCCTCAGTCCGCGGGGCCGCGGCCGCTCCCGGTTTCGATGAGGATCTGTTCCGCCTGGCTGATGTTGTCCGCCCGGACGGCCTGTGCCATCGCGGCGCGCGCCGCCTCGGGCATCGCGTTCGGCGGGACCACCAGCAGTGAGAAGAGGTCCCGGTCGCCCCGGGTGATCAGGACGGTGTCGTCGCCCACCGGGAAGGAGTCGATGTGCACCACCCGGTCGTCAACGACGATCCGCGTCGGGAGCCCTGCCCAGGCCGCGGTGTCCAGCCCGACGCGGGTCACGGGTCCCAGATGTGCGGTGAGGGCGCTCAGCAGCTCGGGCAGCTCGGCCCCGATGTCGCGCGACCGAGGCCACCACGCACCGTCGAGGACACCTTCGCGCGATGCGGTCGTCTCCAGCCGGAGAAGCGCGCACCCCGGCCGCACGGCCTTGTGGACGCCGCTGGGCAGACGCCGGGCAACAGGAGCCGTATCCGAGCCGGTCATGAGGACCACCCGTCTTCGGGAGCCGGTGCGAGAAGGGACCCGCCTCGCACCTGCCACGTTACTCCTGGCCCCACGCGCGTCGACGTCTCTGGCGACGCTCCCTCCCCAGCCGGCCCTCAGCGGAACGGATCCAGCCTCACCGGACTCTGCACCCTCCACCTCATGGCGGGCGGCGTCCACACCCTCACCGGACAGCTCACGGGGCACCGACGCGCGAGGGGCGGGATCCCCGAAGCCGACGAATTCCCCACCGGCACGAGGATCTACAGCCCGGCCACCGGAGTCGGCAGCCCGCTCGCCCCGCCGATGCGGGTCACGCCCGCCGACGACGGCCTGATCGGCGAGTGCACCCTCGGCATCGCCCACGTTGGTGAGCGGTTCGATCACCAGCCGGGCAGACCCTGACACGAACCTCGTCACGGCTGACGGGACCTTCGTGCCGGCCTGTCTACGATCGGTCACCATGGACTGGCTGGAGCGGATCGCCAAGCTGAGGCAGTGGACCAAGGGCGGAACGCGCGCTCCGCACAAGCCGCTGCTGCTCCTGTACGCCCTCGGCCGGTTCCAGGAGGACGCCGACGACGGTTTGCGATACACCGCCGTGGAGCACGACCTACAGCGCCTGCTGACCGAGTACGGCCCACCCCACAAGACGACGCCCGCCTACCCCTTCCACCACCTGGTCGGCGACGGCGTGTGGGAGGTCCGCACCGATCGCGGACCGGGCAGCCCTGGCAGCGGAGTACGGGACCTCCGCGAGACGGGCGCCACCGGCCGGCTCGCGCCGGACCTGAGAGCGGCCCTACGGCGCGAACCGGATCTGCTCGGCAGAATCGCGCGATTGCTGCTCGACCTGCACTTCCCGCCCTCCCTGCACGGGGAACTGTGCGAAGCCGTCGGCCTGGACCTGGAACCGACGGAGGCCGAGCCGCTCTCGGCCGTACGCGGGCAGCGGGACCGGAGGATGCGGGAAGTGGTGCTGACCGCCTACGAGTACCGGTGCGCCTTCTGCGGATACGACGGCAGGATCGGCACGGTACCGGTCGGACTGGAGGCCGCCCACGTGCGCTGGTGGGCGTTCGGCGGGCCCGACGAGATCGAGAACGGGATGTGCCTGTGCTCGCTGCACCACAAGCTCTTCGACAAGGGCGTCCTAGGGGTGGGCGACGATCACCGCATCCTGGTCTCACAGCGCTTCGTCGGCCACAGCCCCGCCGCCCGCGAGCATGTCATAGCCCTCGCCGGCCGCCCGCTCATCGGCCCCCAGCCCGGCACACACCCTGTTGCCGCGGCCCACCGCGACTGGCACGCCCGGCAGGTCTTCCACGGTGAACCCCGCCCTGCCACGGCCGCCTGACCCCGGCAGCGCCGCCTCCAGCAACTCCAGTGCTTCCTCCCAGCGGAAGCGTTCCGCAGCGCCGCCGGCCTTCGGCCGGTGCGGTGCGCAAGAACCGATCAGGACACCCATCCCCCGCAGCCGCTCCAGGCTCTGCCGGTAGGCGGGGTGGGCGGCCTGGGCGGAGTTCAGGTAGGGCAGGGCCACGATCGGGATGCCCATGCCGTACGCCTCGCACAGGATGCCCAGGGCGAGGGTGTCGGAGATCCCGGCGGCCCACTTGTTGATCGTGTTGAACGTGGCGGGAGCCACGGCGATCGCGTCCGCGGGCGGCAGGGGGCGCGGGTCTCCCGGCGCGCGCCAGGCGGAGCGGATCGGGTAGCCGGTCTGTGCCTCGATCGCCTTGGTGTCGATGAAGCCGAGTCCCTGCGGCGTGGCGATGACGCCGACGTCCCAGTCCGCCTCCTGGGCGGCCGTGATCAGCTTGCCGACGTCACCGGCGACACCGCTCGCGCACACGACGACGTACAGGAAGGGCTTCTTGTCCGGGGCGGTCGGTTCGGTCATGCGGGGACCCCCAGTCGGCGGCTGAAGTGGTGCGGTTCCGGCAGGGTACGTCGGCTGTCGCTCGGTTGTATGAGTGGGCGGGCAGGGCTCCGGCGCTCCGGCCCCTGCCCGCCCGGAACTGCCCGAAGGCCCGAAGAGTCAGCCCTCCCAAGGGCCGGCGGCTCAGCCGACAGCGCGGAAGGTCGGCAGGTTTTTGGGATGGTTCCGTTCGATCCAGCCCTTTCCGTCCGCCGCGATTCCTTCCAGGAGGCGGAAGGTGTGGATGAAACCGGCCGCACTGAGGTTGATTTCGGAGATCTCCTGGGCGTTCTCGTCCGGCGCGAGTTGATACGTGTCGGCGTCTGCGACACGAATGTTCCTGGCCGGCCCGTTGGTGAGGATGAGCTCCAGGTCGTAGCCGACCTCGCTGCGCTCCGTGACCTGTACGGAGGACAACGCGTCGAACCGGTAGTTGCTTCGCTGCCTGGTCCCGCGTTTCGCGTCGGTGAAATCGAAATCCGCGCTGATCTCACGAACGCCGTCCTGTGTGACCAGGAAGAGACGGAAGGTGTAGCGCGAGTACCGCCAAGGGCCGCCCTTCACCCGCCCTCGCTTGTAGGGGCGTGCGGGTGTCACCAGGATGGTGTGGGTGATCAGGTCGCGCCAGGTGAGCTGGTAGTGGCGGAGTGCTTCGTCGACGAACAGTGTCTTGTCGCAGGTGAGCCAGGTCTCCATTTCCAGCTCGCTGGGCCGCGTGGCGTCCAGGAACGACTTCCAGTTCTGGTACGCGGCTTGCCGCGCGGCCAGCCGCTCCTGGTACTCCTGGGTTTCCTCGGCCACTCGACGCTCCTCGCCCCGGGCCTCCAGCCACGAGGACGCAGCCGCGCGTCCGGACCAGACCACGCCGATGACGGCCAGGACGGCCAGCACCATGTGCGACGCACCGGCGCCTGAGGCCACCGTGCCGAGCAGGGCCAGAGTCGTGAAGCCGAGGATGACGAGGGCGACCACACACAGCGCCTTCGCCGACGCCGACGTCTGGTTCTGGTGGCGGCGGTCGAACAGAGTGCCTGTGCTGTACCGGTCCCGGGCGTCCTCGGCGAGGTGGCGGATCAGCCAGTTGACCCGGTCCACGCTGATTCGGCTCTCGCGGTAGAGCACCGCGATCTCGGCGACGAGGCTGTCGCGGATGTGGCCGGTAAGACCGAGCCATTCCTGCGGGGCCAGTCCATGAGGCACACGCACACTGAAGTAGTGGTCGAACGAATGGCGGACACGGTTGGTGAACCCGTCCCCGGGCGAGGCGGGATCGCGCGTGTGCGGTACCTGGAACATACGGTTCATGGCCTTCAGTTGGTGTTCCTGGTACCACCATCGGCTGCCGAAGTGCGTCGCGGTCGCGCCCGCACCGAGCGCCACCAGTAACTCGACGGCTGCCGCGGCCGGATCCGCGACCAGGGACACGACGCAGAGGAACGCGGTGACGACGACGAACAGGCCGACTCGGACCGGGATGGCCGCCTGGGCGGCGGCAGCGGTGCTCGGGCGGGGCGGCAGGGCCCGTGGCCCGATGGGGTCGGGTTCGAAATAGGCCCAGACCCGTTGGACCCGGCCGTTGCCGAAGCGAGCCGCCTCGGCCCGCTCGCGGTTCTCGGCCCACAGGCTGTCCTTCAGTCCCCCAGTGAGCACGAGGTCGAAGTGGTGGAGGATCTCGTCCCGCCGGTGAGGTGACAGGGCTCGCAACCGCTCCCCTACGCGCCCTGCTTCGCCGTCCGCGGTGCTGAGCGTCGCCAGCAGTTCGAAAGCGACGCGCAGAGCGTCCTTCCACTCTCCCTCGGCGTAGGTCCCCACGAGCCCGGAGGCTTGGTGCAGCCACCGGAGTTCTTCGGTGCCGAGGTCGTGGTAGGCGCGTCCGCTGAGCATGGCGAGCACCCCGTGGAAACGGACCTCCGCGTTGTCGTATCCGTGGGCGATCGCGTCATGGATCATGTCGCGAGCACGGCTGGGGACGCCGTCCTGAAGGAACCGCACACCGGCCTTGTACTTCTCCTGAGGCGATGCAGCCGAATAGATAGAAACGTTGGCGTTGTGTACAACCCCGGCCTGCATTCCGACAATAGATTCGTCTGCGGCCGAATTGTAGGTGACATGGCTGCCGTCGATCATGACAAGTCCCCCGCCGCAACGACCAGTGGTACCAGCCTGGACACCAGCTCGGGAAACTCCGCGACCAGACCGCGTAACCTCTTGAGTGCCATGGTCGCCTTCTTGGACGGCTCGGGAGTGTTCTCCGTTGCCGCCCGGCGGGCGAAGCCCAGCTCGGCCAGTGCCTCTCGGTAGGTGTCGTCGTCGAGGGCGCCCTCGGCGTGGTGACGCTTCAGGTGCTCACGGAAAGCGTCCAGTTCCGCGACCAGGTCCGCCGGACCGGCCACCTTCGGGTCCGCGTTCACGTAGACGCTGCTGCCCTTGACGGAGCCGGCCATGATGCCGACGGTGCTGTGGTGGGCGGTGTTGCTGACGCGCTCTTCGAGTCTGTCGGCTGTGGGGGCCCTGTCTGCCCGGGACATTGCGATCTGCTCCTGTTCCCTCACCAGTTCCACGGCCAGCCGTGTGGCGAACGCCGCCGCGTTCGCCGCGGCCCGTGGTTGCCGGTCACGGTCCTTCGCGCTGTTCTTCGTTCCGTCCGCCCGGTCGCTGATGCCCCGGATGATGGCCACCGGCGCCCCGTTGAGATGACCGGCCTGCGCCACACCGGCCGCTTCCATCTCGATCGCGAGCGCGTCGTTGTAGTGCTGCCGGATCCACCGCGCCTCGGCGGAGATCTTCGAGTTCTGTACGACCTCGCCGGCGGCGATCGCGCCGAAGCGCACCTGCGGGACGCGCCCCTGACCGGACGTGTCGTCGGCCCAGTCGTTCACGCGCGCCAGATGCGAGCCGAGCTGACTGATGCCGTGCGCCGTCTCCCACACCCGGGGGCGGGACTTGAGCCCGTCGTCCTCGCTGGTCCCGCCGTGGTAGGCGTACACGTGTGTCGCCATCACCACGTCGCCCAGCCTGGCCGTGTCCCACAGCGCACCGGCGACGCCGACGAACAACACGGCCACCGGCGAGAACTCCTGTATCGCGCGCTCGGCGATCACCGCGGCGGAGTGATTCCCCTTGTTCGTCAGGCCGAGCGCGACACGACACGAAGTGCCCCGCACGGTTCCCACCTCGAACAGCGTCCCGCGCTCATGACGGTGCACCTGTGCGCCGGCCAGTTTCCGGCACACGGCCTGGTACTCAAGGTTGAGGGCGGTGAGAATCACCACCAGGTCTTTCGACATCTATTCCCCTTCCTCTCTCGTGCCCTCTTCCGTTGTGGACGGCACAGGTCGGATCAGCGGCGGGAACAACACCTTCTTGGGGCCGGCCCGGTACAGCCGGGCGGGCCGTCCTCCCGTGCTCCTGCGTCCGGAGTCGGCGGGAACGATGAATCCCTCCACGGCCTGGACTTTCCGGTAGAAATTACGGGTGTCGAGTTCGGTGCCCCACACCGCCTCGTACACCTGCTGCAACTCGGCTATGGTGAAGAGTTCTCCGCAGAACGCCGTGGCGAGCGCCGAGGATTCGAGCTTGGTACGCGCGCGTTCGATTCCGTCGGTCACGATCCGGCGGTGGTCGAAGGCCAGTTCCACTTCACCGGACAGGACGGCTTCCGCGGGAACCCACGCGGCATCCATGGCATCCGTTCCCGCGACCGGTTCGGGAAGTCCCGGCGCGATCGCCAAGTGGGCCACGGAAACGACTCGTCCCCTTGGATCACGGCCTACGTCCCCGTAGATGGCCAGTTGTTCGAGATGCACCCACCCGGCAGTCAGAGCGGTCTCCTCGCTCAGCTCACGGTGGGCGGCGTCCAGGATCTCCTCGCCGGCGTGATTGAGGAATCCGCCGGGCAGTGCCGGCATGCCCTGGAAAGGATCTTCGCCCCGCTCCACGAGCAGGACACACAGCCGCCCCTCGCGCAGCGTCAGGATCACGAGATCGACCGTCAGGAGCACAGGTGGGGGTGACCACGCGTCATCTTGCATGCCACTTACGGTACTTGGGTTCCTGTCACTTTAACAAGAAGGGGGATGCGGAGGCCGCTCGTGCTGTAAGGCGGAGGGCGCTCGGAGCGGTCACGTCGTCGTGGAATCACCGCGCACCCGGTACGCGCGTCCGGTGCGGGCTGATCAGGAGCAGGGCGACGTCGTCGCTGCGCGGCGCGGTGTGCTCGGCGCCGGTGACGAGGGTGTCGGCCAGGGCGTCCACGGGCTGGTTCCGCGCGTGGGCGAGCCGGCCGGCGAGAGCCCTGATCGCGTCCTCGATGTCGGTGCCGGGGGCCTCGACGAGCCCGTCGGTGTACAGGACGAGCACGGCACCGGGGAGCAGCGGGACGTTCGCCGTCGGGTAGTCGGCGGCGGGGTCGATGCCGAGCAGGAGCCCGGGAGGCAGCTCGACGATCTCGGTGTGGCCGTCCGGATGGCGCAGGATCGGCGGGGGATGCCCGGCGGTGGCCAGGCAGGCGCTGTGCCGGGCGAGGTCGAGGTCGGCGTAGAGGCAGCTGGTGAACAGGCCGGCGTCGAGATCGGTGAGCAGGCGGTTGGTGCGGGCGAGGACCTCGCCGGGGGGCGCGCCGGCGGAGGCGTGGACGGCGGTGCGGACCTGCCCCATCAGGGTGGCGGCCTGGACGTTGTGCCCCTGGACGTCTCCGATGGTCGCGGCGGCGGTTGTCTCGTCGAGGCGGATGAGGTCGTAGAAGTCCCCGCCGACGTCCATGCCGTAGCTGGTGGGAAGGTAGCGGGCGGCCACGTCCAGGCCGGGGACGCGGGGCAGGGTGCGGGGCAGCAGGCCGGCCTGGAGGTCGTGGGCGAGCTGCTGGGTGGCGTCGTAGAGACGGGCGCGGTCCAGCGCCTGGGCGATCAGCCCGGCGGTCGAGGTGAGGACGGAGCGCTCCTCGGCGGGGAAGGCGCGCGGCCGGTCGTAGGCGAGGACCAGTGAGCCGACGGGGCGTCCGGAGGTGATCAGCGGCAGGAACGCCCAGGCCGCCATGTCGTCCTGGTGGACGGCGGGAGGGTAGGCCGCCTTGAGGTCGTCGAAGGTGCCGAAGAAGCTCGGAATCCCTGTCGTCAGGACGTGGACCGCCGGGGTGTCGGACGTGAGGGGAGCCGCGTCGAAGCGGTGCATGAGCGCGGCGGAGTAGCCGTGGTAGCCGATGATCCGCAGTCTGCCCTCCTCCGCGGCCATCAGAGCGAGGGCCTGGGCGCCGAAGGCGGGCAGGATCTGGTCGGCGACCCTTTCGACGACGTCCTGGACGCCGACCGCTTCGGTGAGCGTGGCGGCCAGGTGCATCAGGTGGTAGAGCACCGTGGCCCGGCCGGGTTCCGCCGCGGGCGCGGGGTGCAGCAGGTGCGGAGGGGGTACGGCGTCGGCCGAGGACGTGGGGACGATGCGCACGCTGATGCCGGACGCGTCCGGGTACAGGTGGAACGACAGCCACTGGTCGGGGGGCCGCCGGGCGGTGAAGGACGTCGGCCGGCGGCTCAGCACGGCGGCCCGGTAGCGGTCTTCGGCGACCGGGTTGTCCAGCCACGCGAGCGCCTCCCAGGGCCGGGCACCCAGCAGTTCGGGAATGCCGGCACCGAGCAGCTCCGCCGCGGCGGTGGTGAGGAAGGTGATCCGGCCGTCCGGGTCGAGGGCGCAGCAGCCGCTGGGAAGGCGCTCGGCGAAGTCGGCCGCGGCCTGGGCTTCGGCCGGTCCGGCGGCGCGGTTCCGCGGCGGGGACAGGATCCGCGGCTCGGGCCCGGCCAGGACGCGACCGCTGTCGGCAGCCTGCCGCAGGATCGGGCCCAGGCGGCGGCAGGCGTCGTCGATCACCGCACGCTCCTGTGCGCTCAGCGTGGCGGGGTGCGCGCTGGACCAGTGCAGCACCAGACCGCCCCATGTCCGGGCGCCGGTGCTGATCGGCGCGGCGACCAGGGCGAACGGATGCGGCAGGACCAGCGCCAGCTGCGGGTAGCGGCGCGCCAGCTCCTCCTGGCTGCCGATCCACACCAGGCCGCCCTGCCGCACGGCGTCGCTCACCGGGCTCGCGGCCGGCAGCGGAACGCGTGCCCAGGGCGTGGCGATCCGCCGGGAGATCCCGCTCAGCACCGCGAGCTGGAGCATCTGCCCGTCGGGGGACAGGACGTAGACCCCGCCGGCGTAGGCACCGGTCTCCCGTGCGCAGTGGCCCAGGACGGAGTCCACGGCGTCCGGCCCGAAGCCGTGGGAGCGAGGGTCGGTGACCGTGTCGGACACGCTTCACCCTCCTGTACGGGGGCACCGGCGGTGACCAGAGGGCGGCTCCGGCGGCGCGACACCGCGCCGGCCGGACCAGACGGCACTCATATACGGACCATACGTCCGGCGGGCGGTCACGGCAGCGCGCTGTCCCCACGGGCCGGTCAGCCTCTCCGGCCGGGCGGCGGGCACCGAGGCCGACGTCACCGCACCGTGCTGACGACGGGGGCACGTCGCCGCGTTCGTGGAGGCGGTGGGCACCGTCACAGGGGGCGTGGTCGGCGACGAGAACGGGGGCCGCCTCGATCGGATGGCTTCTTGGTTTTCGGGGACTGCTTCGCGCGGGTCGATCCGGCGGTAGCGTGATCGTCATGACGGCTGAGGGTGAGGCGCTGGCCGGCGGGATGGCGAACGCGGGGGCGGTCTTCCGCCGGGGTGCGTTGGTCGAGCGCCCGGCGCCGCGCAACGCGCACGCTCTGCATGCCTGTCTCCTCGCGCTGAGGGAGCACGGCTTCGACGGCGCGCCGGTCCCTGTCGGCCTCACCGCGGATGGCCGTGAGCAGCTGACCTTCGTCCCCGGCGACGTGGCCCTGCCGCCGTTCCCGGACTGGGCGATGACGAGGGCCGCCCTCGCATCGGTGGGGAGCCTGCTGCGGCGCCTGCACGAGTCCGGCGCGGCCGTCGCGGTCGACAGCAGTGCCGAGTGGCCCCGGGACCTGGCCGACCCGGAGGGGGGAACGACGCTGTGCCACAACGATGTGTGCCCGGAGAACGTCGTCTTCCGCGACGGTCGTGCCGCCGCCCTGATCGATTTCGACTTGGCGGCCCCGGGCCGCCCCCTGTGGGACATCGCCATGGCCGCCCGCTACTGGGTGCCCATGCTGGATCCCGGATCCGCCGCCGCTCTCCACCCCCGTGGGCTGGACGCGCCCGCGCGGCTGCGGATTCTCGCCGACGGCTACGGCCTCCCGGGGCAGGAGCGCGCCGCGTTGCCCGGCGTCATCGAGCAGGCCACGGAGGTGTGCCGGGCCTTCGTCGCCCGCCGCGTGGCCGACGGTGACCCCGTCTACCTCCAGGCGTTGGCCGAGCGTGGTGGATGGGACCGCTGGGACCGCGTGCAGAACTGGCTGGTGGACCACCGCGAGACGTTCACGGCTGCCCTGCTGAACTGACCGGCCCGTCACCCGTCGACCGTGTCCGCCCTCGTCGACCGGACGGGTGCGTACGGTCGGTACGGCGGCCCGCGCGCCCGAGTCCGCCGGCACCCGGTGCGCGGCCCCCGGACCGTTCGGGACCCGGTGTCCACGGGCGGCGGCCTCACTGCTCACCCGGCTGCCGGCGGCGCCGGGGACCGCGATGGTCAGGCGCGGGCCGGCCGGCGTCGATCCCCCCGTCTCCTCGGTCCTCGCCGGTGGGTCAGTGCGCGTCCAGCGCGGGCAGCCCCGGCTCGGCGGGGGCCGTCGTACCGGCCAGGAGGCGCAGGGCCGCGTCGGACGGGGTGCCGGGTGCGGCCGTGTAGGCGATGAGGCGCTGTCCCGCGGGGCCCGGGAGGCACAGGTTCTCGAAGCTCAGCTCCAGCGTGCCGACCGCCGGGTGGCGCAGGGACTTGCTCCCCGAGGCGCAGGTGCGGACCGGGTGTCGGGCCCAGAGGGCGGTGAACTCGTCGCTCCGGATGGACAGATGGCCGATCAGCTCGGCCAGTGCGCGGTCGTCCGGGTGCCGGCCGGCGACCAGGCGCAGGGAGGCGACCGCGAGGTGGGCCTCCTCCTTCCAGTCGGCGTACAGGGCCCGGTAGCGCTCGTCCAGGAACAGCATCCGGATGAGGTTGGGGCGGGCGGTGGGGGTGTCCGGGGCGTCCCCCGGCAGGTGCGGGGCGAGCAGGGCGTGGCCCAGCCGGTTCCAGGCCAGGACGTCGTTGCGCCGGTCCAGGACGAGCGCCGGTACGTCGGTCATGGCGGCGAGCAGCTGACGGGCCGACGGGGTCGCGTGCTCGGCACGGGGTGCGGCCGGGCGGCGCCGGGCGGCGGGGCGGGCCAGGTCCCTGAGGTGGGCGGTCTCGTCCTCGGTGAGGCGCAGGGTGCGGGCGACGGCGTCCAGCACGGAGTCGGAGACGCCGGTCGCGCGGCCCTGTTCGAGGCGGGTGTAGTGGGTGATGCTGACGCCCGCGAGCAGGGCCAGTTCCTCGCGGCGCAGCCCGGCGACCCGGCGGCGGGCCGGCGCGGTCGCGAGGCCGACGTCCTCCGGCCGCAGCGCGGCACGGCGGGACTTGAGGAAGGCTCCCAGCTCGGACGACGCGTCCATGTTGGCCTCCGGGGGATGGGGCGGGTGCCCGCGCGGCTGCGGGGCGTGCGCCTCCGGGTGTACGGCGGTCGTCGTCCATCCTGCCCGGCGGGCGGCGCGAACGGGATGCCCGAGGGTGGTCACGCGATGACCACCCTCGCGGCGGCCGGTCGCAGGGGGGTGCTGGCTGGGGCGGGCGGCACGGACGAGTCTTCTGCCCGGCGGCTCCGTCGAAACACCGGCGGCTCCGCCGACACAGCAACCCCGGCGAACACCGGCGACTCCACCGAACACAGCAACCCCGGCGAACACCAGCCGGCCACTCCAGCGAAACACCGGCACCTCCGCCGACCCCCCGCAATGTCGCCGCACACCGCAAACCCACGTCCCGCATGAACGCCTCCGTCACCAGAGGGGACCGTCTCGTCATGTCCGTCACCGTCACCCACCAGCCGCCCGGCGCCTCCGCCGTCCTCACCCCCCGGCTCCGCCTGGTGCTGGTGCTGCTGCTCGCGGCCCAGTTCATGCTGGCCGTGGACTTCTCCATCCTGAACGTGGCCCTGCCGGTGATCGGCGCCGGTCTCGGCTTCCGGCTCGCCCATCTCCATTGGATCGGCACGGCGTTCGCCCTCTGCGCGGCCGGGTTCACCCTGCTGTTCGGGCGGGTCGCCGATCTCTTCGGCCGGCGTCGGCTGTTCCTGGCCGGTCTCGTCGTCCTCGGCGCGGCCTCGCTGGCGGGCGGACTGGCGCGGAGCCCCGAGGTGCTCATCGTGGCCCGGGTGTTCCAGGGGCTGGCCACCGCCGCGGTGACCCCGGCCGGTCTGTCCCTGCTGACGACGTCCTTCCCGGAGGGCCCGCTGCGGGAGAAGGCGCTCGGGCTCAACGGGGCGCTGATGTCGGCCGGTTTCACCACCGGGGCGGTCCTCGGCGGTCTGCTGACCGACCTGCTGTCCTGGCGCTGGGCGTTCTTCGTCAACGTACCGGTGGCCCTCGCCGTGCTCCTGGTCGCGCCCGCCGTCATCGCCGAGTCCCGGCCCGAGGAGCGTCCGAAGCTGGATGTGCCGGGTGCCGTCACGGTGACGCTCGGGCTGCTGGCCGTCGTCCTCGGTCTGACGCAGGCGGGTGAGCACGGCTGGGGCGCGCCGGCCGCACTGCTGCCGCTCGCGGCCGGGGTGGTGCTGCTGGGTGTGTTCGGGGCGGTGGAACGCCGGGTGTCCGCGCCGCTGGTGCCGCCGCACGTGCTGGGCAGGCGGTCGGTGGCGTGGGGGAACGTCGCCGGTCTGATCGCGTTCCTGACCGAGACGTCCCTGGTGTTCCTGCTGACCCTGTACCTCCAGGAGGTGCTCGGCTTCTCGCCCTTGGCCGCCGGGCTGTCGTTCGGCGTGCTGGGCGCGGGGACCGTCGTCGGCGGTGCCCTCGCCCCGCGGCTGATCGGCGGGCTCGGCGCCACCCGGGTGCTGCTGGCCGGCGGCCTCGGCCAGGCCCTCTGCACGGCGGCCCTGCTCGGGCTCGGCACCGGCCGTTCCTCGCTGTGGCTGCTGTCGGCCGCGACCTTCGCGGGCGGTGTGGGCAACATGCTGGTCATCGTCGGTTTCATGGTGACCGCCACCTCGGGTCTCGCCGACCGGGAGCAGGGGCTGGCCACCGGGCTCGCGACGATGACCCAGCAGGTCGGGATCACCATGGGTACGCCGGTGATGAGCGCCGTCGCCACCGCCGCCATGAGCGGTACGGGCGCCCTCGCGGTCCTCGGCGGCCTGAAGACGGCGATCGCGCTGAACGCGGCCCTCGTGCTCCTGGGCACCGTCACGAGCGCGCTGTTCCTGCGGGACAGGGCACGCTGACACCCGGTCGACCGGCCCGGCCGAACGGTTCCGGCCGCTCAGTCCAGGTGCAGCCGGCCGGGAGGGCGTTGCCGAGGACGGGCAGGGGGCTCGCACCCACGTCCGCCGCACGGCCGGCCGGCGGACGTCAGCAGTACGGCGGCTGGTTGGTGAGCGACGTCGCCACCCGCATCCACACCCCGAACTGCCGGTACAGCGCGGGCAGTTCACCGGTCGCCCGGACCGTCCTGGGGTCCTCGGCCGTCACCCCGGGGATGCCGAGCAGGGTGGCGGCGACCGAGGCGGACTGCCAGCGGACGGTCAGGGTGGCCTCGGCGGCGGAGGGTGCGGGGCGGGGCGGGTCCTGGGACAGTGCCCGGGCGACCGCCTCCTCGATGGCCTCCCGCGCCTCCGCCTGAGGCCGCAGCTCGGCCGCGAACCGGTCGCGTGCGTACTTCACCGGGACGGTGACGACCGACGCGTCCCACTCCGTCATCTCCGCGCACGCCGCGTCGTCACCCGTGAGGGCCACCACGGGCACCCCGAGGGCCGCGGCCGTGGCGTGGGCCAGGCCGATCTCGCCGACCGGGCGGCCGTCCAGCCACATGTCCTCGATCTCGTGGCCCATGAAGCTGTGGCTGAGCACGCCCGGCGCACCGGCCCGGGAGTGGTAGCCGACGCACAGCGCGGCGTCGTACTCCCCGGTCAGCCCTTCCAGCATGCCGAGCTGCTTGGGCCTGCCGCGCACCAGGCGGGCCGCCGGGTGCAGCGCCTCGGGGAGCAGGTTGCGCATCGGTCCGTGGGCGTCGTTGACCAGGATGCCGGTCGCGCCGGCCGTCAGCGCGCCCCGTACGGCGGCGTTCACGTCCTCGGCCATCAGGGCGCGGCCCCGCTCGTAGTCCCGGCCGCCGGGCTGGACGTCGTCGGCGTCGACGAGCCCGGTGATGCCTTCCATGTCCACGCTGATGTAGATCCGCACGGCGTCGAGCCTAACCGACCCTACGTATTGTAGGTTCCCAAGCGCCGACGGCCGCCGGGCTGTGCACACGTCTGTTCAACGGGGGACCCATGCAGGACATCACGGAAGCGGAGCCCGGCACGGAGGTCTGCGTGCGCAGTCTCGCGCCGACGCTGACCGTGCTGATCGTCAGCCTGGTGATCGCCGCCGTCGGCGTGTACGAGCTGTGCGGCTTCGGGCTGCACAGCCTGGACCGGCGCCCGCACCTGTTCAGCGACGGCCTCGCGACCGGCGGGGTGATCGTCGCCACGGTGGCCGCCGGGGCGGCGGTGGGCAATCTGGCCTGGCTGCTGACGGCGGCCCGGCGCGGAGGCGGCGACTGAGGGAGGCCGGGGGGAGGCTGTGCGCCGGCTGTGCGGATTCCCGTCCGCCCGTTACCCTACAAGCTGTAGGGTCTGCGGTGCCCCGTCCCCGTCCCCAAGGGTGACCAGTCGCCATGCCCGCACCACAGACGACGTCCGAACAGCGGACGACCACCGCACGACAGCCGTCCCCGCCCCCGGAGCGGATCCCCGCTCCCCGCCGCGCCGTCCGCGTCCTCTCCCCCCGCCTCCTCCGCATCGGCGGCGACCACCGGCTGCGCGGCCGCGCCGCCACGGCCACCGTCTGGTACCTGCGCCTGCTGGCCGTGCTGAACCTGGCGGCGGTCGTGTCCCTCCCCTTCCGCGAAGAGGTGCACGAACACAACGCGGGCGAGTACTTCACCCCGTACCTGGCCACCGCCGGCCTGGTCTCGGCGGCCCTCGCCCTGTTCCTCGCGGTGGTGATGCGCCGTCGCAAACGAGCCGCCTGGCTCTTCAACCTCCTCCTCGCCGGCCCCCTCCTCGGCCTCTACGCCGTCGCCCTCACCCGCGCCCCCTACCGCGAGCACGCCTTCAACTGGGTCTCCACCGCCCTCACCGGCCTGTTCGTCGCCGCCCTGCTGCTCGGGCGCCGCGAGTTCGACGCCATCGGCGACCGCTCCAACCCTCGCCTGGCCCTCGCCACGGGCATCGGCGGCACCCTCGTCGGCGGCGGCCTCGGCACGCTCCTGGTCCACACGACGAACAAGGTCACCGGCGCCGGCCTCAGGGACGAGATCGCCTACACCCTGCTGCGCGGCATCAGCGTCGGCCCGCTCGCCGAGCACGTCACCGCCGTCCAGGCCCCCCGCTGGGTGGACGTCGTCGTCAACATCCTGATGGCCGTGGTGTTCCTCGCGGTCCTCTACGCCTGCTTCCGCGCCCCGCGCGGCGCCTGTCTGCTCGCGGAGGAGGACGAGCACAGGCTGCGCGACCTGCTGGAGCGGCACGGCGAGCGCGACTCCCTCGGCTACTTCGCCCTGCGCCGCGACAAGGCCGTCATCTTCTCCCCCAGCGGCAAGGCGGCCATCGCCTACCGTGTCGTCGGCGGGGTCAGCCTCGCCTCCGGCGACCCGCTCGGCGACCCCGAGGCCTGGCCCGGCGCGATCGACGCCTGGCTCGCCGAGGCCCGTCGGCACGCCTGGACCCCGGCCGTGATGGGCGCGAGCGAGGAGGCGGGCACCGTCTACGCCCGGCACGGCCTGGACGCGCTGGAACTCGGCGACGAGGCGATCGTGGACCTCGCCGACTTCACCCTCGAAGGCCGGGCCATGCGCGTGGTCCGCCAGGCCCACAACCGGGTCCGCCGGGCCGGCTGTACGGTCCGCGTCCGCCGCCACGAGGACATCCCGGCCGAGGAGATGGCCGTCCTCGTGGACCGCGCCGACCACTGGCGGGACGGCGCCACCGAACGCGGCTTCTCCATGGCCCTCGGCCGCCTCGGCGACCCGGCCGACGGCCGCTGCGTGATGCTGGAGTGCCGGGACGCGGACGGCGAACCCCGCGCCCTGCTCAGCTTCGTGCCCTGGGGCGAGCGCGGCCTCTCCCTGGACCTGATGCGCCGCGACCGCGCCTGCGAGAACGGCCTGATGGAGTACATGGTCGTCGAACTGCTCCTCCAGGCGAAGGAGCTGGGGATCGACCGGGTCTCGCTCAACTTCGCGATGTTCCGCTCGGTCTTCGAACGCGGCGCCCGCCTCGGCGCGGGCCCGGTGCTGCGCCTGTGGCGCTCGACCCTCACCTTCTTCTCCCGCTGGTGGCAGATCGAGTCCCTCTACCGGGCCAACGCCAAGTACCGGCCGGTGTGGGAGCCCCGCTTCCTGCTCTTCGCCAAGAGCAGCGACATCCCGAGGATCGGCCTGGCGAGCGCCCGTGCCGAGGGCTTCCTCACCCTGCCGGGCCGCTCGTAGCCGAACCCTGCCGGGCCGCTCATGGCCGACCGGGCCCGAGGGCGGGCGGGCGCACGGAGTGGGCGGCGTCACCGGGCGAGTAGGAGTCCGTGCCGCCGCCCGTCCATCCGGGGTCGTAGGCGCAGGGCGCGGTGGTGCCGCCGATGAAGTACTGCTGGTCCGGGTCCCAGGTGAAGGACATCCGCTCGTCCCCGCCGTCCCGCCGCACGTACAGCGACCAGTCCCTGCCCTTCCCGCCCTCGCGGTACGAGGAGACCTCCCAGCCGTCGTCCTCCAGCCGCTGGTGCAGCCGGCGCAGGCCGGGGACGGCCTGGCTCGCGGACACGTGGTCCACCGCCCACGAGTGGGACATCCGGTAGGCGCCGTCGACGGTCTTGTCCTCCAGCCCCAGCGGCCCTCCGTCGTAGCAGTAGCCGGCGTCCACCGTGTTCTCCGTGCTGACGCCGACGCGCTCGACCCCCGGCGGCACCGTCCGCGTGAACCCCAGGACGTCGTACGCCTCCCGCGAGTGTCCGAAGACACGGTCGGCCATCTCCTCGGGCGCGACCCGGGGAAGGTCCGTCGCGTCCTCCGCGTTCCAGGTGAGCTGGACGAGCAGAGCGACCACGGCGACGAACAGCAGCCCGGCGCAGCCCAGACAGCCGAGGCCGAGCGAACGGACCCCGGACCCGGCGGTGCCGGCGGCGGTGGCGGTGGCGGTCGGTGCGGTCTCCTCAGGCATACGGCGACGCTACGGCGGCCGGCCCGGCGGGCGGATGGGCGTACCTACCCGCCCCGGGATGGGTACGCGTACTCAACCGCCGGCAGCGGCCCGGAACGGCACCCCACGCATCCCCACCCGCTCGTACGCGGCGACGGCCGCCGCGTCGGCCGCGTCATCCATCAACGCGGCCCCTCCGCCGGCCGCTCCACCCCCCACGCCCGGCCGGGGCCGCTCCCCGTCTCCGTCCGGAGGAACGGCGGCCCCCGGCCCGCATCCCCAGTACCTCGCGCACCCCCGCGTCGATCTGCTCGGCCCGCCGAACGGCCGGTACCCGGGCCGGCCTCCGCGAGCACGGCCCGAACGAGCGGTACCGCGTCCCGCGCCGCCCCGGAAACCGCGGTCCGGTCCCGGCCGGAGGGCCACGGCCGTGGCCGGACCGCACCGGAAGACCCGGGCCCGTGCGCCCCACCGGCCCCCGCCTGCGCGGCCCGCGCCCCCTGCCCGTCGTCCACCGGCGCCCCGCCCCCTCAGGTGTCCTCCACCGGTCCGCGCCCGTCAGGTACCGCTGCCGCCGCCCGGGACGATCCCGCCGCCCACCGTGAAGCCGATGACCGCTCCTCCGCCCTCCCGGCGGAAGGCGAACGGTGCCCCGCCGTGGGCCATGGCGACCTCGCGGACGATGGACAGGCCGAGGCCGGAGCCGGGCAGGGAGCGGGCGTCGGCGGCACGGTAGAAGCGGTCGAAGATGCGGACGAGGTCGCCCTCGGCGATCCCCGGCCCCCGGTCCCGCACCTCCACCCGGACCGTCCCCGGCCGCGCCGGCCCCATGATGCCGATCTCGATCGGCGCCTTGCCGTCCCGGTCGAACTTGGCCGCGTTCTCGACCAGGTTGGAGATGGCCCGCTGGAGCATCCCGGGCCGCCCGTCGGTCGTCGTGTCACCGCTCGTGTGCAGCACGATCTCCCGCCCGGTACGGCGCCGGGCCAGCCCCACGACGTCCTCGGCGAGGTCGGCGAGGTCCACCCGCTGGGGCGGCTCGCTGTCGGACTGCCCGGCGGCGAGGTCGACCAGCTCGTTGACCAGGTCGGTCAGTTCCCGGGCCTCCTGGGAGAGGTCGGCGACCAGGTCCTCCCGGGTGGCGGGCGGGAGTTCGTCGATCCGCCGCAGCAGCGAGATGTTCGTACGGAGGGAGGTCAGCGGCGTGCGGAGTTCATGGCCCGCGTCCTGCACCAGCCTGCGCTGGTCCTCCTCCGACTGCGCGAGCCGCCCCAGCATCCGGTCGAAGGCGCGGCCCAGACGCCCCACCTCGTCCAGCCCGGCCACCGGCACCTGGATGCCCAGCTGCCGGGTGCGGGCGACGTCCTCGGCGGCCGACGTCAGGATCACCAGGCGCCGGGTGATCCGCCGGGCCAGCCACCAGCCGAACAGTCCGGCCGCCACCACGACCGCCGCCATCAGGATCAGCGTCCGCTGCTGGAGCGCCCGCAGCAGATCCTCGGTGTCGCTGAACTCCTGCGCGACCTGGACGGCCCCCCGCCCGTTGCCGAGCGAGACGGTGGCGATGCGGAACAGGTCCGCGTCCACCCGCACGTCCTTGTGCTCGACCACCTCCCCGGCCGTCCGCGCGAGGGCCATGGCCCGGTCCCGGGAGGTGACCGGCAGCACCGGGCTGCCGTGGTCGATGATCTGCCCCTGCGCGCCGAGCACCTGGACGTCGGTGCGGGCGGGACGGACCAGGTCGTGCCCCGGCCGGGAGGAGGAGAAGTCCTCCGGACCCATCGTGTGCTGCCGCACCTCGCCCCGGACGTCCTGCACGACCTGCGTGAACACCGACTGCTGGTCCACCCGGACGAGCCGCGCGGCGGAGTTGTACGACATGATGCCGACGAGGATCGTGACCGCGGCCGTGACGGCCGCGAAGGAGACCGCGAAGGTGGTGCGCAGGGAGACCAGCTTCGGCCGGGGCCGGTCCGGCAGCCACCGGCGGCCCACCTAGTCCTCCCGCAGCACGTAACCCACGCCCCGCACGGTGTGGATCAGCTGGGGGGCGCCGGGCTCGTCCAGCTTGCGGCGCAGATAGCCGACGTAGACGGCGAGGTTCTTGGAGCCGGGGCCGAAGTCGTAGCCCCAGATGCGGTCGTAGATCGTGGAGTGGTCGAGCACGATGCCGGCGTTGCGCGCCAGCAGTTCCAGCAGCTCGAACTCGGTACGGGTCAGTTCCAGCTCGCGCTCGCCGCGCCAGGCCCGGCGGGCCTGGAGGTCCATGCGCAGGCCGGCCGCCTCCACCTGCCGGTCGGAGGACACCGGTGCCTCACGGACCGGGCCCTCCGCGCCCCCGCCGGGGACGGGCACCGGGCTGGTACGGCGCAGCAGCGCGCGCAGCCGGGCGAAGACCTCCTCGACGTCGAACGGCTTGACCACGTAGTCGTCGGCGCCGGCGTCCAGACCCGCGATGCGGTCGGCGGTCTCCACGAGGGCGGTGAGCATGAGGATGGGCGTGCGGTCCCCCTCGGCGCGCAGCACCCGGCACACCTGGAGCCCGTCGATGCCCGGCATCATCACGTCGAGGACGAGCACGTCCGGCGGGTTGCGGTGCGCCTGCGCCAGCGCTTCCACGCCGTCGGCGACCGCCGTCACCTCGTACCCCTCCAGCGTCAGGGCACGCTCCAGGGCATGACGGATGGCACGGTCGTCTTCGGCGAGCAGCACAGTCTGGGGCACATCCCCAGTCTGCCAAGGCCGCCGGTGGTTCGGCCGGGCCCGCTGGACCTACGATCACCCTTTTTACCGGCCTCTCACCGTCACAGGGGCAACCGACGAACCCCCCGGCCCACTCGGCCGGCCGAGTCGGCACCCACCCGGGACGGCGACCTCTCGGCCGGCCGAGCCGGGTGGGTGGGCGAAGTCAGCGCTGGAGCGCCGCGAGCTGTTCGGCGAAGGGCACAACGGCCTCCTCCCCCCGCCGCGGAGCCAACGGCATCAGCGCGGCCAGTTCCGCCGCGGCCCGGTCGGTCCGTTCGGCGAGTCCTTCGGCGCCCCAGTCCTCGGAGGCGGCGTAGACCCCGGTGGGGACGACGACGGCGTGCAGGTAGGCGAACAGGGGCCGCAGGGCGTGTTCCAGCACCAGCGAGTGCCGGCCGGTCCCTCCGGTGGCGCCGATCAGGACCGGCTTGCCCGTCAGCGCGTCCTTGTCCAGCACGTCGAAGAAGGACTTGAACAGCCCGCTGTAGGAGGCGCTGAACACCGGGGTGACCACGATGAGGCCGTCGGCGCGCGTCACCGCGTCCTGCGCGGCGGCGAGCGCCTTGCCGGCGAACCCGTTGGTGAAGTTGTGCGCGATCTCCACGGCGAGGTCGCGCAGCTCGACCACCTCGATGTCCACCGGCGTCGCGCGGTTGACCGCGGCGGCGAGCCGGTCGGCGAGCAGCCGGGTGGAGGAGGGCACACTCAGCCCCGCCGACACCACGACCACCTTCATACGCTCGGTCATACGCTGCTCTCCTCCTTCTTCTGCGCGTCCTGCGTGTTCTTCGCGTCCTGCGTGTTCTGGGTGTTCTGGGCGGCGAGCAGCGACTGGTGGGTCGGTGCCTCGGGCACGTTTGCGCCGCGTCCCTTGGCGAACTCCTCGCGCAGTACCGGCACGACCTCCTCGCCGAGGATGTCGAGCTGTTCCAGCACGGTCTTCAGCGGCAGGCCGGCGTGGTCCATCAGGAACAGCTGGCGCTGGTAGTCGCCGGCGTACTCGCGGAACGACAGCGTCTTGTCGATCACCTGCTGCGGCGAGCCCACCGTCAGCGGGGTCTGCTCGCTGAAGTCCTCCAGCGACGGCCCGTGGCCGTAGACGGGGGCGTTGTCGAAGTAGGGGCGGAACTCGCGCACCGCGTCCTGCGAGTTCTTCCGCATGAACACCTGCCCGCCCAGTCCGACGATGGCCTGCTCGGGCGTGCCGTGCCCGTAGTGGGCGTAGCGGCTGCGGTAGAACTCCACCATCCGCTTGGTGTGGTCCGCGGGCCAGAAGATGTTGTTGTGGAAGAAGCCGTCGCCGTAGTACGCGGCCTGCTCGGCGATCTC